>JBOHER010000482.1:0-5136 GCA_050701115.1 Haloechinothrix sp. | reverse complement strand
GGCCTTCGGTGCGCAATAGGCACCGAAGGCCACCTTCAGCCCGCCACGCGCCCTACTCCCGCGGCAGCCCGAGCAGGCGTTCCGCTGCGACGTTGAGCAGCACCTGAGTCGTGCCACCCGCGATGCTCAGGCACCGGCTCAGCAGGAACTCGTGCTGGACGTCCCGGGTGGATCCCAGCACTATCGCACCGTCCGGCCCGAGCAACTCGAGCGCGGCCTCGGCCACAGCCTGCCGGTGGTGCACACCGACGAGCTTGCGCACACTGGATTCGTGGCCGGGATCCTGACCGCCCAGGCTGCGCACCACCGACCGCAGGTCGAGGATCGAGCACGCCGAGCCCTCGGCGATCAACCTGCCCAGCTCGTCCCCGCCGATCTGATCAGTGCCCCGCTCGCGCACCAGGTCCAGCAGCCGTTCGACGCTCTCGCCGAGCGAGGAACCGCCGCTCATGGCGACCCGTTCATTCGCAAGCGTGGTGCGTGCCAGGCGCCAGCCTCCATTGACCTCGCCGACCACGCAGTCGTCCGGCACGAACACCTCGGACAGGAACACCTCGTTGAATCGCGCGTCACCGGTGATCTCCCGCAGCGGCCTGGTCTCGATGCCCTCGGATCGCATGTCCACCAGGAAGTAGGTGATGCCCTTGTGCTTCGGGGCTGCGGGGTCGGTGCGGGCAAGGCAGATCGCCCAATCCGCTTCGCGCGCGAGCGAGGTCCACACCTTCTGCCCGGTGAGCCGCCATCCGCCGTCCACCCGCTCCGCCGTCGTCCGCAACGACGCCAGGTCGGATCCGGCCTCCGGTTCGCTGAACAGCTGACACCAGGTCAGCTCGCCGAGCAGGGTCGGCGTGACGAACCGCTCGGCTTGCTCCAGGGTGCCGTGCGAAAGGAGCGTGGGCATCGCCCACGCGCCGATCACCAGGTTCGGCCTGCTCACCCCGGCCCGGTCCAGCTCGGCGTCGATCGCCAATTGGAGGGCGGGCGTGGCGGCCAGGCCGTAGGGCTTCGGCCAATGCGGCACCAGGTAGCCGGTCTCGACCAGCCGCGCGCGCCGCTGCTCCGCGGGCAGCGCGGCGATCCGCGCTGCCTCCGCACGGATGCCGGCGCGCACGGCATCCGGCACGGCCGCGTCCGGCTCGTAGTCAGCGGCATCCACGGTCAGACTCCTGCGGGTTCCTGCCATGGCGAGCCGCGCGGTGCGCCTGCGCCAGGCCGACGAGCCACCGAGCAACTGACGCAGGGCGATGGCCCTGCGCAGGTACAGGTGCGCCTCGTGTTCCCAGGTGAAGCCGATGCCGCCGAGCACCTGAATGCAGTCCTTGGCGTTGTCCACCGCCGCGTCCAGCGACCCGGCTGCGGCCACGGCGGCGGCGAAGGAACGCTGGTCAGGGGCCTCATCGACGGCCCTGGCAGCGTCCCAGGCCAGCGCTGCGGCTTGCTCGGCTCGACACAGAGCGTGCGCACACAGTTGCTTGACTGCCTGAAAGGAACCGATCTTGCGGCCGAACTGCTCGCGCACGCGGGCGTAGTCGCCCGCGGTGCGCACACACCACGCGGCGATGCCCGCCGCTTCCGCCGCGGCGAGGACCGCGGCGAGATCGCGCACCAGCTCACCGGAGCACCCAGCGACGACCGCGGTCGAGGGCACGGTGACGTCGTCGAAGCGTACCCGCGCGACCGCGCGGGAGAAGTCGATCGGCTCTGCCGGCTCGACCACCACGCCGGGGTGTTCGGCGGGAAGGACGAACCAGCGCTGGGTACCGTCCACGGTCGCCGCGAGCAGCAGGTGCGCGCCGCGATCCGCGCCGAGCACCAGGCCGGCATCACCGTCGACCCGGATACCGCCGTCGCCCGCTACCGTGCCGACCAGCGTGGTCTCGCCGACCGCGACGGCCGCACGCGCGTTACCGGACACCAGCGCGGGCACCAACTCCTTCGCAAGGGGTGCGTCTGGCGCACGACCGAGTACCAAGGCGGCCAGCATCGTCGGCAGTACCGGGCCGGGCACCAGCGCGCCCGCGGTCTCCTCGAGCGCGGCCGCTGCGTCGACGATCGACCCGCCCGCACCGCCCAGTTCGTCAGGCACAGCGATGCCGAACACCCCGATCCCGGCGAGCTGCGACCACGTCGGCCGCGCGGGCCCAGGCGGCCCCTGCTTGCCGGCCCGCACCGCATCGATCGGGCTGATGCGCGCCGCCCAGTCCCGAATGGACGAGGCCAGGGCCCGCTGGGTGTCGGTGATGGCGATCGGCACGATTCCTCCTGCGGCTCGAACTGCTCTGCACAGAGTAGAACGTGTTATAGCTTTGCGTCGACCACGGCTCGCGGGCAACTCGATAACAACCCGTAGTTGAGCGACAGCCGATCTCGGGTAGTCTCAGCGGAGAAACTGAAACAAGTTCCGATGCGCACCCACGCTCCGGAACGAAACACACACCGCGTCAGGGAGACACATCCATGCCGCCAAAAGCGAACGCGAAAACCACCGCAATGCCCACGCTCAGGGGCGAGGAGCTCGGCTCAGCCGCGCAGCGTGATCGGCGTAAGCGGATCATCGACGCAACCCTGGCGCTGGCGACGAAGGGTGGCTACGACGCGGTGCAGATGCGTGCGGTCGCCGAAAAGGCCGATGTCGCGCTCGGCACCCTGTACCGCTACTTCCCGTCCAAGATCCATCTCCTGGTCGCGGGGCTGGCCAGGGAGTTCCAACGTGCGCACGAGAAGCTCGAGCGCTCCGCCATTCCAGGGGACACCCCGAAGGAACGGTTACTGTTCGTGCTGGGCCGCAACACCCACATGATGCAGCGCGACCCGCACCTAACCGAGGCGATGGTGCGCGCGTTCATGTTCGCCGACACCACTGCTGCTGCCGAGGTGGAACTGGTCGGTCACCTGATGGAAAGCATGTTCGCCAGCGCGATGGGCAAGGACGAGCCCAGCGAGCGTGACCGGGCGATCTTCCATCTGATCGCCGATGTGTGGATGGCCAACCTGGTGGCGTGGGTGACCCGCAGGGCGTCGGCGGCCGACGTGCAGAACCGGCTCGAACTGTCGGTGAACCTGCTGCTGGAGTCCGAGGGCTAGCTGCAAGGGGTCGCCGCGCCCCGCAGCGTGGGCGATCACAAAAGCCCGGGCAGGCCGGCGATCGAGTCGATCACGTGATCCGGCGTGCCGTCGGCATCGCGGAGCGTTTCCGGCAGGTACTTGCCGGTCTTGACCAGCACGCCGGTGATGCCGATCTCCTGGGCCGCCAGTACGTCGGACTCGATGTCGTCGCCGATCATCATTGCCTGTGCTGCCCGCACGCCGATCGCGGAGAGCGCGCCGGTGAAGAAGCTGGCCGCTGGCTTGCCGACGACCTCGGCCTCGAGGTGCGCCGCCCGTTCCAGCCCGAGCAGGAACGCGCCGGTGTCCAACTGCAGCCCGGCATCGGTACGCCAGAACAGATTGCGTTGCATCGCGATCAGCCGGGCCCCGTCCTGCAGGTAGCCGAAGGCACGGTTGAGTGCGTCGTAGCAGAATTCCGGACCCGCCCCACCGAACACGACGACATCGGGATCGTCCTCGACGAGCGTGATGCCCGCCAGGTCCTCGCCGATGTCTCCGCTGTTGAGCAGCAGGCAGCGGGCGCCGGGGTGATGCTGCTTCAGGTACGCCGCGGTGGCCGACGGCGCGGTGACGATATCGTCGATGCTGACGTCGAATCCGGCATCGGCAAGCGTCTGCGCGATCCAGCCCCGCGATTTCGAGGTGGTGTTGGTGAGCAACGCGACACCGAGATCCCGCTCCCGCAGCTGGGAAAGGGTGCCCACCGCACCGTCGATCGGCCGCCAGGACACGGTGAGCACACCGTCGATGTCGATCAGGATTCCGCGAACACCGTCCACACCATGACGGTAGCGCTGATCTTGGGTTCCTACCGCAAAGCGACCGAAAGCGCCTGGGCGACTTCCTTGCCCAGCGCGTGGGTGGCGGCCGTCGGGGGCGTACCCACCTTCACCACCAGCGGACCGCCGAAGGGCTGACGCTCCACCACCTCGATGCGCTCGCCGAGACCGATCTCCCGGTCGGCGAGGAAACGCAGCAGGTCGGGGTCGGTGTCCCAGACCCGCACGATCTCACCGACCGCGCCTGGCTCCAGTTCGTCGAGCATCCGGGTGGACAGTTCCTCGACGCTGCCGTCGGCGGCAGGGATCGGGTCACCGTGCGGGTCGCGGACCGGGTTGCCGAGCTTGGCCGCGATGCGTTCGACGAGCAGATCCGAGACGACGTGCTCGAGCAGGTCGGCCTCGGTGTGTACCTCGTCCCAGGTGTAGCCGAGTTCGGACACCAGATAGGACTCGATGAGCCGGTGTCTGCGCAGGACGGACCTGGCGAGCAGCAGCCCCTCCCTTGTCAATCCGATCCCTCGATACGGAACGTGTGCGACGAGGCCTTTCTGGGACAGTTTGGTGACCATCCCGGAGGCCGAGGACGGGCTCACTCCCAGCCTGCCTGCCAGCGAGGTGTTGGTGACTTCCTCGCCGCGCTCGGCCAGGCCGTAGATGACCCGGACGTAGTCCTCGATGGAGGACGACAGTCGGTTCAGGCGGTCCGGCATGCCTTCTACGATACGGGCTGGTTCGTGCGGTGAGCTCACGGCTGCCAGCGGTAACGGACCCAGCCCGGTACCGGAGTCGCACCCAATTCGGCGTAGAACTCGGCGGCCTTGGCGTTGGTCTCCTGCATCTCCCACTCGACGCGGCCTTCGGTGCGGTTGCGCAACTCGGCGAGCAACTCCCGGCCCAATCCGAACCGGCGGAACTCGGGTCGGATGAACAGGTCGTCCATCCAGATCCCTGGTCTGGCTTCCCAGGTGGAGAAGTTCCAGCTGCAGAACGCGAAGCCCGCGGTCCGGTCGGGCTGATCGTGCGGGTGGGCGAGCACCACCCACGCTTTGGGGTCGGCGCCGAACAGGTGCTCCCCCATCGCGTCCCGATCCAGCTTCAGCTCGTCGTTTCCCTCATAGGCGGCGTGCTCCTCGATGAGCGCACAGATCTCTTCAAGATCCTCCCGCCGCGCATCCCGTACCGGCATATGGCTCCCTTCCCTCCTGGTGATCACACTCATGCTGGGCTGGGGTCGTGAGTGAAAGTG
>JBOHER010000481.1:0-1707 GCA_050701115.1 Haloechinothrix sp. | reverse complement strand
GCTCACGGTCGCCGAGAGCGCGCGGCTGTGTGACGACGCGGTAGCGGTCACCTTCGACGTGCCGCCCGAGTTGGTGGCCGACTACGACTTCCTGCCAGGACAGTCGTTGATCGTGCGCCGCGTGATCGACGGGCGCGAGGAACGCCGGAACTACTCGATCTGCGCCCCGGCCGGAGCCGCGCCCCGAATCGGCGTGCGGGAAGTTCCCGATGGGATGTTCTCGTCCTGGCTGGTGCACGATGTGCGGCCCGGTGACGAGCTCGAGGTGTCCACGCCCACCGGTAGCTTCACACCGGACGTCGGCGTAGCGGGGCATCACGTGCTGGTCGTCGCGGGCTCTGGCATCACGCCCGCGTTGTCCATCGCGGCGTCGGTGCTGCGCAATCCGGAGAGCACGGTGACGCTGCTCTACGGCAACCGGCGGACCAGCACGGTGATGTTCGCCGACGACCTGGCCGACCTGAAGGACCGCTATCCGACCCGGTTCGAACTGATCCACGTGCTGTCCCGGGAACCACGCGAGGTGGAGCTGTTCACCGGGCGGCTGGACGCCGACCGCCTGGCAGCGATACTGCCGCTGCTCGGCGATCCGGCGCAGGTCGCTCACTGGTGGCTGTGCGGGCCGTTCGGCATGATCACCGACGCGCAGGGCGTGTTGGATTCCGCCGGGTTGCCGCGCGAGCTGGTGCACCAGGAGTTGTTCTACGTCGGCGACCTGCCGCCGGACCCGTCCACTCATCCCGAGCCCGGTATCGCTGGGGAGAGCAGCGAGGTCACCGTCGTCCTCGACGGCCGGTCCACCACGGTGGCGTTGCCCCGCGACACCACGGTGCTCGATGGGGCGCAGCAGGTTCGGCCGGATCTGCCCTTCGCCTGCAAGGGCGGGGTGTGCGGCACCTGCCGGGCCAAGGTCGTCGACGGCAAGGTGGACATGCGGCGCAACTTCGCCCTGGAACCCGCCGAGGTGGACGCCGGATTCGTGCTCACATGCCAGAGCCGCCCGGTGTCGGAGCAGGTCACTGTCGACTACGACGCGTGACCGAGATCTCCCCAAACCTGATCGAGCGCCTGGGGCTGGCGCCGTCCCATATGCTCGTCAACCATGAGCACACACTTTGACGTGGTGGTTCTCGGGGCAGGCCCCGGCGGGTACGTCGCCGCGATCCGGTCAGCGCAACTCGGTCTGAAGACGGCAATCGTCGAAGAGAAGTACTGGGGAGGTGTGTGCCTCAACGTCGGGTGCATCCCGTCCAAGGCGCTGCTGCGCAATGCCGAGCTCGCGCACCTGTTCCAGAACGAGCAGAAGACGTTCGGCATCACCGTTGACGGCACGGTGACCTTCGACTTCGGTGCGGCGTTCAGGCGCAGCCGCACGGTCGCCGACGGCAGGGTCAAGGGTGTGCACTTCTTGATGAAGAAGAACAAGATCACCCAGTTCGACGGCCGCGGCAACTTCACCGACGCCAACACCATCGAGGTGGCCAAGGGTGACGGCGGTACCGAGACGGTGACCTTCGACCACTGCATCATCGCCGCGGGCGCGACTACCAAGCTGCTGCCCGGCACGTCGACGAGCGAGCGGGTGGTGACCTACGAAGAGCAGATCATGACCGAGGAGCTGCCGGAGAGCATCGTCGTCGCCGGTGCGGGCGCGATCGGCGTCGAGTTCGCCTACGTGCTGCACAACTACGGGGTCAAGGTCACCAT
>JBOHER010000480.1:0-4376 GCA_050701115.1 Haloechinothrix sp. | reverse complement strand
GGCTGAGGTGCGCGCCGACGTGCGGGCCGCATTGCGGGCCACCGGCGCCACCGCAGTCCTGGTCACCCACGACCAGGAGGAGGCGCTCGGGATGGCCGATCTGGTCGCGGTGTTGCGCGACGGCGTGATCGCCCAGGTCGGGACGGCGCAGCAGGTATACGACGAGCCCACCGACCTCGACGTCGCACTGTTCGTGGGTGAGGCCGTGCTGCTCGATGTCCCGGCGAGGCAAGGCACGGCAGGTAGCTGGCTGGGCGAGGTGCCGCTAGCCGCCCAAAATGGACCAGAGCAGAACGGATCGGCGCCGCAGCATGCCGGAGTCGCGGTGCTGCGGCCCGAGCAGCTGTTCCTCACGGTCGCGGGGGAGGACGTGGGCCAGGCGCTGGTCCGCGATGTGATCTTCCACGGCCACGATGCCACCGTCATGCTGGAACCGATCGAGGTGCATGGTGGTCCCGGTGTGCTCAGCGACGGTGGCCACCTGCGCGCCCGCGTGCAGGGCCACCTGCACGTCCGCCCAGGCGACCGGGTGCACATCGATGTGCACGGTGCAGCCCGGTTCTATCCCACGCCCACTCCGGCCGCGCTTGGCGTGCCTGCGAGAACTACCACGCTCGATCAGATCCGCAGCTAACTACTACCAAGCCACTGGCCATGGCTGCCGCACAGAGGCGCTAAGCTGCGCTCCGTCGACAACGGGTGAAGCTCAGGGGAGTCGAAGTGGCAGCAGACGGTGGAACCAAGGCGGTTGTGGCGGCATTGTTCGCCAACGCGAGCATCGCGATCGCCAAGTTCATCGGATACGCGATCACCGGATCGTCCGCGATGCTGGCCGAGGGCGTGCACTCGGTGGCCGACACCTCGAACCAGGCACTGCTGCTGCTCGGCAAGAAGACCTCCCAGCGCAGGGCGACCAAGCTGCACCCGTTCGGGTACGGGCGCGACCGTTACTTCTATTCGTTCATCGTGGCCCTCCTGCTGTTCTCACTCGGCGCGGTGTTCGCCCTCTACGAGGGATTCCACAAGCTCGCCGCGCCCGAGGCGCTGACCTCACCGATGGTCGCGGTGGTCATTCTGCTGCTCGCGATCGCGCTGGAGAGCTACAGCTTCAGCGTCGCGGTCAGGGAGTCCCGCTTGGTCAAGGGCGACGCGAGCTGGTGGCAGTTCATCCGCCAGTCCAAGGTGCCCGAGCTCCCGGTGGTGCTGCTCGAGGATGCGGGCGCGTTGTTCGGTCTGGTGTTCGCTCTCATCGGCGTCGGGATGACCGTGCTGACCGGCGACCCGGTCTGGGACGCCATCGGCACCATCATGATCGGTGTGCTGCTGGCCATCATCGCGGTGATCCTGATCATCGAGATGAAGGGCCTGTTGATCGGTGAAGGCTCGCCCGATGACGAGCTCGAGACCATCGTCGCCGAACTCGAGCACGGCGGCGAGGTGCAGCGGGTGATCCACATCCGCACCCAGTACATCGGTCCCGAGGAGCTACTGGTGGCGGCCAAGGTGGCCACCAGCCCCGGGATGACGGTGGCCGAGCTCGCGCGGGCGATCGACGGCGCCGAGGCACGGGTGCGCGCGAAGGTTCCCGCCGCGCGGTTGATCTACCTGGAACCCGATATGGACCGCGAACCGGTCTGACCAGCTAACGAGGCTTGACCGCGGGAGAGTCTCCGAACAGCGTCGGTTGTTCGCCGTGCGGTCGCGTGGGCGCATCGGGACGTTCCAGCCCGGCTGCCATGGCGACGGCGCGGTCCCACTCGGGGTCGACGAGGTAGTCGGAGTGCTTGAGCACTCCGGCTGCCCATCGGCGTCCGTTCTCGCGCAGCGGGACAGGATCCGGTAGCCAATGGTCGCCGCCGAGTACCAGCGCGCCAGCGGGGCCGGCGATAGCGACGGGTAGTGGGCCGACACTTCCGTCGGGCAGGTATCCCACGCCGAGCAACTTGCCGCCCACCACCTGATGCCGCCAGGTGGTGACCCCGCCGCCGAAGGGGTCGGTGCCGCGGCACAAACCACGCCAGCGCCCGTCAAGGGCACCGTAGAGATTGGCCAGCGAGGCATGCGGCATCAGGTTGGGAAATGCACGCTGGTATCCCCATTGCAGCGGTGTGCCCGCGGTGAGCAGGCCAACCCGCTCGCGCTGCTCGGAGTTCAGCGCGAGGATCAGCCGCGCGGTGGCGATCACAGCCAGCAGCCCACCGTGGCTGTAGCCGGACAGCACCACCCGGGTGTTGGGTTCACGCAGGTGATGCCTTGCCCGCTCGGCCAGATCAGGGACGACCTTGAGCGCGTAGGAGGGCGGCACGACCGGGTGGGCACGGCGCGGCCAGAAGTACACCAGGTCGGCGAGCGCACCCAGGTGCCTGCTGCGTTCCGGGGACTTCGCCGCCGTGTAGACGACTCGCAGCAACCCGGCGGCGAGCAGGCCGAGCGCCAGCACACCGAGCGTCTCGAGTGGCTCCACCCACTCGGGTGGCCTGCGGTCGGTCAGCCGCAGGGTGACCAGGCCAACGGCGCCCAGCGCGAGCAGGATCGCCACCGTGGCGACCAGGCGGTGCAGATGTTTGCGCTCGATGATGGCCTTGGCCCATGCCGCGGCGGCCTGCTCGGCCTCGGCCCGGGTTCCGTGCAGCATGCGCACGATCTGCGGGATGCCGCGCAGCCGTGTGCGCAGTGGCACGGCCAGCTGGTAGGTGATCAGCCACAGAGCCGCCGCGATGATGGTGCCCGCACCCCACAGCGAAGTCAGCGCGTCATAGCTGCGGGGCAGCAGGAACTCAGGCCTGCCGAGCAATTGCCGTACCGAGATGGCCAGCCCGGCCCCGAAGCCGCCGCCCAGCAGCGCGGCGAGGATGACCGTCGGTGCGGCGGCCCACCCGCCGAGCCAGGGGCGCAGCCTGCGGGGCAGTGAACGCCAGACCTTGCGTGCCAGCAGCGCGGCCGGGATGAGCAGAACCGAGAACGCCGCGCAGGCAAAGAACAACGCCGCACCGATCCCTTCCACCATCCCGTCGACGCCTGCGAGGGGTGTGCGGCCACCGACCAGTGTTGGCGGCAGGGGTGAACGGAGCCAGGCAGCCGCCAGCACCAGTGCCGCCCCAGCGGTGATCAGCAGTCTCGACAGCAGCGGGCTGAACACGGCGCGCAGCCAGTGCACCCGATCGTCCAGCAGGGCCGCCACGAGCACGCTGAGCGCGATCAGGCCGATAGCGCAGCCCCACACGACCCTCGACGAGGTTCCAGTGGGCACGACGAACGGCCCGCCCAGTGGGAGCAGGGCTACGCAACCCAGGGCGGTGATGGTGTGCAGCCCGCGCAACACCCGGCTGGCCGGGCTGAGGATCAGGGTCTCCCCGGGGAGCGGACCCAGTTCAAGGCCGTCAACGGCGGCCTCCTCGACGCCCACCCGGTCCTTGCCGGTGACCCGGGTGGCTGTTGAGACGCGGTACAGCACCACGATCACCACCAGCAGCGGGATCAGCCCGACCGCGGTGCGCACCAATTCCCACTGGCGTGCCCACGCCGGAACCGCGCTCAGGCAGGCCGAATCCGGCGCGAGGCATTTCGCGGCGACCAGATCGAGGCTGATCACTCCGAGCTGGGAGATGAACAGCGCGGTCAGCAGCACGCCGACGACCCGGAGCAGCCCACGGCACATCCCGCCCAGCACAGTGGCCGTCTTGCTGCGCTCAGGGACCGGCGGGAGCATGCCGTGCGCCACGTTGGCCAGGGAGAACGGAAACAGCAGCGCCCAGGTGGCCTTGGCGGCTCCGCCCGAGGTCATCTTGTGCCAGAGGTAGCCCTCGAGGGTGCGTGGTAGTGCTCGTCCGAGGGCCTGCAAGACTGGGCCCGGCGCGGGTCGGCGGAGCCGGTCTGCCGGACGGATCACTTCGCCGGTTTCGTCTCCGGCGACCGTGACGGCGGCGACAGCGTCCAGCAGGTGCTCACCGCTGATGCCGACAAGCCCTGGTACGCGCAGTTCGACTACGCGGGCGTCAGGTCCTGGGAGGGACATTCGCTGGACCTCCGAGTTACGCCGTGGGACGGAACTGAACAAGCCTCAAGTACATATCCTTCCTGCCCGCCGAGAGTTAGACGGTAATGTTCAAGTGTCTGTAAACCTTGGAGGAAACGCCCTATGACCCCCGAAACCTTGCCGTCCGGTGCGCGGTTGGAGTCCCGGAATGGGATCGACTTCGCGGTGGCTGATCTGTCGCTGGCCGAGTTCGGCCGCAACGAGATCCGGCTCGCCGAGCACGAGATGCCCGGATTGATGGCGCTCCGCAGGGAGTATGCGGAGGTCTACCCGCTCAAGGGAGCGCGGGTTTCCGGCTCGCTGCACATGACGGTGCAGACCGCGGTGCTCATCGAGACGC
>JBOHER010000479.1:0-14985 GCA_050701115.1 Haloechinothrix sp. | reverse complement strand
TGGGACGTCGAGTCGCTGTCGCACACGATCGCCGAGCGCCGTGCGAACTTCACCTACGCCCCATCGCCATTGCTGAACGAGATCACCCGATCCTGGGAACGGCACCCGCACCGATGGAAGAGCCTGACCACCGTGCTGCACTCGGCGTCCAAGGCCGATCCGCAGGTGCTGGCTGCCTTCGCCGAGGTTTCGGGTGGGAGACTGGTCGAGGGTTGGGGGATGACCGAGAACTCCGGCGGTCTCGTCACGGCGACGACCCCGGCCGATCTCACCGCGGGGACAGAGCTGTTCGACACGGTGGGCCGCGCGGTCGTCGAGACCGGTGTCCGGGTGGTCGACGCGGGCGGGACGGACCTCGCGCACGACGGCGTCACCGTGGGCGAGTTGCTCGTGTCCTCGCCCGCCCTCGCCGACGGGTACTGGAACCAACCTGACGCGACCGCTGCGGCCTTCCGTGCGGGCTGGTACCACACGGGAGATCTCGGGACGATCGATCCCGCGGGCTACGTGCGGATCGCCGAACGCAGGACCGACCTCATCGTCTCCGGCGGCATGAACGTCTATCCCAGCGAGGTCGAGCAGGTGATCGGCGCGGACCCGCGGGTGGCCGCCTGCGCGGTTGTCGGAATCCCGCATGCCCAGTGGGGCCAGGCCGTCGCCGCGGCCGTGGTGCGCGCATCGGGAGCCGGTGGTCTCGACGCCTCGGACGTCATCGAGGTCTGCCGTGCTCACCTGGCGAGCTACAAGAAGCCGACCGCCGTGGTGTTCCTCGACGCCTTGCCCATGACGCACAGCATGAAAATCGCCCGCGCCGAAGTGCGCAGGCTGCTCGCCGCGCAGTGCGGGTGACGTCGGCGTTCCGACGCCGTCGCGCCGCACCGTGGTGGTGGTGGGTGCGGCAACAGTGGTAGCCGCTACTCCTGTTGACCCCCTGGTGGCCGTGATCACATGTCTTCAGTGACACATCGCACGCGCGATGGAGATTGTGAAGGAGTTCCCGTGGAGTTGCACGTCGATTGGGACAAGTGTCAGGGACACGGCAAGTGTTACCTGACCGCGCCCAAGCTCTTCCAGCCCGACGATGAGGATGCCTGGGGCAGGGCGGCCGTGCTGCGGCAGACGATTGACGAGGCCGACACCCCGACTCTCGACCGTGCTCGCCAGTCAGTGAGCCAGTGCCCCGAGTTCGCCATCGAACTTCGGGCCAGTGTCGCCGCAGACCGCCCGTGACCCGTTCCGCGAACCTCATCCACCGCACCCACAACAGGAGGGTCAAGCCGTGACCGCCACCGAAGCATGTCCGTTCCTCGGCGCCACCGGCGAGAGCCTGATCTCGACGGCCGACCACTACAACACGCCGCTGGGCCCCGACGGCACCCCGTTCGCGTATTTCGAGGCTCTCCGTGACGAGGCGGAGAAGACTCCGATCGCATGGAGCGAAGCCTACGGCGGCTACTGGTTCGTCGGCGGGCACGCCGAAACCGTCGAGATCATGCAGAACCACACGGCCTTCTCGAACAAGGGCGTGACCTTCCCGAAGTACGAGACCGGCGACTTCGAGCTGATGCTCGCCGCGCAGGACGAGCCGACCCACAAGAAGTACCGTCAGCTCGTCGCGGCGCCGTTCTCGCCGGCCAAGACCGCGGAGTTCGCCGAGGAGCTCGGCAGGACGGCCAACGACCTGATCGACTCCCGCATCGAGCTCGGCAACGGCGACGCCGCGAGCTGGTTCGCCAACGAGATCCCGGCCCGCCTGACCGCGATCATCCTCGGCCTCCCGCCGGAGGACGGCGACAAGTACCGCGAGTGGATGTGGGCGATCACCCACTACTTCGTCACCGAACCGGAGAAGGCCGCGGCGACCTTCGGTGAGATGGTCGCGCACGCGCAGGAGCTCATCGCCGAGCGCCGCAAGAACCCGGGCAACGACGTGTTCTCGCTGGTGATCCAGTCCGAGGTGGATGGCGAGCGGCTCTCCGACGAGGACCTCATCGGGTTCTTCACCGTGTTGCTCATCGGCGGGATCGACAACACCGCGCGGTTCCTCAGCACGACCTTGTGGCGGCTGTCCTGGGACGTCGAGCTGCGCAGGCGGCTGATCGCCAGGCCCGAGCTGGTCCCGACGGCGGTGGACGAGCTGCTGCGGTACTACTCGCCGGCACTCCTGGGCCGCGACGTGATCGAACCGGTGACCATCGGCGACGTCACGATGGAGCCGGGCCAGACCGCGCTGCTGTGGCTGCCCGTCGCCAACCGTGACCGGCGTGCGTTCCCGAACGCCGACGCGCTGGTACCGGACCGGACCCCGAACCGTCACCTCGGCCTGGGCAATGGCATCCACCGGTGCCTGGGCGCGCATCTGCTCCGGGTCGAGGGCCGGGTGGCGATCACCGAGTTCCTGCGGCGCATCCCGGAGTTCGAGCTCGACTCGAACGACAAGACCGACTGGACGATGGGTCAGGTGTCCGGCTTCAACAAGGTGCCGATCGTCTTCGAGCCCGGTCAGCCGCTCAAGTAGCACCTGCTCTCCGGTGTCGCCCGGGCCGCACAGCCTGCGCCCGGGCGACACCGATCCCAGCGCGCCCGAGAGGTTATCCATGACCCAAGTAGCTGAAACGACGTCCGGAGACGGCCGGGTGCCGGGCAGCGCCGAGGGCGGCGAGAGCCCGTCCGCAGGCGCGCTGGAGAAGGTCGCCGGCCGGCTGCGCTCGGTGGTGGCCGACATCGGACAGGTCGGACAGTTGCTGGTGGGGCTTGTCACCACCGCGGTGCGCAATCCCGTCGGGTACTGGCGGGCCACCCGGGACGAGATGTACGACATGTTCCGGTTCACCTGGCTCCCGTGGGTGCTGGCGGTTGGCGGGTTCTGTTTCATGATCGGCAACTACGCGCACGACTTCCTGACCCTCGTCGGCGCCCAGAACCGCACCGGCGCCTTCTTCGTCCTCGCCTCCGCCCGCGAGATTGCGCCGTACATGACGGGCATGGCCGTCGCAGGCGTCATGGGCACCGCGATGACGGCCGACCTTGGCGCCCGCAAGATCAGGGAGGAACTCGATGCCCTCAAGGTGCTGGGCGTCGACGCGGTCCGGCAGCTCGTTCTCCCGAAGGTGCTCGGGATCACTTTGTTGATGCTGGCCTTCAACGTTGTCGGGATCGCGCTGGCGGTGTTCACGTCGATGATCGCGGCGACCCTGATCGGCGACACGTCACCGGGCGCCTATTTCGCGGCCTTCCTCTCCAACCTGACCACGCCCGAAATGGTCTACACGGTTATCAAAACCGGTTTTACGGGGCTGGTGATCGGATTGGTCTGCGCCCATAAGGGACTGACGGTCAAGGGCGGGCCCGAAGGTGTGGGCCGCGCTGTCAACGAAGCCGTCGTCCTCGGCTTCGTTGCCGTGTGGGTCATCAACTTCATCCTCAACTCGATCATGCTCGGAACGAATCCGGACATGCTGGTGAACCGGTAAGGAGTCGGCGACGATGACGACCTCAGCAGCTCCACCAGCCGTTGATGAGAAGGCCGAGTCGATCGGGCGGCCCGAGGGTTACGGTGCGGACCACTCGATGGTTCGCGATGTCGGGCTCATCTGGCGGTTCACCGTCCAGATCGCGCGGCACATGCCGGGGGTACGCAAGTACTTCACCGAAGTCTTCCGGCAGGCGGGCATCTTCATCTTCACCAGCTCACCGATCATCTGGTTCATGATGGCCCTGATCGCGGCTGAGATCTCCCTGCAGGGCCATTACTTGCTCAAGCAACTGGGCGCAGGCGGCTACGCGGGCCTGTTCGCCGCCGTGTCGGACTACACCGTCGCCGCCATCATGTGGGGCTGGATCCTCGCTGCCAAGGTGGGATGCGGCCTGGTGGCCGAAATCGGCTCCATGCGGATCAGCGAAGAGATCGACGCGCTCGACGTCATGGGCGTGGATTCGAAGTCCTATTTGGTCTCAACCCGCGTGCTGGCGATCGTGATCGTGACGCCGTTCATGTTCACGATCGGGTTCGCGCTCATGTACTACGTCAACGTCCTGCTCAACGTGTCTGTCTACGAGACGGCATCGATGGGTGCGTTCTACACGGTGTTCTGGTCGTTCATGACCAATATGGACGTCATCCTTTCGGCTTCGGCCGGGCTGATCATCGGCGTGGTCATCGTGCTGGTCGGTTGCTACTACGGCTACAACGCGAGCGGCGGGCCCGTCGGCGTCGGAAAGAACACCGCCAAGTCGATGATCATCAATCTCATTGTCGTCAGTGTGATCGGAATCATCTACCAGCAATTGTTCTTCGGCGGATTCCCCCGAACTCCGATCGGCAACTAGCGAAGGTGGAAGGAAAACGCATGACAACGCATGACCGGCTCGCGGAGGCGGACACCGCGAACTTCGGGACCATCGGCGTCGCGGAAGCCTCTCACGCCAGCGGCATCCCAGCGGGCAACGGCAAGCACACCGTGCGGATCAGGGGAGTCAAAAAGTCGTTCGGGAGGTTCGATGTCCTCACCGGACTCGACCTCGACTTCGCCGACGACGCGATCACCACCATCCTCGGTCCGTCCGGCACCGGCAAGAGCGTCCTGCTCAAGCACGTGGTGGGCCTGCTCGAACCGGACGCGGGCGAGGTCGTCGTCTTCGGCGAGGACATCTGGAAGATCAGCGAGGGCGAGCGGCAGGAGCTCAGGAAGAAGTTCGGCGTGCTGTTTCAGGACGGCGCGCTCTTCGGGTCGATGAACGTGTACGACAACGTGGCGTTTCCACTCCGGCAGCACACCGACATGAGCGAGGCGGAGGTCAGGAAGGTCGTCACCACCCGGCTCGAGGAAGTGGGGCTGTCGCGGGCGGTCACGAAGTTCCCCGGAGAGATCTCCGGCGGCATGAAAAAGCGCGCGGGCTTCGCGCGGGCTCTGGTGATGAACCCGAGCGTGGTCATGTTCGACGAGCCAGACTCCGGCCTCGATCCGGTGCGCACAAGCCTGCTCAACGACCTGATCCTCAAAATGCATGCCGAGCACGGCGGCACCTATGTCCTGGTGACCCACGACATCCAGACAGCACGCAAGGTCAGCGACTACGTCGGTGTGCTGTGGAAAGGCAAACTCATCCACTACGGAGCGGCGGAAGAGGCCTTCGCCTCACGCGACCCGTTCGTCCGGCAGTTCCTGTCCGGCGATTCGGTCGGTCCGCTGGGGATGGACTGAGCGCGATGCTGGGACGAACGAAGCTGATCGCCGGCGTGCTCGCGGTGGCCACGGGGGTGGCGGGTGGCTACGCGTGGCTGGCCGGGACCGAGGACTACGAGGTGACACTCGTGATGCCCTCCGCCGCCCAGCTGGCGGTGGGGTCACCGGTGTGGATCGATGGGGCGAAGGCCGGCCAGGTCAGCGACCTGGACGTGCGTGACGGTAAGGCGATCGTCACGGCCGCGGTCGCCGAGGAGCATGCTCCCCTGCACGCCGGAACGACGTCGCGCGTGGAGTGGAAGTCCGCTCTGGGTGAGCGAATGCTGACGCTGTACCGCGGGTCTGCGAAGAACCCCGCGATCCCCGACGGCGGCATGATCGAGGGTCACTCGCGGCAGATCGAGGTCGACCAGGTACTCGCCGCGCTGGACAAACCGACGCGCGAGCACCTCCGCTCGCTGATCAAGCAGCTGAACGGCACCTTCGGCCAGGGCAGCGAGAACGACCTGCGTCGCTCGCTCAACGAAGCCGGGCCGGCGCTGCGGGCGTTGGGCAGCGTGCTGGCGGCGGTGGGCAAGGACGGGCCCGCGATCAAGGCGCTGGTGAAACGGTTGGACCGCATGACGGGTGCACTCGCGGCGCGGCGCGCGGACGTGTCCGGCACCGTGCGTAACCTGACCTCGGCGACCGGCTCCCTGGCGTCGCGGGAGTCGGCCCTGTCCGAGGCGCTGGCGGAGATGCCTGCCACGCTGCGGACCGCGCGCGGCACGCTCGACAAGTTGCCCAAGACCAGCGAAGCCACTGTGCCGTTGCTCCAGGATCTGCGTTCGCCCACCGGGAGGCTCAAGTCGGTGGCACGGAACCTGAGCCCGGTGCTGAGGGACCTGACCCCCGCGCTCGCCGACCTGACGCCGACACTCGCCGCCGCGGAGCGACTCCTCGGGAGCACCCCTGCCCTGCTGGACACGGGACGCCGCGTGCTCCCCGGCGCCACCTCGGCGTTTCGCGAGTACCAGCCCGCGGTGGCCTTCATGCGGCCCTACACCCCCGAACTCGTCGGGTGGTTCGCGAACTGGGGCATGAACTTCGCGCCTTACGACTCCCAGGGTCACGTGTGGTCCGCCACGCTCGCCCCGGGGTCCAACGGCAACAACGAAAGCTTGGTGCGGCCGCCGGGCGCCTCGACGTCCAGCAGTCCGTATCCGGGTGAGGTCGTCGGCCAGCCGTGGACCGACGCACACGGGAGCGGCATGCGATGAACAGGACCAGTATGAAACTCCGTGCCTTCGCGATCCTGGGCGTTATCGCGGCCGTGGTCGCGGCGACGACGGCCGCGGTCAACTCCGACGACGAGTCGAACGTGACGGTGACCGCGATGTTCACCGACGTCAGCCCCATGGTGCCCGGAAACGTAGTCAAGGCCAGTGGGGTGCGAGTCGGCGAGATCAAGGACATCCAGCTGGACGACGGCGTCGCGAGAGTGACCATGGACGTGGAGCGTTCGGTGCTACCGCTGCACTCGGATGCGTCGGCGACGATCATCACCCAGGACCTGCTCGGCGAGCGTTTCGTGGCGCTTGACCGGGGAACCGCGAGCGCCCCCGAACTGGCGGCCGGTTCGGTGATCGACCAGAAGCACACCCGCCGCGTGGTCGACCTCGACCAGGTGCTCAACGCCGTGGACGATCCGACCGGCACCGCGTTCGCCGCACTCCTGACCACGCTGGGCGAAGGCATGGCGGGCAACGGCGAGCAGGTCGCCGACGCGATCAAGGCGCTGGCGCCCGCGATGCGCGACGCGAAGGAGCTCAGCTCGATCCTGAACGACCAGAACGCGCTGCTGGCACGCCTGGTCGGCAACGCGGAGCCGGTGGCCACCGCGGTCGCCGGCGAACGTGGTGAGTCGCTGGACCGGCTCGTCGACACCTCGACCACCGCCCTGTCCGCGATCGCGGCCGACCGTCAGGCGGTTGAGGCCGCCCTGCGCGAACTGCCGTCCACCTTGGCCAGTGCCCGGCGCACCCTGGCGCGCGTCGCGGGCGTCTCCGACTCGACCGCGGGTACGCTCGCCTCGCTGCGACCGGTCACCGGAAACCTGACCGACATCAGCCGTGAGCTGCACGCCTACGCGAAGGTCGCGGATCCGGCGCTGGCGGCCCTGCCGCCGGTCCTGCGGCGCGGCAACCGGCTCCTCGACGAGGCGGCGCCGCTGGCGGCCGCTCTGCGCGCGGCCGGACCGGAATTGCGCAGCTCGATGAAGTCCACGCGGTACCTGCTGCAGAACGGCGTGACGAAGCAGCTCACCCACCTGATGGAGTTCGTCAAGGGCTGGTCGCTCGCCACCTCCGACTACGACGCGATCAGCCACTACTTCAAGGCGATCGTGCCGGTGAGCCCCAAGGTGAGTGGTCAGGTCGGTGTCGGCCCGGTACCGGGCGGCAAGTCGCCGGTCCCGGACACACCGCTCCCGGACTCGCCGAGCCTGCCACTGCCCGGCCGGGACGAGAACGGCGACCAGCCGTTGCTCCCGTCGCCAGACACCACCCCCGACAGCGCCACCGGACTCACCCGGGAACAGGAGAACTCGATGCTGCACCAGATGCTCGGAGGCCTGTGATGACCACTCCGGAGGCGCGCAGGACCGCGCGGTCGGTCCGGGTGGGCCTGGTCCTGTTAGCGCTCACCGTGGCCGCGGTCTGGATGACCTTCGAGGCCCTGACGGGGTGGCCGTTCGCACCGACCACCGAAGTCCGGGCCGCGTTCGACAACGTGCACTCGCTCAAGGTCAACGACGACGTCCGCCAGAACAGCAAGCGGATCGGCCGGGTCAGTGACGTCGAGTTCGCCGGCGACAAGGCGATCGTCACCATGGAGCTCTCGGGCAACCGCGACGTGTTCGCCAACGCCCACGCGGCACTGTGGGACCAGTCCGCTCTCGCGACCAAGTTCGTAGAGCTGGATCCCGGTACCGCCGGCGCCGGGCCGCTCGGCGACCGAACGATCACGTCGCGGCGCACGGTCAGTTCCACCGACCTCTACCAACTGCTCGACACCTTCGACGCAAAGACTCGCAAGGCCGTCCAGAGCTATCTCCGGCAGGGCGGCGGCGGTATGGCAGGCCACGGCAAGGACCTCAACGACCTGCTCGCGGTGGCCCCGGACCTGCTCGGCGATGCGGGCACCGTGTCTTCGGCGCTGGCCGCTCCCGAGGCGGACCTGCCGGACATGCTCCGGAGCGCGGACCGGCTGACCGCGCGCTTCGCGGGCCGCACCGAGGAACTCGGCGCGCTCGTAGAGCAGTCCGACTCGACCCTGCGTGCCTTCTCGGTCGACGGCGCGCGACCGCTCTCGGAAACCATCGAAGCCGCCCCCGGCACCCTGCGCAGCGTGCGGGCCGCCCTGGACCGGATCGATACTCCGCTGGCGGACACCGAGTCCGCTATGCGGGCGCTCCGCCCAGGGGCCGACGACCTGTCGGCCTCGACCGAGGATCTCCGTGCGATCCTGCGCGAAGGCGCCCGGGTCGCGCCCAAGATGCCGCCCGTGCTCAAGGATGCCAAGCCGGTCGTCGAGGACCTCACCGCAACCGTATCCAAAGCGCGTCCGCTCGGTCCCCGGCTCGTGAAGACAACCAGGAGCCTCGCGCCGTTCATCCGCACGCTCGCGCCATACGGCCCGGAGATCGGCACCTGGGCGGTGCGCGGCCATTCCTTCCTGTCCCAGGGCCCGGCGCCGGGGATTCGCTACGCCCGGCTGTCGGTCGTGCCCAGCGTGCACACGGTCACCGGCCAACTCTACGGCTCCGCCGACTTCCCGCAGAACGAGTATCCCGCGCCCGGCGAGTCGATGCGCGACCGCGACACCGGCGGAATGCCGCCGGGTCTGCTTCCCGGAGGTACCCGATGAAGACACCGCAGATGCTGAGAGCGGCGAAGGGATTGTCTCCCCGCAAGCTGGGAGCGCTGGTCCTCGTAGGGATCGTCATCGTCGGCCTGCTGTCCTTCCAGAAGGTCCGGATCGGCACGTTGTTGTCGGGTGACGAGGAGATCAAGGCCGAATTCAGCCGTCACTACAAGCTCAAGCCGTACGCCAGCGACGTGAAGCTCGCGGGTGTCGGGGTGGGCACCGTCAGCGATGTCGAGAAGACCGACCGCGGCACCTTCCTGGTCACCATGAAGCTGCGCGAGGAGGTCAAGGACAAACTCGGCAGCCAACCCTCCGCCGCCATCCGGCCGACGCTCGTGGTCGGCGGTATCTACTACGTCGCGCTCACCCCGGGCGGCCGGCCCGACGCGTTCGCAGACGGTCCGATTCCGGCGAGCCGCACGAGCGTCCCGGTCGAGCTGGACCGGGTCCTGTCCCCGGTGACGCCGCAAGCTAAGTCCGGGCTGCGCACCGCGGTGTCCCAGACAGACGCCGCGCTCCGTGCCGGGGGCCGCGAAGCGGTCAAGAAGCTGCTGCGGGACGCGCCCGGCACGCTCGAGCCCGCAGGCGAGGTCCTCGAGTCCTTCCGCGGAACCAGGCCCGACACGGACCTCACCGCGCTGGTCACCGGTCTGGAGTCCACCGCGGCGACGCTGACCCGCAATGACGGGCAACTGGCCTCGATCTTCGACTCGTTCCGGGGAACCACAGCGGCGTTCGCCGCCGCGCGGCAACCGCTGGCCCGCGCCGTCGCCGACGGGCCGCGGACGCTGCGCGTCACGCGGGCCGGGCTCGCCGATCTCCAGCCGACGCTGGACCGGCTCACCGACACCGCTGGGCGCTTCAGATCCTCGGCCCGCGAGCTCGATCCGCTGCTGGCCGATCTCGACCCGATTCTGGCCCGCACCCGGCCGCTGGTCTCCGACCTGCGCGAACTGACCGAGGACGCGCGGCCGGTGCTCAGGAACCTCGATCCCGCCGCCCGGCGCGCCACCGGGGTCATGTCCGATGTGGAGGACCGGGTGATGGACCGCGTGAACGGTAGCTTCAAGAAGTTCGTCCTGTCGCCGTGGAAGGGCACCGGCCCGTACGCCAACGGAGGGAACAGCCACGAGCTCTACAAGGAGCTGTCCTACCTGTTCGTCGCCGGAGCGAGGGTCTTCCAGAGCCACGACGCGAACGGCTCGCAGGGCCGTCTCGCCGCGGGCGTCGGCGGACGGACGATCGGCGGGGCAACGTACCCGAAGAGCCTAGAGCAGTACCTCGAGGAGCTGTTCGGAATCCATCAGCCGCCCGGCCCGCAGGAGGGCAAGGAAGAAGGGGGCCAGGGCCAGCGCCCGATCGTCGAGGTTCCGGAAGGAGGACCCCGGTGAGTGCCAGGAAGAGGTCGCTGCGGCGGCAGTGGGAACGAGTGCGGACGGTTCCCGGCCTCGGCAGGGACGTCGCCGCGCTCGCGGTCATCGCGCTCGCGGGCGTCGTGGCGGGCGTCGTGATCCTGTCGAATACCACCACGGCGTTGCCGTGGGAGGACCACACGATGGTCAAGGCCGAGTTCGAGCAGGTGCCGGGCGTCAACCCGAACAGTTCGCACGTGGTGACGATCGCCGGCGTGCGCGTCGGCCGCATCGCGGACTGGCAGGCCACCGACCGCGGGACGGCCCTGCTGACTCTGGACATCGAGGGCCGCCGCGAGGTCTTCGACAACGCGCGGGCAGTGCTGCGCCCGAAGAATCCGCTCAACGAGATGCAGGTGGAGCTGAACCCCGGTGGCCCACCGGGGAAACCGTTGGGTGACGACGGCACGATCCCGCTGTCCCGGACCCAGCGGCCCATTCAGGCGGACGAGGTTCTGAAGCACCTCGACGAGCGCTCTCAGCAGGCGCTCACGGACCTGCTGATCGAGTCGGACGTGGCGTTGGTCCGCGCCCCGAGACAACTGCCGGGCGGCATCAGGGAAACCAATGCCACGCTCGGCGAGCTGAAGCCGGTGATGGAAGCGTTGGCGACCCGTCGCGAGCAGCTGTCGAAGCTGATCACGGCACTGTCCCGGATCTCCACCGCGGCCGGGGCCAACGACGCGAGGCTGGCGAAGCTCGCCGACTCGACCCAGCAGACCTTGGGCGTGCTGGCTGCCAACGACGACGACCTCAGGGACAGCCTGAGGCACCTTCCCGGGCTCGGCGATCAACTACGCGACGCGCTCGGCGCGACCCAGCGGCTGACCGCGGAACTCGACCCGACGCTCGACGACCTGAACGCCGCATCGGGAACGCTGCCGAAAGCGCTGCGCAAATTCACCGACACCGTCGGCTCGCTGGGTAAGGCAGTGGACGCCGCGCGACCGTTCGTGGCCAAGGCCACGCCGGTGGTCGCCGACCTGCGACCGTTCTCAGGTGATCTGAACGGCGCGCTGGGCGACCTCAGGCCGATCACCCGCACGGCGGATCGCGACACCGGGATCGTCGAGCGGTACCTCGATGACATCGCGGCGTTCGTCTACAACACCGCGTCGGTCTTCGGCGCGGGCGACACCAAGGAAACCGGCATCATCCGCGGACACTTCGTCGCGCGGCTGCCTGACGGCGGCTTCCTCCCGGGCGGCCACGGAGGCTATGCGCCGGAACGGAAGGACAGCTTCGTCGAGGACGGAGGCAAGTGATGAAAGTTCTGTCCGGCGCCTGGCGGCGCACGCTCACCTTGGTGCTCTTCTTCGCCGCGGGGCTGGCGATCTATCTCTACCTCTTGACGGGTACGGGGGTCCGGTTCCCCTTGATCCAGGAGAAGGGGTATGAGGTGGCGGCGATGTTCGACGACGTCGATAATCTGGTGTCCGCGAGCCAGGTGCAGATGGCGGGTGTCCGGATCGGTGACGTGCGGTCGGTCGAGCACAAGGGCGATCGCATCAAGGTTGTCTTCCGTCTCGACGAGAAGGTCGCACCGCTGCACGACGGAGTGACGGTCCGGCTCGGCGAGCGTTCCCTCATCGGGGAGTCGTATCTGGACATCAAGGATGGCAAGGGAGAGTCGATCGCCGAAGGGACCACCCTGCCCGGCGGGGCGATCGAGCCCAGCACGCAGCTACACGACGTCCTCGCGAGCCTCGACGCGGACACTCGCAAGGAGCTGGGCAGCATGGTGCGCTCTCTCGCCGAAGGCACCCGCGGCAGCAAGCAGGACATCTCGGCGGCGATGGCGGGACTGGGCAGGCTGGGCCGCGAAGGGCACACCGCGCTGGATGCGATCGCCGCGCAGTCCAAGGACCTGCGCTCCCTGACGAAGCACACCACGACGTTGTTGAAGGCTCTCGACACCGGTGAGGGTCAGATCGCGACGATGGTCGAGAACGCGCAGCGAATCACCAAGGCGACCTCGGGTCAACGCGTGGCGGTGGAGAAGACCATGCGCGAGCTGCCCGGCGTGCTGAAGAGCGCGCGGAACGGGTCGGACGCGATCAATGAGATGTCGGGGGCGCTGCGTCCGGTCGCCGCCAACCTGCGTTCGGCGAGTCCGTTGCTCACCGAGGCCCTCGGTCACCTGCCGCCCGCCCTGCGCGAGCTACGTGCGATGATTCCGCCGTTCGAGGGCGTGCTCGACAATCTGCCTCCGACGCTGCGCCGTGTGCCAGGCTTCGACGCGGACGTGCGGGAGATGGTGGGCCCTGCCAACGCGTTCTTGCGCGACCTCAACCCGATGCTGGCCTACCTCAGCCCCTATGGGCCCGAGTTCTCGACGTTCTTTGCGAACTACAACTCGGCCCTGCAGTACACCGACGAGGCCGGCCTGCATTACATCCGCCTGATTCCGCACGTCAACGAGCAGTCGGTGCAGTCCCCGAAGCGGCTCGACGGGACGCTGGGAACCTACAACAACCCCTTCCCCGAGCCGGGCGACGGTGCCTTCCCCGGGCCTTTCACCGGGACCTACCCGCACGTGGAACGTGACCCGAAATGATCGGGCGCGCGGCCCAGCCGGTTCGCCGGGCCCGCGAGCTCCTGCTCGCGGTCTGGCGGAACGGCGGTGTCCGTCCGCGGGTCGTTGTGGCCGTGCTGATACTTGCGGTCGCGGTCGTCGCCGGGCTGGCGCGTGTGGAAACCGATACCCGCCCCGAGTCGTTCCTGCCCGCCGGAGACCCCACTCTGGCCTCTTTGAACGACGCCGCGCGCTCCTTCGGTGGGGATCCGGTCGTGGTGTTGCTGTCCTCGCCGAAGCCGCGCCAACTGCTGGGCCCCGACCAGCTGCCGAAGCTGCTGGCGCTCGAGGGCAAGCTGGCCGGCCTGCCGGACGTCGCCGTGGTCTACGGCCCCGCCACGGTGCTCAACCAGCTCGCCGCGCGAAGCCAGAACATGCTCGCTTCGCTGTCCGGGAAACGTGATCTCGCCCGGACCGCCGCGATGCAGCGTACTCAGCGCGCGGGGAAGTCGAGCACCGAGGTAGCGGCCGCAGGCAAGGCGGCGATCGCGCGGTTCGACCAGCGGTACGGCGCGCTTCTCGCCGGCGGCCTTTCCGCCGGACTGCCAACCCTGCGCAACCCCCGATTCGCCGACCATGTGATCTTCGGGCAGGGGGCGCTGCCCAAACCGCAGTGGCGGTTCGTCGTGCCTGCCGCGGACGCGGCGAGCATTCTCGTCCGGCCGCGGGCGGGGCTCGACCAGGCGGGCGGAGAACGACTGACCCGCGCTGTCCGGTCCGTTGTGCACGAATCGGGACTCACCGTCCGCAAGACGACGGTCACCGGCATCCCGGCGGTCACCGCGGCGCTCGGCGAGCGCGTGAGGCAGGAGGCGCCATTGCTCGGCGGCCTCGCCGTCGGCCTCATCGGCGCCTGCTACCTCGGGCTTCCGTGGCTGCGACGGAGGCGGGGAAGGATCGTTCCGGTACTCGTCACCCTGGGTGCGATGGCCATCGTGCTGGCCGTGTTCGGCTGGTTGGACCGGCCGCTTTCCCTGGGCTTGATCGCCTTCCTGCCCATCCTTCTCGGCATCGCCAGCGACTATCCGGCTTATCTGGCGCATCCGGTGCGCCGACGCCGGGTGGTGGTCGCCGCCCTGGCGGGGGCGGCGGCCTTCGCGTCGCTGGCGTTCTCCCCGATGCCTTTCGTTCGCGATCTCGGGCTTGCGCTCGCCGCGGGACAGCTGGTCGCCCTGGGGCTCGTGCTCCTGCTGAAAGCACGCTCGCGTCCCGACCCCGGCCCCGACCCCGACCCCGACCCGGTGCCCGCCCGCGGCCGGTGGTCCGTGCGACGACGCGTGCTCGCGGCCGTCGCCGCGCTCCTGGTGGCCAGCCTCGGCTGGGTGGCGCTGGCGGACCTGGGGGTCCGGTCGGATCCGTCCCGGCTGGCCGCAGGCCTCCCGGCGGTCGACGACGCACGGTACGCGGAGCGCGTCATGGGGGCGTCCGGCGAGGTGGGGATCCTCGTCCGAGCCGAGTCCGTGGTGACCCCCGCAGCCCTCGACTGGATGCGTCGCGCCCAGGACGAGATCGTGGTGCGCCATGGGAGCCGGCTGAGACCGGTGGTCAGTCCCCCCGCGCTGCTGGCCTTCCTCGGCCCGAAGCCGTCCCAGGCACAGATACTCGCGGGCATCGACCAGCTTCCCGGCTATCTGTCGTCGGCCGTGTTCCGGGGCGACTACCGGCGCGCGATAGTGAGCTTCCAGATCGGCCTGCAGGATCTCGAGGACCAACGGCGGCTGCTCGACTCGGTTCGCGCCGAACTTCCGCCACCCCCACCAGGGCTGACCGCCGAGGTCGTCGGCCTGCCCGTCGCGGCGGCGCGTGGATTCGCCCTCGTCGACGCCGACCGCTATCTGCCCAACCTGGCCGGCATCGCGGCCGCGGCGACGGTGCTGCTGGTCGGTCTGCGGCGTCGGGCCGATGC
>JBOHER010000478.1:0-11575 GCA_050701115.1 Haloechinothrix sp. | reverse complement strand
GCCACGGGCCAGTCGACATTTCAGCTCGACACCGATGCGACTGAGCTGCGCTACCGGGTGACCGTGGCAAATATCGAGGACGTGACGCAGGCCCACATCCACTGCGGCGCGACTGGCGTGAACGGCCCAGTGGTGGCGTTCCTGTTCGGCCCTGACGCCGACGGGACATCACCCAACGGCATCCTGGCGCAGGGGACGCTCACCGACGCCGATGTGATTCCTCTCGCGGACTCTGCCGCGTGCCCCGGCGGCGTCGCCAACTTCGCCGAGATGGTGGACAAGATCCGCAGCGGCAACGCCTACGTCAACGTGCACACCCAGCAGTGGCCCGGTGGGGAGATCCGAGGCCAGCTCTGAGCGGACGACAACGGTGAGCGGCCATACATCTGTCCTCAGATGTACGGCCCCGAGCGTCGCCACGCTCAGTCGTACGTGACCTGGTAGTGCTTGATGCCGTTGAGCCAGCCGGAGCGCAGCCGCACCGGCGCGGCCGCCTCGCCGATGTTCGGCATGACGTCGGCGATCGCGTTGAAGATCAGGTCGATCTCCAGCCGCGCCAGATTGGCGCCGATGCAGTAGTGCGTGCCGGTGCCACCGAAGCCAACGTGTGGGTTCGGATCGCGCATAATGTCGAACTTCCGCGGCTCGTCGAAGGCCTCTTCGTCGAAGTTGGCCGAGCTGTAGAACATGCCGATCCGCTGGCCTTCCTTGATCTCCTGGCCGCCCAACTCGGTGTCGGCGGTCGCGGTGCGCTGGAACGCGGTGACCGGCGTCGCCCACCGGACAATCTCGTCCGGCGCGGTGCGTGGACGTTCGGCCTTGTACAGCTCCCACTGCTCGGGGTGATCGATAAAGGCCTTCATACCGTGCGTGATCGCATTGCGGGTGGTCTCGTTGCCGGCCACGGCGAGTAGGATGACGAAGAAGGCGAACTCGTCCGAGCCGAGCGCCTCACCGTCGATGTCGGCATTGACCAGCTTGGTGACGATGTCATCGACCGGGCACTTGCGGCGTTCCTCTGCCATATTCCACGCGTAGCCCATGATCTCGGCGGAAGCGGCGACCGGATCGATGTCGTACTCCGGGTCGTCGTAACCGATCATCTCGTTCGACCAGTCGAAGATCTTCTTGCGATCTACCTGCGGGATACCGATCAACTCGGCGATAGCCTGTAACGGCAGCTCACACGCGACCTGTTCGACGAAGTCGCCGCCACCATGCTTCTTCGCCTCGTGCACGATCGCCGCCGCTCGATCGGACAGCGCGTCCCGCAAACCCTCAACCGCACGCGGCGTGAAGCCCTTCGACACGATGCGCCGAGCCTTCGTGTGCGTTGGCGGGTCCATGTTGAGCAGGATCATCCGCTGCATCTCGATCTCGTCGCGGGTGATGTCGCTGTTGAACCGGATGATCGCGGTGTTCTCACTCGAGGAGTACAGGTCTGGACTCTTGGAGATCTCCTTGATGTGCTCGTGCTTGGTGACCACCCAGTACCCGCCGTCGTCGAATCCGCTCAAACCAGCCGGTTGCGGGTTCCACCAGACCGGCGCGGTACGGCGCAGTTCGGCGAACTCCTCAATCGGCAGTCGGCTCGCCCAGAGGTCGGGATCGGTGAAGTCGAAGCCGGCGGGGATCGACGGCGTGGCCACGGCTACCTCCTAGGGGGCGTGCTGCTGGCGCAGCCCCGCACTACGTTGTGTGTAACACGTTCTACCTCCGATTGAAGCACAGGATGGGTGCCAAGTGAAGAGGTCGAGTGAAACCCGTTTACTAAGCGGAGATCGACGCTTCTTGACGGGCGGGTCACCCATCCGGCCTTATCAGGACAGCACCGTCGCTTACCTGCGATCATTGCCAAACGTAAGAACGTGTTCTACTTTGAGTAGATCTGACCTGAGGAGGAGTCTGTGGGCAACCCGGTGATCGTCGAGGCCGTGCGCACTCCGATCGGCAAGCGTGGTGGGTGGCTGTCCGGCCTGCACCCGGCCGAGACTCTTGGCGCGGCGCTCGTCGCGCTCCTGGAGCGTGCGAAAGTCGGCCCTGCACTGGTCGAACAGATCATCGGCGGCAACGTCACCCAAGCAGGTGAGCAGGCGGGCAACGTCACGCGGACCGCGTGGCTGCACGCCGGCCTGCCCGAGACTTGCGGCGCGACCACCATCGACGCCCAGTGCGGATCCGCGCAGCAGGCAACCCATCTGATCGCCGGTCTTATCGCGACCGGCGCCATCGACATCGGCATCGCCTGTGGCGTTGAGGCGATGAGCCGGGTGCCGCTCGGCGCGAACCGGGGAACCGACATCGGCACGCCGCGGCCGGCGTCCTGGACCATCGACATGCCCAACCAGTTCGAGGCCGCCGAGCGGATCGCACAGCGTCGTGGGCTGCGCCGATCCGAAATCGACCAGTTCGGTGTCGCGTCCCAGCAGAAGGCTCTCGCAGCCTGGGCCGAGAGCAGGTTCGAGCGGGAAATCGTGCCGATCAAGGCCCCCGTGATCAGCGAAGGGAGGTTCACCGGGGAGACCCAGTTGGTGCATCGCGATCAGGGTCCGCGGGAGAGCACCCTGGAGGGGCTGGGCAAGCTCAAGCCCGTGCTGGACGGCGGAGTGCACACGGCGGGTACCTCGTCACAGGTATCCGATGGCGCCGCGGCGGTGCTGCTGATGGACGCCGACCGCGCTCGCGATCTCGGCTTGACCCCGCGGGCGCGCATCGTGTCGCAGGCCCTGGTGGGGGCCGAGCCGTACTACCACCTGGACGGCCCGATCTCGGCGACCGAGCGGGTCCTGCGACGGGCGGGTATGGCGATCGACGACCTTGACCTGTTCGAGGTCAACGAGGCGTTTGCCTCGGTTGTCCTGTCCTGGCAGAGCGTGCACCAGCCCGACCCGGCCAAGGTCAACGTCAACGGGGGCGCGATCGCGCTCGGCCACCCGGTGGGCAGCACTGGCGCACGCCTGATCACCACCGCGCTGCACGAGTTGGAGCGTCGCGACGGCACCACCGCGCTGATCGCCATGTGCTGCGGCGGCGCCATGGCGACCGGCACCATCATCGAGCGGACGACCGGCTCCATCATCGAGCGGACGACCGGCACCATCATCGAGCGGACGACCGGCTCCATCATCGAGCGGATCTGACGCTACGACGCTGAAAGACGCTTTCGGTGCACTCAATGCACTGAAAGCGCCTTTCACCACACTGAACGCGCCTATAGCGTCCTTCAGCGCATCACGCCCCGTACACCGGCTCCGGTTCAACCCCTTGGGCCAGCAACTCCTTCACCACGGGACCGAGTTCCGCAGGCTCCCACCGGGAGCCCTTGTCGCGCACCGGGCCGTGCCGCCACCCCTGCGCCAGCGACACCCTGCCACCGTCCACTTCGAACACCCGACCGGTCACTCCTGCCGATTCAGTGCTGCCCAGCCACACCACCAGCGGCGAGACGTTCTCCGGCGCCATCGCGTCGAACCCGCCATCAGGTGCCGCCATGTCCTCGGCGAAGGCTTGCTCGGTCATCCGCGTCCGTGCGGCGGGGGCGATCGCGTTGACGGTGATCCCGTAGCGAGCGAACTCTGCGGCAGCCACCACGGTCAGGCTTGCGATACCCGCCTTGGCCGCCGAGTAGTTGCCCTGCCCGACGCTCCCGAGCAGGCCGGCACCCGAACTGGTGTTGATCACCCTTGCCTCGGGTTGCCTGCCCGCCTTGCTTTGCGCACGCCAGTAGGCCGCCGCGTGCCGCATGGGTCCGAAGTGCCCCTTGAGGTGCACCCGAATGACCGCATCCCACTCCTCCTCGGACAGGTTGACCAGCATTCGGTCCCGCAGGAACCCCGCGTTGTTGATCAGCACGTCGAGGCCGCCGAACGCGGCGACCGCGGTGTCAATCAGGTTCTGGGCCCCAGACCACTCAGCGATGTCGTCGGTGTTGGCAACGGCTTCGCCACCGAGCGCCTCGATTTCGGCAACCACTTCCGCTGCGGGCCCGGTGGAGTTGCCCTGGCCGTCCAACGACACTCCGATGTCGTTGACCACCACCTTGGCTCCTTCGTGCGCGAACGCGAGGGCATGGCAGCGCCCGATCCCCCTGCCTGCTCCGGTCACCACGACCACTCGGCCAGCGACGATTCCAGCCATCATCGCTCCTTGTTCTGCTGCTCGGATACCTGCGCGGTGGCCGCCGCCAGAAATGCGGGACGCTCCCCGCCTCCGTGTACGGCCAGTGCCGCGCCGCTGACGTAGGACGCCAACGGTGAAGCCAGGAAGACCGCGCACGCTCCGATCTCCTCGGGCTCGGCCAGCCGTCCTAACGGGACGGTCGCGCCAACGGCAGCGACGCCCTTGTCGTCCCCGTAGTGCATCTCGGCGAGTTCGGTGCGGACCATACCCACGACCAGGGCGTTCACCCTGACCCTTGGCGCCCACTCGACGGCGAGGCTCCCCGTGAGGTTGTCCAGGCCCGCCTTGGCGGCGCCATACGCCGCGGTGCCCGGTGAAGGACGACGGCCGCTGACGCTGCTCACATTGACGATCACGCCACCGGACTCCTGTTTCTGCATCACCACATTGGCGTGTTGTGCCACCAGGAGTGGTGCGAGCAAGTTGAGGCCGACGATCTTGTCGTGAAAGCGCGGTGACGCGGTGGCCGCGTCCGCGAACGGCGCGCCACCGGCATTGTTGACCAGCACGTCGAGCCTGCCATGTTCGGCGACGACATCCTGGACCAATCGTTCCACCTGATCCGGCTCCCGCACGTCGCAGGACGCAAAGCAGGCGGCCGTACCCCCGGCCACGACCGGCCGCTCCGGCTCCCGGCGAGCGCAGGTGACCACGGTGGCCCCGCTGCGAAGAAACGCACGAGCAATGCCCGCACCGACCCCGCGGACGCCTCCGGTCACCACGACCACCGCGCCATCGAGGCCAAGCGAGAGCGCCATCTGCACACCTCCACGTCATGCCACTCGGTCAACCGTGCCAGGTGCCCCTACCCCTGAACGGCGTTGCCCTGATAACGTACCAAGCAAATGTTAGGTTTGGAAGATGATGCCCTGAGCCGGAGGCTGCCATGTCGACGCCCGTAAGTACGGCCGAGGTGGACGGGCACATCCGGGTGGTCACCGTGGACGCGCCACCGGTGAACGCGCTCACCGTGCGAGGATGGTTCGACCTCGCCGAGGCGGTCACCGCCGCAGGCGCGGACCCGGGCTGCCACGTCGTCGTCCTCCGGGCGGAGGGCCGCGGGTTCAACGCCGGGGTGGACATCAAGGAGATCGAGGCCGGCGACGGCTACGCCGCGCTCATCGCGGCCAATCATGGCTGCGCGGCGGCGTTCTCCGCGGTCTACGACTGTGCCGTACCCGTTGTCGCAGCGGTGAAGGGCTACTGCCTCGGCGGCGGGATCGGACTCGTCGGCAATGCCGATGTCGTCGTGGCCTCCGATGACGCGACCTTCGGTCTGCCCGAAGTGGACAGAGGAGCACTCGGTGCGGCGACGCACCTGGCCAGGCTGGTGCCGCAACACCTGATGCGCGCGCTGTACTACACCGCGGGCACCGTCAGCGCGCACCAACTGCACCACCACGGATCGGTGTACCGGGTCGTGCCGCGGTCAGAGCTGGACGAGGCCGCACTGACCGTTGCTCGCGACATCGCGGCCAAGGACACTCGAGTGATCCGCAAGGCCAAAGAGGCCATCAACGGTATCGATCCGCAGCAGGTCCATCGCAGCTACCGGTTCGAGCAAGGCTTCACATTCGAGCTCAACCTCGCCGGGGTGTCCGACTCGGCTCGCCAGGCCTTCCTCAACAACGGCAAGGAAAACTAATGGCCGACAAGCGTATGACCGCAGATGACGTGGTCGCCGAACTCTCGGACGGGATGACCATCGGGATCGGCGGCTGGGGCTCGCGGCGTAAGCCGATGGCCCTGATTCGCGCTATCCTTCGTTCGAATCTGAAGGACCTGACCGTGGTGTCCTACGGCGGACCGGACGTGGGCTTACTGGCCTCCGCGGGCAAGATCCGCAAGCTGGTCTTCGGGTTCGTCACGCTGGATTCGATCCCGTTCGACCCGCACTTCGCCAAGCTCCGCCAAGCGGGCGCGATCGAGGTGACCGAATACGACGAGGGGATGTTCGCCGCAGGACTGTCCGCAGCCGTGAAGCGGGTGCCATTCCAGCCGATCCGCGCCGGGCTCGGATCCGATGTGGTCACCCTCAATCCCGAGTTGCGCACCGTTCGCTCACCGTATGCCGACGGCGAAGAACTGCTCGCCGTGCCCGCGCTGAATCTCGATGCCGCACTGGTGCACCTGAACCGCGCCGACGCACGCGGCAATGCGCAGTACCTCGGCCCCGATCCGTATCTCGACGACGACTTCGCGCTGGCCGCGGACCGATGCTACGTCTCCGTCGAGCGGGTGGTCGACACAACCGAACTGACCAGCGCAGGGCCGGTGCAGTCGCTGCTGCTCAACCGCGGCGCGGTGACCGGTGTGGTGGAGACACCCAACGGGGCGCACTTCACCACCGCCGTTCCCGACTACGGGCGCGACGAGCGGTTCCAACGCCACTACGTGGAGTCAGCCAAGGACCCCGACGCCTGGCCGCGATTCGTCGACCGGTTCCTGTCCGGCGACGAAGCGCACTACCAGGCGGAGATCACGAAGTTCGCCGAGGAGGCCGCGGCATGAACACCGACATCACCAGGGCCGAGGTGACCGCGGTCGCCTGCGCCGAACTCTTCCGCGGCGACGGGGAGATCGTGGCCAGCCCGATGGGACTGCTGCCCTCGCTCGGCGCACGCATGGCACGCCTGACCTTCGAGCCGGACCTGCTGCTCTCCGACGGGGAGGCCTACCTGCTGGCGAACACCCCAGGCCTCGGCGGACACGATGCGGTCGTCGAGGGATGGCAGCCGTTCAAGAAGGTGCTGGATGTCGTGGTACCGCACGGAAAACGGCATGTCGTGATGGGCGCAAACCAGATCGACAGGTTCGGCAACCAGAACATCTCGGCGATCGGCGAGCACGCCGCGCCGACCCGGCAACTGCTCGGCGTGCGCGGTGCCCCCGGCAACACCGTCAACCATCGCACCAGCTATTGGGTGCCCAAGCACAGCAGACGAGTCTTTACCGAGTCCGTTGACGTGGTCTCCGGCGTTGGGTACGACAACGCGCGCAAGGGCGGCCCCTCCGCATCCCGATTCCACGACGTCTACCGCGTCGTAACCAACCTGGCGGTGCTCGATTTCGGTACCCCGGACCGCTCGATGCGGCTGGTATCAGTGCATCCCGGCGTCAGCATCGAGGAGGTCGTGGCCAACACCTCGTTCCAGCTCGACGTCTCGGCAGTCACCGAAACCAGGCTGCCCACTATTGAGGAGCTACGCCTGATCCGCGAGGTACTCGACCCGAACTCCCTGCGTGACAAGGAAGTTCCAGCATGACTCTGCACACCCGGCTCACCGAACTGGTCGGCATCCGGCACCCGGTCGTGCAGACCGGGATGGGCTGGGTCGCCGGGCCGCGGCTGGTGTCGGCAACCGCGCAAGCAGGCGGCCTCGGCATCCTGGCGTCGGCGACGATGACCTACGACGAGCTCGCAGCGGCGATCACCGAGACCAAATCGCGCACCAACGCTCCGTTTGGGGTGAACCTGCGCGCGGATGCCGAGGACGCGGCCCAGCGGGTCGGCCTGCTCATCTCCGAAGGGGTGCGGGTGGCATCGTTCGCCCTGGCTCCACGCAAGGAAATGATCGCCGAGCTCAAGGACGCCGGGATCGTGGTGATCCCTTCCGTCGGTGCCGCACGGCATGCCGAGAAGGTCGCGAGCTGGGGTGCCGACGCGGTGATCGTGCAGGGCGGTGAAGGGGGCGGCCACACCGGTGGGGTGGCAACGACCCTGCTGCTGCCCTCGGTGCTGGACGCCGTGGACATTCCGGTGATCGCCGCAGGTGGCTTCTACGATGGGCGTGGCCTTGCCGCCGCACTCGCCTACGGTGCGGCGGGGGTAGCCATGGGCACGCGTTTCCTGTTGACCAAGGAGAGCACCGTTCCCGACGACGTGAAGCGGGAGTATCTGGGCCGTGGGCTGGGCGACACCGTGGTCACCACCAAGGTCGACGGAATGCCGCATCGCGTGCTGCGGACCGAGTTGGTCGAGTCCCTCGAGCACTCCGGCCGGGCCAAGGGGCTCGCCCACGCCGCTCGCAGCACGATCCGTTTCCGGAAGCTGACCGGCGTGTCCTGGCGTGCGCTGATCCGCGAAGGCCTCGCTATGAAGCGGGGCAACGAGCGCACCTGGTCACAGCTGATGATGGCTGCCAACACGCCGATGCTGCTGCGCGCCGGGCTGGTCGAGGGCAACGCAAAGGCGGGCGTGCTGGCTTCCGGGCAGGTCGTCGGCATGCTGGACGATCTGCCCAGCGTGGCCGAGCTCATCGAAAGCCTTGTCGAACAGGCCGAAGGGCGCCTGGACGACCTGCAGAAGCTCCGCTGACCCCTCATGCGGGTAAGTCGCCGTCGACTTTTCCGCACGAGAGTGTCCTACCTACGTAATAGGGTGCGAGCATGCTGACCCCCGATGAGCTCAAAGGCACCTGCCTGGCCTTCCCTGGTGCTCGCGAAGAGTTTCCCGACACCGTCGCTGGGTCGGTTGTGAATAGCGCTCACTGTGTCTCATTCAAAACTCGCGCTATTCACGCCGTGGGTGGTTGCGAACGGTGCTGCAACCCACACCGACCGCTCGCACGGGCCTAGCGGCCCGCGTTCGCTGGGTCGGTTGTGAATAGCGCTCCTACAGGCGCTCGATGATGGTTACGTTCGCGGTGCCGCCGCCCTCACACATGGTCTGCAGCGCATACCGGCCGCCCCTGCGCTCCAACTCGTGCAGCATGGTGGCGAACAGCTTGGCCCCGGTGGCGCCGATCGGGTGGCCTAGCGCGATAGCGCCGCCGTTGACGTTGACCCGGGCGGAATCGGCGCCGGTCTCGGCGATCCAGGCCAGCACCACGCTGGCGAAAGCCTCGTTGACCTCGAACAGGTCGATGTCGGAGATGTCCAGTCCGCTCTTTCGCAGCGCGTGCTGGGTGGCCGGAATCGGCCCGGTCAGCATCCAAACCGGGTCCGCGGCACGAACCGAGATGTGCTGCACCCTGGCACGCGCCCGCAGACCGTGTTCGGCGGCGAACCGCTCGGAGGCGACCAGTACCGCGCTCGCGCCGTCACAGATCTGGCTGGCCACCGCGGCGGTGATCCGCGATCCCGCACTCAACGGCGGCAGGCTCGCCATCTTCTCCAGCGTAGTGCCCCGGCGCGGGCACTCGTCCGCGGTGACCCCTCCCCACGGAGTGAGCTCAGCGGCAAAACGACCTGAGTCGATGGCCTCGATCGCCCGCTGGTGGCTGGACAACGCGAACGCTTCCATGGCCTCGCGCGAGATGTTCCACTTCTCCGCGATCATGTCCGCGCTGTGGAACTGCGAGACCTCCACATCGCCGTACCGCTTGCGCCAACCTTCCGAACCGGAGAACGGATCGTCGAAACCGTACCGCTGACCGGCGAGCATGGCCGCGCTGATCGGGATCTGGCTCATGTTCTGTACACCCGCGGCCACCACGACGTCGGCCGTGCCGGACATGACCGCCTGAGCGGCGAAATGGATCGCCTGCTGACTGGACCCGCATTGCCGGTCGACGGTGACGCCGGGAACATGCTCGGGCAGGCCCGCGGCCAGCCAGGAGGTGCGAGCGATGTTGCCTGCCTGCGAGCCCAGCGTGTCCGTACAGCCCATGATCACGTCGTCGACCAGGGCGGGATCCACGCCGGTCCGTTCGATCAACGATCCGATCACGTGCGCGCCGAGGTCGGCGGAATGCACCGAGCTCAGCCAGCCTCCACGCTTGCCGACCGGGGTACGGACCGCGTCAACGATGAACGCCTCAGGCATCGATTCTCCTTATGTCGTTGGCTTTCTTGTACCGCGCCGGGTGCGACGGCCCGCTATCCCGTCGAGCAAGATCCCCAGGTACTCCTCGGCGATGTCATCCGCGGTGAGCGTGCCGCCAGGGCTGTACCAGCGCACAGCGACCCAGACCGTGTCGCGAATGAATCGGTAGGTCACCTCGACGTCGAGGTCCGGCCGGAACGCCCCGGTCGCGACGCCGTTCTCCAGGATCGAGAACCACAGGTTGCGGAACTCCGCGTTGAGCTCGTCGATGTAGGCGAACCGAGGGAACTGGGCGAGGTGTTTGGCCTCGTTCTGGTAGATCGCCACTGCATCGTGATGCTTGTGGATCGACTCGAACGAGGCGACCACGATGGCTTCCAGCGTCTTACGCGGCCCCAGCTCCTGCGCGACGATCTCCCGGTACCTACCGAACAACTCATCGAGGAATCCGGTGAGGATCTCGTCCGCCATCGACTCCTTGGAGTCGAAATGGTGGTAAAGGCTGCCGGAGAGAATCCCGGCGGCATCAGCGATATCGCGCACGGTCGTCGACTTGAAACCGCGTTTGGCGAACAGCTCGCAGGCGAGCGCGAGCAATTCCGCCCGGCGGCCCGAGCTCGCCGCTGAAGTCTGCTTCTTCGTCCGGGGTGCGCTCATCGAATCCTCACGGGTGCTGGCTGCTTACGGAGACCACCTCGCCGGTGAGGTAGGACGCGTAGTCACTGGCCAGGAATACCATCACATTCGCCACCTCCCACGGCTCCGCCGCCCTGCCGAACACCTCCCGCTGCGCGAGCTCGGCCAGCAACTCGTCGCTGGTGACCTTGGCCAGGAATGGATGCATAGCCAGGCTCGGCGCAACCGCGTTCACCCTGATCCCATGCTGGGCGACATCGACAGCGGCGCACCGCGTCAATGCCATCACGCCCGCTTTCGCCGCGGCGTAGTGCGCCTGATCGGCTTGGGCCCGCCAGCCAATAACCGAAGCGTTGTTGACCACCGCTCCACCCCCACCCTGGGCGATGAACTGGCGCAGTGCCGCCCTGGTCGCGCGGAAAGTGCCGTTGAGGGTGACGTCGAGCACACGGGTCCATTCCTCGTCGGTCAGGTCCACAATGGACTTGCTGCCACCGAGGCCAGCGTTGTTCACCATCACGTCGATCCGGCCGTAGCGCGCGACAGCACCGTCGATCAAGGCTTGGACCTGCTCCTCGATCGTGACGTCGCAGGCCAGCGCGTGTACCCGGTCCGGATGCTCCGCGGCTAGCTCGCCGGCCTTCTCGCCAAGCCGGCGTTCGTGCCAGTCGCTGAGCACAACCCGGGCACCTTCTTCGAGACTGCGCTTGGCGACGGCCGAGCCGATGCCGGTGCCCGCAGCAGCGGTCACCACGACGACCTTGTCGGCGAGTAGGTCCTTACCCTTCGGATAGGGCGGAACAATGGTCACGGACACACCTCCGGTGTTTCATCCATTGGGCGGCCCCCGTCGACTGGAAGCGGACGTACCTCCCTGGGCAGGCCGAGCACCCGCTCGGCGATCACATTGCGCTGGATCTCGTTCGATCCGCCGTAGATCGTGTCGGCCCGGGTGAACAGATACAGCCGCTGCCAATCGTCGAGTTCGTAGTG
>JBOHER010000477.1:0-3777 GCA_050701115.1 Haloechinothrix sp. | reverse complement strand
GGTGGTTTCAGGGCGACGTAGTGCAATTGTTCTGCGCGCCTCAGATTGAGGTTTTGGCATACCGTAAAGAATTGTTCCGCTGGCCTTGATCATTCACTGGCGGCTGCGGTGACCGCGCGTCAAGGCTGGTGTGATTCGGGACCTAAGTCCTTGGTGGATCCGGGACCACCGTACCTACCAGGGTCAGGGCGCCGTTCGGAATGATCGAAGTCGTGGAGGTATTGGATCTGGCGCGGTGGCAGTTCGGGATCACCACCGTCTATCACTTCCTGATGGTGCCGTTGACCATCGGGCTCTCGATCCTGGTCGCGGGCATGCAGACCGCATGGGTGCGTACCGGCAAGCCGGTCTACCTCAAGATGACCAAGTTCTGGGGCAAGCTCATGCTGGTCAACTTCGCGATGGGCGTAGTCACCGGGATCGTGCAGGAGTTTCAGTTCGGCATGAACTGGAGCGAGTACTCCCGGTTCGTCGGTGACGTGTTCGGCGCTCCGCTGGCGATGGAGGGGCTGGTCGCGTTCTTCGTCGAGTCCACCTTCCTGGGCCTGTGGATCTTCGGCTGGGACCGGCTGAACAAGAGGGTGCACCTGGCCTGCGCGTGGGCGTTCTCGTTGGCCACCATCGCCTCGGCTTACTTCATCCTGGCCGCCAATTCGTGGATGCAGCACCCGGTGGGCGTGGAGTTCGTCGACGGCAAGCCGCAGATGAACTCCATCGGCGCGGTCTTGACCAACAGCACGGTGCTGGCCGCCTTCCCGCACACCGTTGCCGGCGCGTTTTCGGTGGCTGGGGCATTCGTGGTCGGCATCGCGGCGTGGTGGCTGTGGCGCAACCGCCATTCGGCGGACGAGCATCGTCAGGTCTGGCGCGCCTCGCTCCGGTTGGGGGCCTGGGTCGGCGTGGTGTCCTTCGCCGCGCTGGCGATCAGCGGTGACTTCCAGGGCAAGCTGATGTTCGAGCAGCAGCCGATGAAGATGGCCTCAGCGGAGGCCTTGTGCCACACCGAAGAACCGGCCAGCTTCTCCATTCTGGCCATCGGCGACGTGCGCGACGCCGACTGCGAGAGCATCAAGACGTTCACCGTGCCCGCATTGCTGTCCTTCCTCGCGCACGGCGATTTATCCACCGAGGTCAAGGGAATCGAGGATCTGGTCGGTGAGTATCAGGCACGCTATGGTGAGTCCTATCCGGACGACCCCGCGCTCGGTTCCCTTGCGGGACAAACGATCGACTATGTGCCGAACCTACCGGTGACCTACTGGGGCTTTCGGATCATGATCGGCTTCGGCGCCGTCTCGGCGGGGATCGGCGTGCTGGCGCTGTGGCTGACACGGCGCTCGGTACCCGAGTCACGGTGGTTTCCGCGGCTCGGTCTGCTCGGCATCGCCATGCCGTTCGTGGGCAACAGTGCGGGCTGGATCTTCACCGAGATGGGCCGTCAGCCGTTTGTCGTGGTGCCCAACCCGACCGGTCTGGACGGCGTGTGGATGTTCACCGCGCAGGCCGTCTCCCACCTGAGCGTCGCCGAGGTGTGGACATCGCTGATCGCGCTGACCACGGTGTACGGCGTGCTGGCGATCGTGGAAGTTTTCCTGCTGCGTAAGTACATCCGCGGCGGAATCGACGGCGTGCTGCCGCCCAAGAAGCCGGACACCGACCCGCGCGACGACGTGCTCGCGTTCGCTTACTGAAGGGGTGCTTGGTATGGACCTGGCGACACTGTGGTTCGTCATCATCGCGGCGCTCTGGCTGGGATATCTGTTCCTCGAGGGCTTCGACTTCGGTGTCGGCATGCTACTGCCGGTACTGTGCCGCGACGAAACCGAACGGCGCGTCGTGGTCAACACCATCGGGCCCGTGTGGGACGGCAACGAGGTGTGGCTGATCGTGGCCATCGGAGCCATGTTCGCGGCGTTCCCCGGGTGGTACGCCTCCCTGCTGTCCACCGCTTACCTTCCGCTGCTGCTGTTCCTGCTTGCGCTGATCGGGCGAGGGGTGGCGTTCGAGTACCGCGGCAAGGTGGATTCTCTCCGCTGGCGGCGGACCTGGGACCGCGTGATCGTCGCGGGCTCGTGGGTCGCGGTGCTGTGCATCGGGGCGGTGCTGACCGCCAATGTGATCGGACTTCCTATTGATGCCAACGGAAACCGGGTAGGTGGTCCGCTGGCGGCGCTAGGCTGGGAGTCGTTACTCGGCTCGGCTGCCGTAGCGGGATACGCGCTGGTGCACGGCGCGGTGTTCCTCGCGCTCAAGACCGAGGGGGAGATCCGGGAGCGGGCTCGCAGGTTCGTACTGAAACTGGCGCCGGTCGCCCTGGCACCGTTGGTGGGCCTGCTGCTGGTCGTCCAGCTCCGGTACGGCACGTCACTGACGTGGACGGTCGCCTGCGTGGTGCCTGCGGCGGCCGTCGGTGCTTGGCTGAGGCCGGCAGCGGGGCGTGAAGGCCAGGCGTTCGCGCTGATGGGTCTGGTCGTCGTTGGCGCGATGGTGGTGCTGTTCGGCGCACTGCACCCCAACGTAATCCCATCCACAGTGGACCCTTCGTTCTCGCTGACAGTCGCGGACGCGTCGACCAGCCCCTACACGCTGACGGTGATGAGCTGGCTGGCCCTCTTCGGTATGCCTGCGGTGCTGGTCTACCAGGGCTGGACGTACTGGGTGTTCCGTAAACGCATTGGCACGCGGAATATTCCGCCGGTGCACGTGCCGCGATGATGCTTCGTCGTCGGTCCCTCTCTGCGCTCCCTGAGCCGACGGCGCACGGGCCGCTCGGTGCGCTCCCGGCTCTGTCTGCGGTAGCACGCCGGGCGTTGGCCGTGATCAGCATGCTCTCGCTCCTGGGCGCGGGTTTGCTGGTGTTACAGGCATTTATGCTTGCCTCGGTACTGGCGTCCATGGTGGATGGGCGTGCCAACGAGCTGTCCGCCCCGCTGCTCGTACTGGTCGTGGTGGTGGCGGGTCGCGCCCTGGTGGGTTGGGCGACCCGCGTGGTGTCCGCCCGTGCGGCGGTGGGTGTCAAGGAGGAACTGCGCGCCCGCACGGTGGATCACGCGCTGACACTGGGTCCGGAGTGGATCGCCGCACGCGGGATCGGTGAGCTGACTTCGTTGGCCACCAGGGGTCTGGACGCCCTGGACGGCTACTTCACCGAGTACCTGCCCGCCCTGGTCACGGCATGCGTGGTGCCGTTGGCGGTGGGTGCGGCAATCCTGTTCGCCGACTGGCCTTCTGCCGTCATCATCGCGTTGACGGTACCGCTACTGCCGATGTTCGCGATCCTGGTCGGCAAGCACACCGCGGATCGGGTGTCCTCGGCCGCCGACGCGGTGCATCGGCTGTCCGGGCACCTGCTGGAACTGGTTCGCGCGCTGCCGGTGCTGACCGCGTTCGGCCGGGCGGACGCGCAGGCCGAGTCGGTGCGCCGGGTCTCCGACCGCCATCGGCGCACGACGGTGGACACGCTGAAGGTGGCGTTCTCGTCGGCGTTCACGCTGGAACTGATCGCCACGCTCTCGGTCGCGCTGGTGGCCGTGGTCATCGGCGTGCGGTTGGTGTCCGGCGAGATGTCGCTGGCAATCGCGCTGGGCGTGCTACTGCTGGCGCCGGAGTGCTACCAACCCCTGCGGGCCGTCGGCGCCGCCTTCCACGCCAGCGAAGACGGCCTCGAAGCCGTGCGGAGGGTAGGTGCAGTACTCGCCGAAGGTGCGGGTCGTCCCGCCCCGTCACGTGAGCGCGCAGGCCGGTCAGCACCGGACCCAGAGCTCGCGATGGCTGGGC
>JBOHER010000476.1:0-10827 GCA_050701115.1 Haloechinothrix sp. | reverse complement strand
ACGTGATCAAGGTCGAGCATCCGGAGCGCGGTGACGACACCAGCTCGTGGGGGCCACCGTTCGCCGCGGATGAAGCCACTTACTTCCTTTCGGTCAACCGCAACAAGCGTTCCCTCGGCCTCGACCTCAGCCAGCCCGAAGGCCGACGCCAGGCGAGGGAACTGGCCAGCCGCGCCGATGTCGTTGTGGAGAACTTCCGGCCCGGCACGATGGCCAAGTACGGCTTGTCCTACGCGGAGATCCGCGAGCTCAACCCCAGGGTGGTGTACTGCTCGATCACCGGCTTCGGCTCAGGTGCCGGGGCCACGCTGCCCGGCTATGACCTGCTGGTGCAGGCGGTGGGCGGCTTGATGAGCGTGACCGGCTCGGCGCCAGGGGAGCCGGTCAAGGCGGGCGTCGCGCTCGTCGACGTGCTGACCGGCCTGCACGCCGCGGTGGGCATACTGGCGGCGTTACGGCACGCCGACGACACCGGCGAGGGGCAGTTGGTCGAAGTGAATCTGCTGTCCTCGCTGCTGTCCAGCATGGTCAACCAGAGTGCCGGCTACACGCTGGCCGGGGCCGTCCCCGGGATCCTCGGGAATCGGCACCCGTCGATCGCGCCCTATGAGGTGTTCGCGACTTCGGACGGCCCGATCGTGCTTGCGGTCGGCAACGACCGGCAGTTCGCGGCCCTGTGCCGCGGTCTTGGCGTCGACGGCCTGGCGCAGGACTCGCGATTCGTCACCAATCCCCAACGGGTCGCCAACGTCGACGAGCTTGCCGAGCTGCTGTCGGAGCAGCTTGCGCAGCGCACGGCCAAGGAGTGGTTCGAGGTCCTGACGCCGCTGGGGGTGCCCTGCGGGCCGGTCAACGACCTGGCAGGCGCGTTCGATCTCGCCGAGCGGCTCGGCTTGCGCCCTCGCGCTCGAGTCGAGACCGAGGTAGACGTCGAGGTTGCGGGTGGGGCGCTTGAACTGGTCGCCAACCCGATCTCGTTGTCCGGCACACCACCCGGGTACCGGGCTCGCCCGCCGCGTTTGGGGGAGCACACCGAGGAGATCAGCAGGTGGCTGAACCGCCCACGCACCGAGCTCGATGGAAGCAACTAGGAGAACAAGGATGAACGCTCACCAGGCCGCACCGCAGGGGCTGACCGATCCGCTGCAACTACTCGACGTCTCCTCGACGCTGCGCGACGAAGAACGCGACATCCAGGCCACCGTGGCCAAGTTCGTGGCCGAGCGGATCCGCCCGGAGATCGGCGACTGGTTCGGGGCGGGCGAGTTCCCGCGCGAGCTGGCGCAGGAATTGGGCAAGCTCGGCGTGCTGGGGATGCACCTCGACGGCTACGGGTGCGCCGGGGTCAGCGCGGTCAGCTACGGCCTTGCCTGCCTGGAACTGGAGGCCGCCGACTCGGGATTCCGCAGCTTCGTCTCGGTCCAGGGTTCCTTGGCCATGTACTCGATCTACCGCTACGGCTCGGAGGATCAGAAGGCCGAATGGTTGCCGCGGATGGCCGCGGGAGAGGCGATCGGCTGCTTCGGCTTGACTGAGCCGGACTTTGGTTCGAACCCTTCGGGGATGCGGAGCCGAGCGGTACGGGACCGGGATGACTGGATCCTCAACGGCTCCAAAATGTGGATCACCAACGGGGGCATCGCCGACATCGCCACGGTGTGGGCCAACACCGAAGACGGCGTTCGGGGGTTCCTGGTACCCCGGGGTACTCCGGGATTCACGGCCCGAGACATCAAGAACAAGCTGTCCCTGCGCGCATCAGTCACCTCCGAGCTCATCCTCGAGGACGTTCGGCTGCCCGCGAGTGCGCAACTGCCCGAAGCAAAGGGGCTGTCCGCCCCGCTGTCGTGTCTCGGCGAGGCTCGCTTCGGCATCCTGTTCGGCGCTGTCGGCGCCGCGCGCGACAGCATCGTGAGCGCGCTCGAGTACGCGAAGACGCGCGTACAGTTCGACAAGCCGATCGGCGGATTCCAGCTGACCCAGAAGAAACTGGCCGACATGTCGGTATCGGTGAACAACGCGATGCTGCTCGCGCTGCACCTTGGCCGCCTCAAGGACGCGGGCCGGATCAAGCCCGAACAGATCAGTGTCGGCAAGCTGAACAACGTCCGCGAAGCCATCGCGATCGCCAGGGAATGCAGGACGATCCTTGGCGGAAGCGGGATCACCTCCGAGTACTCGCCGCTGCGACACGCCAACAACCTGGAGTCGGTGCTGACCTATGAAGGCACTTCCGAGGTGCACACGCTGGTCATCGGCCATGCGCTGACCGGACTCGCGGCTTACCGTTGAACGGCTGGGCAACATCGGTGACACGTTGCACCTGGACGTGCATGAAATGCCTGACCCTGGGACCACACGGAGTAGGGAGTTTCAGATGAGCGGCAACGAAGCCAGTCTTGCCCGAGTGCTGGGTCGGTGGGACGTGCTCGCCGTGGCGTTCGGGGCGATGATCGGCTTCGGCTGGATCGTCCTCACCGGTGGTTTCCTCGAGGAAGCGGGAACCCTGGGCGCGGCCCTGGCCTTCGTCATCGGTGGAATCATCGTGACGCTGGTCGGTCTCACCTACGCCGAACTCGTATCGGCCATGCCCAGGGCGGGTGGGGAGCACAACTACGTGCTGCGCGGGCTCGGCGCGCGCACGGCCTTCGTGACGTCCTGGGCGCTGGTGTTGGGCTATGTCGCGGTGGTCGCCTTCGAGGCCGTGGCGTTACCCCAGAGCCTGCTGTTCCTGGTGCCTGAGTTGGAGACGGGACGGCTTTGGTCGGTCGCGGGACACGACGTGTATGCGGTATGGGCAGCTGTCGGAATCTCCGGTGCGGTGGGAATGGCGGCGCTGAACTACGTCGGCGTTCGCGCTGCCGCGGTGTTCCAGACCACCGCTGTCCTGTTCTTGGTCGCGGTGGGTGCCACCCTCCTGCTTGGCTCGTTCATCGGCGGAGAGCCCGCGAACATGCAGCCGCTGTTCTCGGCGGGCGTGGTGGGAATGTTCGGTGTCCTCGTCGCGGTTCCGTTCCTGTTCGTCGGTTTCGATGTCATTCCCCAGTCGGCGGAGGAGATCAAGCTCCCGTTCCGGCAGATCGGGAAGCTGTTGGTGGTCTCGGTGGCGCTCGCGACCGGCTGGTATGTCCTGATCATGCTCACTGTCGGGTCGGCGCTCCCGGTCGGGCAGCTTGCGGCCTCCGACCTTGCCGCGGCCGACGGGATGGCGGCGTTGTGGAGCAGCCAGACGATGGGCAACATCCTCGTCTTCGGTGGCATCGCCGGAATTCTGACCAGCTGGAATGGCTTCCTCATCGGGGCGAGCCGGCTCCTCTACGCGATGGCGAACTCGGGGATGTTGCCTCGCTGGTTCGGCAAGCTGCACCCGCGCTACCGCACTCCGGGCAATGCGATCCTGTTCATCGGCGGCCTGTCGGTGATCGCTCCGCTGTTCGGTCGCCAGACGCTGGTGTGGCTGGTCGACGCGGGCGGTCTCGCGATCATCATCGCCTACATCATGGTCGCCGTGACGTTCCTGGTGTTACGGCACCGCGAGCCGGACATGGAGCGCCCGTTCCGGGTCGGGCCCGCGCGGGTGGTTGGTGGCCTCGCCGTGGTGCTGAGCCTCGGCCTCCTGGTGCTCTTCCTGCCCGGGATGCCCAGCGGTCTGGTGTTGCCGGAATGGGTGATCCTGGTCCTCTGGGTGCTTCTCGGCCTGGTGTTCTTCCTGCGTCTGCCACGCGTGCCCGCGGGACCGGATGCCGAAGAAAGGTTGCTTGTCGCAACTGGGCGAGCCGAGCGGTAGCGCCTACGCAGACCATCCGGATCTGGCGAGGCATCGGTCCGGGAGCTACTGTCCGGACGACCGGACGCGCGTTAAGCGACATCGAGGGCGATGTCGTCGATTCCTGGTGCGGTGATGCGCAGCTGCGCGCCGGTGGCAGGACTCAGCCGCGCGAGAAGGTCAATGGTCGGCAGACTTCCCCCACCTTCGATGCGGGCGATCGATGACTGCGTGGTCCTCATGCGCCCGGCGGGCTGAGTCTGCGTCAGGCCAGCACGGGTGCGAAGCGTGTAGACCAGCTCGGCCAGCTCACCAGCGAGGGTGGCAGCAGCGTGTGCCTTGTCGTATTCCTCGGGATCGGTAGGCGGGTAGGTGGCCCGCAGTTCATCGAAGGTCAGGTTCGCCATGATCAGTTACTTCTCAACTCTCGGTCTTTGCGCAGAGCCAGCCGTGCCCGATCAAGTTCACGTCGCTCGTTCTGCCGCTGCTTCCGGAAGGTCGTCAAGGTGATGATCAGCCTCTCCGGATCCATGTAGTAGGTGATTCGTCGTGCCGATATAGCGTCAATGCGATACCCGCACATCCTCATGATGATTCGCGCACCCTGTTATGGGACGCGTTTGGGCGGGCGTTGGATCCATTCGAGGCCAAGCGGTGTTGGCCCGAGCCTGTTGTTCCTGCTGAGTTGGAGACGAGCCGGCGGTGGTCGGTCGCCTGACCGCGACCGCGACCGGACTCAACGTCTTCTGGGCGGCAAGTCCACCATAGTGAGCGTTCCTATCAACGTCGCCGACATCCAACGTCGCCGACATCCAACGTCGCCGACGTCGCTTGTCGGCGACGTAGGGTATCCTTCGCGGATGGCTTTTGTGAACCGCACCGTTGAGCTGGGTGAGCTCCGTCGCTGGTGGAACTCGAATCGACCGCGGCCAGCAATGCTGTGGGGTCGGCGGCGGGTTGGTAAGACCGCGTTGCTGGGTGAGTTCGCCCGTGACTTGCCCGCCGTGTTCCACACAGGCACTGGCCAGGCGGCTACGGGTGAGCTTGCTGATCTCTCCCGCAAAGTCGCCGCCGTTCACCCCCGTCCGCTGCGTAGCCTCGCCGAGCGCCCGTATCGAGACTGGCAGGAGGCCTTGGAGGACCTGGCCACTATCGCGGAGACGACACCCTTGCTGCTGGTGTTGGACGAGTTTCCGGAGCTCGTGCACGCTTCCGCGGAGTTGCCGGGCATTATCCGTGCGTTTCTCGATCGCACCCATGGGCACACGGAGCTGCGCCTGCTGCTATGCGGTTCCGCGGTTCGGCATATGGAGGCCGTCCTCGACCTCCGTGCGCCGCTGTACGGGAGGTTCGACCTGACCCTGCAGTTGCACCCGTTCACCCCGTCCGAGTCGGCGCTGATGCTGCCCGAACTCAGTCCTGCCGACCGTGCCGTCGTACATGGGGTTGTCGGGGGCGTACCGCTGTATCTTTCGTGGTGGGACCAGAACGACTCAATCACGGACAACATACGTCGGCTGGTTTGCCGGCCATCGGCTCCGATCCTGTCGGAGGGCGGACTCATTCTCGCGACCGAGGCCGAGAGTGGTGAGCTTCCGGCCGCCGTCCTGCACGCGATTGCAGCGGGCAAGACAAAACACAACGAAATCAAGGAATGGGTGCGCGCGGACCCCACACGCACCCTTGATCGCTTGGTCCGGATGCGGGTTATCGAACGACTGCTTCCGGTGACAGAGACCGCTACCTCGCGCCGGAAGCTCTATCGAATCACCGACAACATGCTGGCCTTCTACCTTGGTGTGGTCAATCGTCACCTGCCGGAGATCGAGCGTGGACTTGGTGAGAGCATCCTGCCTGCCATCATGGACGCACTGGATGATCACCTCGGTGGTCCCTGGGAGGCAGCGTTCCGGGACCAGCTTCGCAGGATGGCCGTCGCGGGTGAGATTGCGCCGCAGGTTGTCGCGGTTGGTCCTTTCTGGACCGCCGATGGCCACAACGAGATAGACGCTGTCGTGCTGGCGGGCCGCTCGCGTCTACCCGTGCTCGCAGGCGAAGCGAAGTGGGCTAAGACCGTGTCCGCGCCAAAGATCCTCACCAACTTGAGCCGCAAGGTCGAGGCCCTTCCCGGGAAACCGACCGATGTCCAGCTCGCCGTCTGTGCCCGGGAGGACGTGAGGCAGGTGCCTGAGGGCGCGCTGGCGATCACCGCTGCCGACATCTTCGGACCTTGACCCTGCTGCATACACCGACTGAAGGATCTTGGTGATCAGCGTGTTAACCAACCTGCCCGACCAAAGGCCCTACGACTGCAACACCGTAGCGACATAGGCAACTCACTTTCCTCGGGTGATGCTTCCCGGCTCCGTCAAGGCATGCCTCGTCGGCGGCACTTGGCCGAATCCGACCAGGAGATTGGCCGCAGAAAATGAGCACAGCGCATTGACAGTGGCTCGGGTCACCCGTAAGTTGCGTTGCAACAGAGTTGCAAACATAGCAACTGTGTTGCGTCCCCCGCCCAAGGAGTGGGTATGACCTCTTCCGTCTCTGTCTCGTCCGCACCAGCCCAGGCGCGAAACACCAGGCGCCGAGTCATCGTCGCCTGCTTCCTCGGAAACTTCGTGGAGTGGTTCGACTACGCCATGTACGGCTATCTCGCCGTCGTGATCTCCCAGGTCTTCTTTCCGGCCGGCAACCCAACGGTCAACCTGCTGGCCACGTTCGGCGTGTTCGCCATGTCTTTCATCGTCCGGCCCTTCGGTGGCATCTTCTGGGGCTACATCGGTGACAAACTCGGGCGCAAAACCGCGTTGTCGTTGTCCATCCTGATCATGTCGGGCAGCACGTTCCTGATCGCGTTTCTGCCCACGTACCAGGCGATCGGCTTGCTCGCGCCGCTGCTGCTACTGCTCACCCGGATGGTGCAGGGGTTCTCGGCCGCAGGCGAGTATGCGGGCGCGGCGGCCTTCCTCGCCGAGTACGCCCCTGACCGTCGTCGGGGGCTGCAGACCAGCGTGGTGCCTGCGAGTACCGCCGCAGGTCTGCTCTTTGGTTCCTTGTTCGCCACAATGTTGAGTTCGATCCTCGACCCGGAGCAGATGGTGAGCTTCGGCTGGCGCTTGCCCTTCCTGCTTGCCCTGCCGTTGGGCCTCATCGGCTGGTACATCAGGACGAAGCTGGAGGACACGCCTGCTTTCCGGGAACTGACACATGACGAACATGTGGCGAGCGCGCCGATCCGCGAAACGCTGATCCACAACCGGAAGGCCATCGGCCTTGCCTTTGGGGCCACCCTGCTCAACGCTGTCGGTTTCTACATGCTGCTCAGCTATATGCCGACCTACCTTTCCGATGAGCTGGGTCTCGGTCAGACGGAGGCATTCGTCGCCACGGCGATCTCCCTGGCCTCCTATGTCGGTTTCATCTTCGCAGCCGGCGCGTTATCGGACCGGTTCGGCCGCAAGAGAATGCTCGTCACCGCGGCAGGCCTGTTCGTGATCCTCACCGTGCCGCTGTTCGGGGTGCTGCCACATGTCGGTTTCCTCGGGGTCGTGTTGGTGCTGGTGACGCTCGGCGCCTTGCTCAGCATGAACGACGGAACCCTGGCCTGCTTCCTGGTCGAGGCGTTCCCCACCAAAGTGCGCTACACGGGCTTCGCCTTCAGCTTCAACACCGCGAACGCATTGTTCGGCGGTACCGCCCCGTTCGTCGCCACCTTGCTGATTCACACCACCGGCAGCGCCGTCGCTCCCGCCTGGTATCTCACTGGCGCGGCCGTCATCACTCTCGTCGCGATGCTGGCCAGCCCAGAGACCGCGGGCACGTCGCTCCGCTGACGGACTGACCACATCAAAGATCCGATGAGGAGAAAACTCCATCATGAACCTTGCCCGGCTCAAGCAAATCCACAACGGTAATAAGGTGGCACCGACGTTCTCCGCTACCGAGATGGACCGGCGGCTGACCCAGCTTCGTAAGCACATGGCCGAATCCGGCGTCGACGCCGCTTTGTTCACCAGCTACCACAACATCAACTATTTCAGCGACTTTCTCTACACCGCGTTCGGCAGGCATTACGGCTTGGTCGTCACCCAGGAAGCCAGCGTCACGATCTCCGCGAACATCGACGCGGGGCAGCCCTGGCGACGCAGCTACGGAGACAACATCGTGTACACGGACTGGCAGCGAGACAACTTCGTGCATGCGGTGCAGACGGTGCTGGACCGTAACGGATTCCGCCAGGGACGGCTGGGTGTTGAGGACGATCATGTTCCACCGATGTTGCGCGCGGAGGTTGCCGCGGCACTGCCTGGCGCGGAACTCGTCGATGTCGCGAACGCGGTCATGGCCCACCGAATGATCAAATCCGCGGAGGAGATCGAACTGATCGAGCACGGTGCTCGCATCGCCGACATCGGTGGTGCCGCTGTGGTCGAGGCGATCACCGAAGGTGCGCCGGAATACGAGGTGGCACTGGCCGGTACGCGTGGGATGGTGCGGGAGATCGCCAAGACGTTCCCGCACGGCGAGCTGAGGGATACCTGGGTGTGGTTCCAATCGGGTGTGAACACCGACGGCGCACACAACTGGCCAACCTCAAGGCCAGTCCAGCGTGGAGACATCCTGTCGCTCAACTGCTTCCCGATGATCGCCGGGTACTACACAGCCCTCGAACGCACGCTGTTCTACGGGCAGCCGACGGATGCGCACCTGCGCTACTGGGAGATCAACACCCGGGCGCACCGGCGTGGCCTCGACCTTATCCGGCCAGGCGCCCTGTGCTGCGAGATCGCGGCCGAGCTCAATGAGATCTACGCACAAGAGGGACTGCTGCCCAACCGGACCTTCGGCTATGGACACTCCTTCGGAGTGCTCAGCCACTACTACGGGCGGGAGGCAGGCCTTGAGCTGCGGGAGGACATCGATACCGTTCTCGAACCAGGGATGGTCGTGTCGATGGAACCGATGATCACCATTCCCGACGGGCATCCGGGAGCGGGTGGGTACCGCGAGCACGACATCCTCGTCGTGGGGGAGGACGGTGCCCGCAATATCACCGGATACCCCTTCGGGCCTGAGCACAACATCCTGCCAGCCTGAGGCGGCCCGGGGAGGCGCCCTCCGCCGGCGCCGCCTCGGCGGTGTGGCACGGTGACTGGCACGATCGCGGCAGCTGGAGGCTGGGATGACCGAGCAGGACTCTGATCAGCGGGACGGTAGGGGACCTTCGGTTCTGCTCAACGGTATTCGTGTGCTCGAGACCTTTTCGGTCGAGGAACCCGTACTCGGGGTCACCGATATCGCGCGCAAGGTCAACTTGCACAAGAGCACGGTGTCGCGCACCCTGGCGATCCTGGAACAGGCCGAACTGGTCGAACGTGACGACCAAACCGGCCGGTTCAAGCTCGGATTGGGCGTGATCGGGCTTGCCGGTCCGATCCTGGCCAACCTCGATGTGCGTCGGGTCGCCTACCCGCTGCTGGTGGAGCTGACCCGGCGCACCGGAGAGACCAGCGCGCTGATGGTGTGGAACGGACACGAATCCGTGGTCGTCGAACAAGTGCCCAGCCCGAAGCACGTCAAGCACACCGCCGCGATCGGCACTCGCTACAACACCGTGGCGAGCTCCTCGGTTCGGGTGTTCTTGGCCGGCCTGCCCGAAGCCGAGGTCGACGAGGCGCTACGTCGCGGGTTGTACGGTTCGGGAACCGGTGAGGTGAGCAGGGAGCGGCTGATCGATCGGCTGCGGAAGACCGCAGCAGTGGGCTACGCGATCAACGACGGTGAGACGTCGGTGGAAGAGGCGGGAGTGTGTGCGCCCGTTCGCGACCACCGTGGAGAGATGGTGGCCGCGGTCCTGCTCTCCGCACCGAGGTTTCGTACGGCTCCTGACATGCTTGGCCCGCTGGCCGAGACCGTTCGGGGCATCGCAGAAGAGATCTCCGACCGCCTTGGCGCACAACCCGCGAACTGACCATCGTCGGCTACCCCGGCAACCGCCACGTGTGCGTGTGCGGCGCCGCCGACCAGTTCAGACCACGACCAGCGACCACGGCAGGCCTTCACAGCGGGTCCAGTCGAGTTCCTGCGGCACATAGCTGCCTCCCTGCTGTTCGGCGGGCATCAACGAGCCGACGATGGACTCCGGTGTGTTCGAGGCAATCACCCTGCCGGAGGTGTTCACCAGCAGAGCGCCCGGCCCCGCTGCGTCCAGTAGTGGCAGCATCGCCCGCTCGAAGTCAGAAGCACGGATGTCGGCCGCGGCCACCCCGAAGAAGCCACACGCACTCCGGATCGGGCTGGCGAAGGTGAGGATGTACTCGTCGGTGCCCGCGTAGTCGACGTACGGCCCAACGACGATCCGGCGGCCGGTGCGCCTTGGCGTTTCGAACCATGGCGTCGAGGTGTACTCGTAGCTGCCGATGTTGCGCGGATCGAGGTCGACGGTCAGCGGAAATGGCTCCGCCGAGCCACGAGGCCTGCGCCACCATTCCAGCCAGCGCCGCCGATCAGCCAGCGCGCCGGGCGCGGCGATCACACCGGTTCCGGCGAGCGCCGGGCTGGTCCGGGCCAGATGGTCGAAGATCGTCGGCCGAAGCGAGGCGAGATCGGTGGTGGTCAGTTTGCGCTGCTCTGCGGCGGCGAACTCCTGCAGCGTCGCGACACGTTGGCGGAGGACATCCACCCCGGTGAACACGGCATCGAGCACGGCATCGACGCGCGTGGCGGCCGCCTCGTGGTGGACGTCCTGGACATTGGCCACGACTACTCCGGTGTCGTTGTCGGCTGGTCTCTCTCAGGGTAGTGGTCATCGCTTGGTGAGCTGTAGGTGAAAGTGGATGAGACGCGCGATGCCCTGCTCGATGTGCTGCTCGGTGTGCGCTCTGGCGAGTTCCCCGTCGCCTGCGACGATGGCCGCCAGGATGTCGCGGTGCTGCCGCACGGCCTCTTCACGCTGGACCGCCTCGCCGAGCGGGAGCCACAGCAGTTCGCCGATCTCGCCTTGCAGGTCGATCTCCTGCCGGGTCAGCCGCGTTGATTGCGCGGCCGCGGCGATCTCG
>JBOHER010000475.1:0-6977 GCA_050701115.1 Haloechinothrix sp. | reverse complement strand
ACCTCACAGTTCCCGCGCCCGGGTGCGGATCGTGATCGAGGCCGAGGTACCCGACGAACTGGAAGGGGCCGCCTAACGCCCGACACTCATGCCGCTGAATCGGCGATCCGCCACGCCGTCTCGCCTTCGCTTCGCCGCCTTGCCCTGGGAGGTCTCGCCTATGCCCATCGAGCCAGCCAACCGTCGCCCATGTTGCGGCGGCTCTCATCTGCACGCACCGCCTGGCGGGCGGGTGTTCTCGCCCGGCCGGCTGCGCGGCCACCGCGACCGGCGCGAGCTGACTCGCGCTCAACTTGCCGCCGCAGCCACCGTCACGCCGTCCGCCGTCACGTCGTTCGAGTCCGGCACCGTCGAGCCCAGCACCGCTGAGCTTGCCGCGCTCGCCGACGCCCTCGGTATCACCCCCGCCGAGCTGCGCGGGCGGGTCGATGCCGATGACTCCTGGGAATGCTGGGACGTCATCTGCGCGGGCATGCCGCCGATGAGCGGCGAGCAAATCCACACCGTCGCCACCGTGCTGCGCCGCATCCAGCGACGCCGCCACCACGATGATGGTGAGCACCGGCCACGAGCCGCGTAGAAACTCGGCCCTGACAGGCCACGTCCGGGGCGCTGACCCACCAGCCAGGGTCAGCCGCCCCGCCTCTGTCGTACGCGCCGCCAGCGGCGAACAGCCACGAAAGCCCGCAGGACAAGCGGTGCCGATCGACGCCGTGGAACTTGGGGTCGTGCGTGTTGTCGGACAGTTGCTACCCTTGCAACCGGTGTTGTCGCAGGTCAACGGCCGTGGTCGGCGCATCGGCCGGTCCCGGTAACTCCTCTTGCGGAAATCCTTGCAGTGGCCTTGCTTGGCGAAGGCGGACCGTCTTGCAAGGATCGCGCAAGCCCCTCGCAGCCGGTCGTCCAATCAGTCATCCGATCCGTGGTCCAATCCGCCCCTCGGTTAAGAAGGATCACCCCGGCGGGCTACTAACCCGCAGGTCAGCGCCGATGCCACGTCATCCGATGGTCACCCAGACTTATCTGGGCAGTCCGAAGGATGAGCCAGTATGTGCGGGGGCCGACGCACTACGCGCTTCATGGTGGTGGTGTCCCACGGCGAACCGGTCGGGGGCGTGGGGACACCTGCCCGTGCGCGTCGATCGCCCCGGTCGTCGCTGACGGCGGGGCCGAATGCCTGCCCGGACGGGGGCATGAACAGGGGCACGAACTGGAGCCAACCTTAGAGTCGTGCCCCCGAGCCCGGTGTTGTCGCAGGTCAACCGGCGACGACACGCTTCGAGTCCGTCCAGACTCGCTGACACGACACACAGTGCGGGGCAGCGACCCAGCGCGCGAGAAGAGACAGAGACATCGCTACGGCGTGGCGGGCCACGCCGTCGTCAGGCCAACCACGCCAGCGTCAGCCTGTGGGCTGCGCGGCTTCCACGAGGCGGATGCGGGACTTGTCGAACACGCGCTTGCCGTTGCGGTCGAATCGGTCGATCACCAGCCGGTCTCGCCCCAGCGCGCTGGTCAGCATCGCCCGCTTGGCGGCGATGTCGCCGTCCTGCCACTCTGCGTCCAGCGCCTCGACCGACTGGGGCTCGGTCGGCCCTTCCGGCGTGCCACCCGACAGGGACTGCCTCTCGGCCCGCAGCTGCGCCATGTCGGCCGCCAGGGGCTCGTTCGCCACGTCGAAGCTGTCCAACGTGATCTCACGGCGGCCGAGGCGGTCGGACAGCGCCCGCTGCAACTGCTCACACTTGGCGATCTCGTCGTCCATCACGGCGAGCCGTTCGGCCACCTTCGACCGGGCGGCCGACACCGCCGCCGCGTGGCGCGGGTACGACAACCGTCGCAGCACGAAGATCCGCAACTCCCGGTCCACCGCCCGCACATCGGCATACACCCGCCCGCAGCCGCGCCGTCCCTTGTTGCAGAAGTACGTCGCCCGCTTCTCACCGTCCCGGTACGTGGCGCTCTGCTTGTGACCGGACAGCTTCACCCCACACCCCGCATCGCAGGATGCCGGTGCCCAGATAGCGCTCACCGACCACACGGCCACGCTTGCGCCCGGCGAACAGCGCGCGCAACCGCTCGAACGTACGCTGGTCCAGGATCGGTTCGCCGTCGAGCTTGCCGACCGGCTTGCCGTCATGCTCGATGATCCCGCCCAGGCTGGGTCGCTTCAGCGTCTCGCGCACCGAGATCGGCACCCACTCCCGACCGGCCGCCGTGAGCAAGCCCTCGCGGTTCCAGCGGCGCACGATCTCGTTGATCGACACCCCGGTCAGGACGTCCTCGGCCGCCTGCCGGATCGCCGCCCGCTCCCGCTGCACGAACTCGACCGGGACCATCGGCTGATCCGCCCGCGTCTGGCCCGGCCCCGGCTTCCACATCTGGTCCTTACCGCCGAACCCGAACCGGCGCGGCCCACCCGTCGTGCGGCCCTGCTCCCGGTAGGTGGCAAACCGACGCTTGATCCGCCGCGACGTGTCATCCGACGAGCGGGCCGCATGCGCGACCTCGATCCGCAGTAGGAACCGGTCGTCCGGGTTCGACAGATCCTTCTCCCCATGCGCCGAGGCGACCTTGAACCCCTTATCGGCCAACTCGATCAACGTCTCCAGATCGCGCGGCTGCCGGAACAACCGGTCGGTATGCCACACCACGATCCCATCCGACTCACCCGAACGGACCCGTTCCAGCAGCAGCTCCCACCCCGGACGCCGCACCCCGCGCTTCCACGCCGACAGCCCGTCGTCCAACTCCTCACCCAGCGTCGCGCCCAACCGCTTGATCACCTTGCGGTTGTCCGCCAACTGCGTATCGATCTTCTCCAACTCACCAGTCTCCGGCACCCGCGACAACCGCGCGTAGGAATCCAGAACCGGCCGCCGACCACCCTGACCTGCGATATCATCCCGTTTCGTGCCCATGCATCAACGGTATGCCCGCAAATGACGGGTCACCAAGGCCACCTTCAGCTCGCGAGAACGGCCGGGCGCCCCTCAGGACACCCGGCCGTCGCGGCGGAAATCGAGCCTTACCGCTCCAGGATCGCGGTGACACCCTGGCCACCTGCGGCGCAGATGGAGATCAGGCCGCGGGCGGAACCCTTCTCGGCCAGCAGCTTGGCCAGCGCCGCCACGATGCGGCCGCCGGTGGCGGCGAACGGGTGCGCCGCGGCCAGCGAGGAGCCGTTGACGTTCAGCTTCGCCCGGTCGATCGAGCCCAACGGGGCGTCCAGGCCCAGCTTCTCCTTGCAGAATGCCGGGTCCTCCCACGCCTTGAGGGTGGAAAGCACCTGCGAGGCGAACGCCTCGTGGACCTCGTAGAAGTCGAAGTCGGCCAGGGTCAGGCCGGCCCGCTCCAGCATCCGCGGCACCGCGTAGGCCGGAGCCATCAGCAGACCCTCGTCACCGTGCACGTAGTCAACGGCGGCGGTCTGGCTGAACGTCAGGTAGGCCAACACCGGCAGCTTGTGCGCCTTGGCCCACTCCTCGGTACCCAGCAGCACCACCGATGCGCCGTCGGACAATGGGGTCGAGTTGCCCGCGGTCATCGTGCCCTCGGGTCCGCCGAAGACCGGCTTGAGCTTGGCCAGCTTTTCCGCGGTGGAGTCCGCGCGCAGGTTCTGGTCGCGGGTCAGTTTGAGGAACGGCGTTATCAGGTCGTCGAAGAAGCCACGGTCGTACGCGGCGGCCAGTCGCTGGTGGCTGTTCGCGGCGAGTTCGTCCTGGTCCTCGCGGGCGATGTCCCAGACCTTGGCGGTCTGCGCGGCGTGCTCACCCATGGACAGGCCGGTGCGCGGCTCGGCGTTGCGCGGCATGTCCGGCACGACGTGACTGGGGCGGACCTTGGCGATCAGCTTGAGCCGGTCCGCGGTGGTCCTGGCGGCGTTGAGTTGCACCAGGATCTTGCGCAGTTCGTCGTTGACGGCCAGGGGTGCATCGCTTGTGGTGTCCACTCCACCCGCGATGGCCGAGTCGATATCGCCGAGGGCGATCTTGTTGGCGACGTTCACGATCGCCTGCAGCCCGGTGCCGCAGGCCATCTGCACGTCCGAGGCAGGTGTGGCCGCGGAAAGCTGGCTGCCCAGCACGGTCTCGCGAGCCAGGTTGAAGTCGCGGGAGTGCTTGAGCACGGCGCCCGCCGCGAACTCGCCGATGCGCTCACCCTGCAGGTTGAACCGGCTGACCAGCCCGTCAAGGGCCGCGGTGAGCATTGCCTGGTTGGAGGCCTTCGCGTAGGGACCGTTGGACCGTGCGAACGGGATCCGGTTCCCGCCGATGATCGCGACCTTGCGGACGGTCTTGCGGCTACCGGCGCTTCCGGCGGCCTTCTTCGGTGTAGCCATGGTGTCCTCCTGGATTCGCTCTTCAGTGTGTCTTACTCAAAACTCGGGCCATTCACCTCGTGAGCGCGGGCCTGGCATCGCCCGTGCGTTGACCCAGCAGCCCTGAGCCACTCTTCGCAGGCAGGGCGGCTCTCGTCTACTGGGTGCGTCGCCCTCAGGGTCCCTGCGCGGGCCTGGGCTCGTCATCTCATGCGGCGGGGCCTACCGTGACGAACGACCCACAATCTGGCGCTGTCGTTAGTAGCGATACTAACCTACCCGCGAGTAGGTTAGGCTGTGTGCTGACGCACTTCACAGGAGGGCGTTGCGCCGCGGTCTTGCGGGGTACATCCCCGTGTCAGGCAACAGAACAGTCCAGGAGGCAGGCATGCCCGACAGGTACCAGCAGTTCACGAATTCACCGATTGGCAAGTTCCTTGCTCCCAAGCTCGGTCTGCCCAGCCCGACCCCGCTGCGTCGATACCAGCCAGGTCAGCCCGCACTCGATGGTCCCGCACTGGTGGGTGCCGCGCCAGGCGGACGGCTGGAGAAAACCCTGAAGGAGCAGATTTCGGGCGCAGGAATCGAGGTGGCCGCGAACGCGGAAAGCGACGTCTCCTACGGCGCGCTGGTCTTCGACGCGACCGGCATCACCGACCCGGCGCAGCTACGCGAGGTGTACTCGTTCTTCCAGCCGGTCATCCGCAAGATCGGTTACTGCGGCCGGGTGGTCGTGCTGGGCACGCCGCCGGAGCTGACCGGCACCGCGAGGGAGCGGATCGCCCAGCGCGCGCTGGAGGGCTTCACCCGCTCGGTGGCCAAGGAGCTCAAGCGTGGTGCCACCGCGCAGCTGGTGTACGTCGCGCCGGGCAGTGAGGACGCCACCGAGTCGACCCTGCGTTTCCTGCTGTCGGCCAAGTCCGCGTTCGTGGACGGCCAGGTCATCCGCATCGGCACTGCCGGGACCGGCAGCACGAAGGTCACCGCCCCGGCCAACTGGGACAAGCCGCTGGAGGGCAAGGTCGCGCTGGTGACCGGTGGTTCGCGCGGTATCGGTGCCGCGATCGCCGAGGTACTCGGCCGCGACGGTGCGCACGTTGTCGTGCTGGACATTCCGGCGCAGGGCGCGGACCTGTCCGCGGTGGCCAACAAGGTCGGCGGCTCCGCCCTGCAGATGGACATCACCGCGCCAGATGCGGGCGCGAAGCTGGTGGACTACTTCGCCGAGCGGCACGACGGCCTGGACATCGTGGTGCACAACGCCGGTATCACCCGGGACAAGCTGCTCGCCAACATGGACGACGCCCGCTGGGATTCGGTGCTGGCGGTGAACCTGCTCTCGCAGCTCGCGGTGAACGACGCGCTGCTCGAGTCCAAGGTGCTGCGCGAGAACGCCAGGATCATCGGGGTGTCCTCGATCGCGGGCATCGCAGGCAACCTGGGGCAGACCAACTACGGCTCCAGCAAGGCCGCCGTGATCGGCATGGTGGACAGTTGCGCTCCGCTGCTCGCCGAGCGCGGGGGCACCTTCAACGCGGTGGCTCCCGGCTTCATCGAGACCCAGATGACCGCGGCCATCCCGGTGATGATCCGCGAGCCGGGCCGGCGGCTGTCCAGCCTGGCGCAGGGCGGCCAGCCGGTGGACGTCGCCGAGGCGATCGCGTGGTACGCCAACCCGGCCTCCGCTGCGGTCAACGGCAACGTGGTCCGTGTCTGCGGCCAGTCCCTGATCGGCGCGTGAGGACACCATGGCTGATGTCGAACTGGACTCGGCGCCGAATCTGGCGTCGTTGTTCCCCAAGGCGGTTGTCTCGGGTCTGCTGCCGGGCAAGAAGCGCGGCAAGGACTTGCCGGACACCGCGCTGGTACGCAGGGACGTGGTGGTCGACCCGGAGCACCTTGTTGCCTACAACGAGGTGTGCGGGTTCCGGCTGACCGACAAGCTGCCATCGACCTACCTGCACATTCTGGTGTTCCCGTTGCAGGTCAAGTTGATGGCCGAGCCGTCGTTCCCGTTCCCGCTGGTCGGCCTGGTGCACGTGTCGAACACGATCACGCAGCATCGTCCGGTCACGCTGACCGAGTCGTTCTCGCTGCGGGTGCGGGTGGAGAATCTGCGCCCGCACGAGAAGGGCAACCAGTTCGACGTGATCAGCGAGGTGATCCCGGCAGGCGAGGACGCTCCGGTGTGGACCGACGTGTCCACCTACCTGCGTCGACTACAGAAACAGCGGCGCGAAGCGCCTCCGCAGAGGGTGGGGGCCTCGAGCTCGGGCGGCGGCAAGAAGGAGCAGTTGGCCGCGCCGACGCCGAAGGCGATCTGGCACATTCCGGGCGACATCGGCCGCCGGTACGCCGAGGTGTCCGGCGACCACAACCCGATCCACCTGTACGCGGCGACCGCAAAACTGCTCGGCTTCCCGAAGGCGATCGCGCACGGCATGTGGACCAAGGCGCACAGCCTTGCCGCGTTCGAGGGCAAGCTGCCGGATGCCTACACCCTGGACGTGCGGTTCAAGCTGCCGGTGCTGCTGCCCGCCAAGGCCGCGTTCACCACGTGGAGCACCGAGGACGGCTTCGCGTTCGAACTGTGGGACGCCCGAAAGCCCAAGCCCTACCTGGAAGGCACCATCACCAGGCTCTGACGGCGTACAGA
>JBOHER010000474.1:0-7653 GCA_050701115.1 Haloechinothrix sp. | reverse complement strand
GTACTCCATCGCCGGGTATGACTCTGCCCATGCCAGCGAGGCCTCCCGCAGCTTAAGGGCACCCTCGTGGGCGAGTCCCACCGTCCACCCCCGGCCGAGGAAGGTGAACTGGGTGCGCTCGGTCGCGCCACCAGGAAGGTCATGACCCAGCGCCTCCTCCGCCTGGCGACTCAGCTCCACGAGATCGTGCCCCAGGTGTGCGCGCAGCAACGCGAGCGCGCTGGTCGCGAACCTGGTCTGCACGACGGAGGCTTCGTCGGCGAAATCCAGCACCACGGTGTCATCGGCGACCCGCATGACCGGAGTGGCGGGGTCGGCGGTGATCACCACGATGGGAACCGAGCCGCGCAGCCTGTCCAGGAGGTCGATCACCTCGGTGGTAGTGCCCGAACGAGTCAGTGCGAGCACACGGTCGTAACGGCGGGAGGGCATCTCCGAGGCCGGGAACGCATCGGTCTCCCCCATTCCGGCCGACTCGCGGAGCCCGGCGAAGGCCTGGGCGATGTACAGCGAGGTGCCGCATCCGACGACTGCGAGCCTCTCGCCAGGCCGCGGCAGCACGCCGGAACAGCCCGCGGACAGTTCGGCCGACCGACGCCAGCAAGTCGGCTGGCTTGCGATCTCGGCTTCCACGTGGGTCATGGGCGCGCTGCTCCCGTCGCTGTGACAACACTCGCTGTGGCGAGCTCGCGCAATCCTGCGCGACATTGCATGATAGTTACAGAAACACGCACATTCACGCAAGGAGTGTCCCGTCTACACTGCCCGCGAGTGGCTGATGGCCCGAACCTCGAGGACGGCGAAAGGAGTCGGATGAGCAAGTACGCCCGCCTCAACGCCCTGCTGGAATTGCTCGCCGAGCGCGGAGGGCTGGACGTGGAGAACGCCGCCGCCGAGCTCAAGGTTTCCCCGGCAACGATCCGGCGTGATCTGGACACCCTCGCCGAGCAGCAACTGCTGACCAGAACCCATGGCGGTGCCGTCCCCAACAGCACCGCGTATGACCTGCCCCTGCGGTACAAGACGGCCAAGCACGCGCAGGAGAAGCAACGCATCGGCGCGGCAGCGGCCGCTCTGGTGATCCCAGGGTCGATCGTGGGCGCCAACGGCGGAACCACCACGACCGAGGTGGTACGCGCCATGGCCGCCCGCGCCGACCTGCATGCGGAGGGCTCCGCGCCTCGGACGACGCTGGTCACCAACGCACTCAACATCGCAAACGAACTGACCGTCCGGCCCAATCTGAAGATCGTGGTGACCGGCGGCGTCGCCCGGCAGCAGTCCTACGAACTGATCGGCCCCCTCGCCAGAGGCATTCTCGAACAGCTCAGCCTCGACCTGGTGTTCCTCGGTGTCGACGCCATCGATGTCGCACTTGGCGCGTGCGCGCACCACGAGGGGGAGGCCAGCATCAACAAGTTGATGGTCTCGCGCGCCCGCCAGGTGGTCGTGGTGGCCGACAGTTCCAAGCTCGAACGTCATGCCTTCGCGCGGATCTGCCCGATCGAGGACGTGGACATCCTCGTCACCGACTCAGGCGCCCCGAAGACCGTCACGGACCGGTTCACGCAGGCCGGCGTGCGCGTCATCCGGGCCTAAGAATCTGTTGCTTTTTGCTCGAATTGCCGACATACTGCTCAGAATCAAGCATGCCCGCTTAGGACAGTTCCGCACATCCTGGGGCACCGTGGCCTCGCCGCATGCCTCGCCGCGATGGAGAAAGGTGGCGTGTCGAGTGAATCGGCCCTTCCGCACGAAGACTCTGCTCAGAACGGCAGCACTGGGGTTGAGCGCCGCGCTCGCCCTGACCGCCTGCGGTGACAGTGACGACACCGCGGGGGGTGACGGCAAGACGATCACCTTCGTGGCGGCGGAATACAGCACCAACACCGCGCCCTACTGGCGCGAGCTCATCAAGGACTTCGAAGCCGCCAACCAAGGCCTGCGGGTCGACCTGCAGGTGGTCAACTGGAACGACATCGACCAGCGGGTCAAGACACTGGTGCAAACCGGGGAACAGCCGGACATCCTGAACCTGAACAAATTCGCCGACTTCGCCGCGGACGACCTGCTCCAGCCCGCCAAGGACGTCGTGTCCCCCGAGGTGCTGTCCGACTTCATCCCGAGCTTCGCCGACAACGCCGAGATCGACGGCGAGCAGTACGGCCTGCCCTTCATCGCCAGCGCCCGGTTGTTCTTCTACAACAAGGACTTGTTCGCCAAGGCAGGTATCACCGAACCACCGAAGACCTGGAACGAGGTCAAGGCCGGCGCGGAGAAGATCAAGGCACTCGGCGGAGGAGTCGTCGGGTACGGGCTTCCACTCGGAACCGAGGAGGCTCAGGCCGAGTTCCAGATGTGGGCCAACGGCAACGGCGGTCACTGGGTCGACGACACTGGAAAGTGGACGATCAACAGCCAGCAGAACGTCCAGACGCTGAACTTCCTCACCGGCATGGTTGATGCCAAGCTCACCCAACCCAACCCCGCCAAGACCAACCGGACCGACCTGTTCAACGTATTCGCGCAGGGCAAGGTCGGCATGCTCAACGGTGCGGTGTTCCTGCCCGGAATCATCGAGAAGCAGAACAAGAACCTGGATTACGGCATCGCGCCCATCCCTACCAACGGCGGCAACCCGTCGACCACACTCGGCGTGCAGGACTTCCTGATGGCGTTCCAGAACGAGGGCAACACCGAAACGGTGCGCAAGTTCCTCGACTTCTTCTACAGCAAGCAGAACTACGCGAAGTTCCTCACCACGGAGGGCTTCCTCCCGGTCACCACATCCGGCAGCGAGGAGCTCAAGAGCGACGCGAAACTCAAGCCGTTCATCGACGCGCTGCCGCAGGCGAAGTTCTACCCGGCCAACGATCCGGCATGGACCGCGGTGGACGGCGCGGTGAAGCAGACGATCGGTACCGCGGTGCAGGGCGCCGACCCGCAGCAGGTGCTCGACCGTATCCAGCAGAAGGCCGAGGGTGCATAGCACGAAGACCGCCGTCGCCTCCTCCCCTGCGCTGCCGGCGGTCAGCGGGCCGCGCAGGAGGCGAGGGGCGGCCCTCGCGCCGCTCCTCTGGATCGGCCCCGCACTGCTGCTGATCTTCGGCGTCGTGGTGTGGCCCGCCATCGAGATGGTGCTGACGTCGCTCCGCGTCATCAGCAGCAGTGGACTCACCCGCGGTTGGGCAGGGCTTGCCAACTACCGCACGCTGCTCGACGATCCCGATTTGGTTCCCGTGCTGCTGCGCACGGTGATCTGGGTCGTCTGCGTCGTCACGGCTACGGTGGTCATCTCGCTCGGGCTCGCGCAGTTGCTCAACGCCCGGTTTCCCGGGCGGCGGCTGGTCCGCTGGGCGCTGATCGTGCCGTGGGCAGCGTCGGTGGTGATGACCGCGATCGTGTGGCGCTGGATGCTGGACTTCTTCTACGGCGTCACCAACCGCATCGCGATGGACCTCGGACTCATAGCCGAGCCACGGGACTGGCTTGGCGAGCCCGGCGTGGCCTTCGGATGGCTGATGGGGGTGGCGGTGTTCGTGTCGCTGCCCTTCACCACCTACGTCATCCTGGCCGGTCTGCAGACGGTGCCGAATGAGGTCTACGAGGCGGCCACAGTGGACGGTGCATCGAACTGGCGGACCTACCGCTCGATAGTGCTGCCGCTGCTCAAGCCGGCTCTACTGGTGGCCACCGTGATCAACGTGATCAACGTGTTCAACTCCTTCCCGATCATCTGGGCGATGACCGAGGGCGGGCCCGGACACGCCACGGACACGACGACGACCTTCATGTACAAGCTGGCCTTCCTCGATCAGGAGGTCGGCCGATCCGCCGCCATGGCGGTAGTCAACTTCCTGCTGATCATCGTGATGGTGCTCTGCTACCTGCGCGCTGTTCGGTGGAAGGAGATGGACTGAGATGCACACCGTGACCAGCCCGCTGCGCAAGATCGTGCTCACCGGCCTCGCGTGGCTGGTCGCGTTCCTCTTCCTCGCGCCCTACCTGCAGATGCTGGTGACCGCGCTCAAGCCGCAGAGCGAACTGTTCAACTCCCCACCCGACTACCTGCCACGGACCTGGGCATGGGAAAACTTCGTCGACGTGTGGCAGGTCGCGCCGATCTGGGAGTACCTGCGCAACACGCTGATCATCGCGGGAACGTCCACTGGGCTCGCCGTGGCGGTGGCGCTGCCCGCGGCGTACTACACCGCGCGCCGGAAGTTCCGCGGCCGCCGATCGTTTCTGCTGCTGGTACTGGTGACCCAGATGTTCGCACCGACCGCACTGGTGATCGGCATCTACCGGGAGATGGTCGCGCTGGACCTGGTCGGCACCTACACCGGGCTGGTGCTGACCAATGCGGCGTTCAACCTGGCGTTCTCGATCTGGATCCTGCACGCCTACTTCTCGTCGATCCCGGTCGATCTGGAAGAAGCGGCCTTGCTTGATGGGTGCGGCCGGCTACAGGCGATGTGGAAGGTGACCCTGCCGCTGGCGCTGCCCGGCGTGGTCACCGCGGTGATCTTCACCTTCATCGCGGCCTGGAACGAGTTCGTTGTCGCGCTCACGCTCACCAGCACGCCCGACACGCAACCCTTGACCGTCGGGGTCACCAGTTTCATCGGCCAGTACGAGGTGCAATGGCAGTATCTTTTCGCCGCTTCCCTGGTCGCGGTGGTGCCGGTCGTCGTCCTGTTCGCGTTCATCGAGCGCTACCTCGTGGGTGGCCTCACCGCGGGCAGTATCAAGTAAGGAGCAGGTGATGGCAGCGGTCCACTTCGACAGCGCGACCCGGTGGTATCCGGGTACCGAACGCCCCGCGGTCGACGCACTAGATCTGGAGGTCGCCGACGGCGAGTTTCTGGTCCTGATCGGCCCTTCCGGCTGTGGGAAGTCCACCAGCCTGCGGATGCTCGCCGGCTTGGAGGAGGTGGACTCGGGTTCGATCTGGATCGGCGACCGTGACGTCACCACCTTGCCACCGAAGGACCGGGACATCGCGATGGTGTTCCAGAACTACGCGCTCTACCCACACATGAGCGTGGCCCGCGGCGACCGCCGAAGGCTCGGCGGACATCGTGCTCGGGTTTCGGCCTGAGTCAATGGAAATCGTCCCGCAAGGCGAAGGTCCTCGACAGGGAGACCTGCCATGACACGTCCCCGCACCCGCACGCCCGCCCAGCGATGGGCTGTCCTGGCCGGTGTCGCCGCGATGGCTATCGGGGCACCGGTCCCGGTCTCCGCTGCGGCGGCGGAAGGCAGCACCACCAGGACCCCGCCGTGTGGCCAGGGATCGTGGGTGGCAGGCACGGTCGATCTCTGCGCAGGCGAGTTGGTGTACCGCGACTATGTCTACGACGATCACGGAGCGGCCTCGACATCCGACATCCCGCAAGAGGGAGAAGGCCTCTACGCCGCGATCCGGCCCTACCACGACGGCTGGGGCAACACCTCGCCCGCCGGAGCGGCCGATTACCTCGGCCTCACCCCGGAATCCCGTGACAACACCGCCGACCTGGTGGCGCTGCGCATGCGCGTCACCCGCACGCAGCTCACCGTCACGGCCGAACTCAACACCCTGACCAACCCATCCACCGCTCAGGTGCTCCTCGGCATCGACACCGACAACAATGCCCTCACCCGATCCGGGCTGACGTGGCTCGACGGCGTGCTCGCAAGCCCCTTCAGCCGGCAACCGCTGACGAACACCGGGCTGGACAGATTCGTGCAGCTGACCCACGGCAACCCGGACAGCAACCTCCTCACCGCCACCGTGCCGCGCCCGCCCGGTGCCACCTGGCGTCTCCAGGCGGTGGTCACCCGCACCCTGCCTATCAGCGCGGCACCAGTGGTCATGAACGTCGCCTTCCGAGGTCTCGACGAGCGCGGCGGCTGGTGGGACAACGCCCAGGCCGCCGCCCTCGCCCGTGGTGACATCACGGCGTTCGCCCACACTGTCAGCGTCGCCGATCTGGATCGCAACGTGACCCGCCGCGCGGTTGTGCCCGCCGGGAAGCTTCGCCAGCGCGTCTACTTCTCCGAACACAATCCCGGGCCCGGCGAAGGCATCAGCCACACGGGCGTGGCCGGACCGGGCACCTGGGCCAAAGACAGCCTGCTGCACCCGTCTCAAGGCTTCACACACATCGGCAAGTACCAGCCCTACGGTTTCTACCTACCCACCGATCCGGGTCCGCACGAGCTGCAACTGCTGTTGCACGGCATGGGCGAGAACCATTCGACGCAGATGTGGGACCCGGCGAGCGGCACGAACCCGCCGCCCATCGCCGCGGCCTTCGGCCGGGACAGCAACCGGATCTTCGCCAGCCCGCTCGGCAGGGGACCGCGCGGCTTCTACTCCTCCTACAGCGAACGTGACGTGCTCGACGTACTCGCCGACGTCAAGGCGATCTACAGGGTGGACGACGACAAGGTCTTCCTGTCCGGAACGTCGATGGGCGGCTACGGCGCGATGCGCATCGGGGCACTGCACCCCGACGAGTTCGCAGCCGTCGTCCAATGGGTCGGCTACACCGGCGACGCCGCCAACACCTCCGCCGACTCCACCATCGACCGTCCCGTGGACATCGCTTTCGCAGCGGTCGGCAATGCCGTAGAGCTGCTCGGAAACCTCCGCCACGTCCCCATGGCCGCCTGGTACGCCGGAGCCGACGAACTGGTCCCCGCCACCCAGGCGATCGCCGTCCGCGACCGGCTCGCCGAACTCAACCTTCCGTCCGCGTGGTGGCTGCACCCCACCGCCAACCACAGCTCGCCCGCCACCATCAACGACTGGGCGAAGGAATCCGGCTGGAGCGCAGGCCGCACCAAGGTCGAGGACCCCGCACACGTCACTTACCGGACAGACAAACGCTTCTTCGCCCCGGAAGCAGGCGTAGTCCCCGACGGGGCGTACTGGATATCGGGCATCATGCCCGCAGGCCCTGGCTACGCTGACGTGGACGCGATCTCACACGGCTGCGGCGCCGAGGAGGCCAGAACCACGCTGACGACCGACACCGGTGACAAACCCGTGCTCTGGACAGGACAGTTCATCAACGCGAGCGGAACGACCAAGAGCCCGACAGCCGCGCGCCTCGACCTGACGCTCGCCAACATCACCGCACTGACTGTCGACACCGGCAATCCCAACGCCCCCACCGGGACAAAGGGCGCCTGTCTCGGCCGGGCAGCGTTCGAATACCACGTCACCACCGACCGTCCGGTCACGGTCACGTTCACCGACGGACGCTCACTGAAGTTCGACTCGGCAGGCACCCACCACGGAGCCTTGGCCGCAGGCTGATCAGTCGCCGCGCGATGGCCCTTCGCGGCTTCCAGATCCACGTGATCTCGCTCGACGCCTATACTCATCGACGGCGAGGTGAAGCGTCTAGACTAACACGTCAATTGCGTCTATATTAACACTTCGCTAGCGACCAGATTAACATACATGTCATACTGCTGATCATGGCATCCGGACAACAGTCGCCCATCGGCCGCATCCTCCCCCGGAAGGCCGCTGCCGCCGTAGAGGAAGCACTGGACGATACCCGCGTGGTTCTCGTCAACGGCGCGCGACAGTGCGGCAAGAGCACTCTGGTGGCGAAGATCGGTGGCCGTCGGGGGGCTGAGTGGCGCAGCCTGGAC
>JBOHER010000473.1:0-15662 GCA_050701115.1 Haloechinothrix sp. | reverse complement strand
CACCACCAGCGCGCCGGCGGCGATCAGCCATGGGCTGCGCGACGCTGCTCCGAACGCGCCGAGGGCACCGCCGGCGAGCAGCACCGGGCCCGCGCAGCGGGCCACCATCAGCAGCCCCAGGCCCGCCATCGCCCAACCGCCACCCGCCCCGGGCTGGTCGTTGTCAGCGCCGCTCATGCCCTCGCTCCGTTCTCGCCGGCATCGGCGGGGTCGCCGGGGATGCGTGGGCAGCAGTCCAGCGCGGCGGCGTTGTCGGCGGCCAACGCTCGGGCCGCGGTGATCAGGTCGGCCACCCGCGGGTCTCCCACCGAGTAGCGCAGCCTGCGGCCGTCCCGGCGGGCCACGACGTAGCCACAGTCGGCCAGGCAGGACAGGTGCACCGACACCCGCGGCTGCGAGATCCCGGCGTGCGCCACGCACTCCGCGGACGTGCGTTCGCCGGCGAGGATGAGCTCCAGCAGCGCGAGCCGGGTCGGGTCGGACAGCGCCCGGAAGAACCGGGCCGTGGTGTCGGTGTGCGTGCATGCGGACCCGACGGCACCCGTTCGGGTCGTCACCGTGCTGTCGAGCATGAGGGAGCCCTCCACAACTGGCACTATTCGCTTCGACGCATAGTATGGTGGAATCATTCTATTCGGCAAGGCGGATAGGTGGTGGGGTTCGGCACACGGCGGGACCCGCGGTTGCAGAGGAGACACAGGGGATGACACAGACGCGGTCGGGCTACGACCTGGCGGTCGTTGGTTCCGGTTCGGCGGCGTTCGCCGCGACCATCGCGGCCACCAGCCTGGGCAAGCGGGTGGTGATGGTCGAGCGCGGCACCGTGGGCGGGACCTGTGTCAACGTCGGCTGCGTGCCGTCGAAGGCGCTGCTGGCCGCCGCCGAGGCCCGGCACACCGCCGGCGACGCGGGCCGGTTCCCCGGCATCACGGCCACCGCCGGGCCGGTCGACGCCCACGGCCTGATCGGCGGCAAGGACGCCCTGGTGGAGCAGCTACGCAACGAGAAGTACAGCGATCTCGCCGCGGACTACGGCTGGGAGATCGTGTCCGGCGCCGCCAGCTTCACCGACGCCGGCGGCGGTCCCGCGCTGGACGTGGCGCTCACCGGCGGCGGGTACCAGCGGATCGAGGCCGCCCAGTACCTCGTGGCCACCGGTTCGGCCCCGTGGGCGCCACCGGTCGACGGGCTGGCCGAGGCCGGATATTTGACCTCGACCACCGCGATGGAACTCGAGGCGCTGCCCGAGTCGATGGTGGTGGTCGGCGGCAACGCCGTCGGTCTGGAGCAGGCCCAGCTGTTCGCCCGGCTGGGTGTGCAGGTCACCATCGTCGAGGCCCTGGATCGGGTGGCCCCGTTCGAGGAACCGGAGATCTCCGCCGCGCTCGAAGCCGTCCTCGCCGACGAAGGCATCGCCGTGCACACCGGCGCGACCCTGGCCACCGTCCACCGCGACGACGCCGGCTACACCCTCGCCATGCGTGCCCCGGACGGCGGGGAGACCGCGGTGCGCGCCGAGCAGCTGCTCATCGCCACCGGTCGCCGGCCGGTCACCGCCGGGCTGAACCTGGAGGCGGTCGGGGTCAAGACCGGGTCGCGCGGCGAGATCGTGGTGGACGACTACCTGCGCACCACCAACGAGCGAATCTGGGCGGCGGGGGATGTCACCGGCGGGCAGCAGTTCGTCTACGTCGCCGCCGCCCAGGGCACCCTGGTCACCGACAACGCCCTGACCGGTGCGATGCGGACCCTGGACTACACGGCGCTGCCCCGGGTCACCTTCACCAGCCCCGCCATCGCCGCGGTCGGCCTCACCGACGCCCAGGTCATCGACGCCGGACTGCGCTGCGACTGCCGCACCCTCCCCCTGACGTACGTGCCGCGGGCGCTGGCCAACCGCAACACCCACGGCCTGGTCAAAATCGTCGCCGAGGCCGGCACCGGGCGCCTGCTCGGCGTGCACGCGCTCGCCGACGGCGCCGGCGAGATCATCACCGCCGCCGTCTACGCGATCACCGCCGGGCTCACGGTCGACCAGCTCGCCCACACCTGGCACCCCTACCTGACCATGTCCGAAGCCCTCAAACTCGCCGCTCAAACCTTCACCAGCGACGTCGCCAAGCTCTCCTGCTGCGCGGGCTGACCGGCGACGCAATGGCGACCGTCTCATAAGGCTGGTTGGGTGATCGCCCCGGCCGCAACGCCCACCACCACCGCGGCGAGTCCACGTCGGCGCCGGTGGCTGTTCGTGCTCGCCAGGCTGGCGCTGGCCGCCGCGTCGGGCGTGGTGCTGTTCCTCAGCTATGCAACGCGCTCGCATGAATCACTGGGAGCGCACATCGGGCTCGCTCTCCTCGTAGCCCCACAGCGGAACACCGATGCGCTCCCGGGCCGCGATATCGCATTCCCGACAGGTGGGGGCCGGCCCGCGTCGCGCCTTGCGATGGGGATCGACGTCAGCTGGGGTGATCGTGATGGGGGTGGTGTGTCCAAGGGCGTTGAACGAATCGCCGAGACGGACGGGATGTCGGAAGCTGGAGCGCGCCCCCGGCTCAGCGGGAAGTAGGTATGCGTGCAGACGTCCCTCGGCTTCCTGCCAGCGAACATCGGTACTCATTGCCCCTCCAAGCAGGTTGCGGGCGACGCTCTCAGTTGGCCCATCAACCATCGCCGGTCCGGCGGACGCGACCTGGCGCTGTACCTCGGCACCGCCGCCAAAGGCAACAGGTACCGCTACCGGTACTACACCTGCTTAACCAAACAGCGCTACGGAAGCCAACACTGCGCGGCCGACCGGCTCCCCGCCGACCAACTCGAACAAGGCGTGCTCACATCGCTACTGGACACCCTCGCCTGCAGCGACCTCATCGAACAAGGACTCGCCAACACCACCGCCGACGCCAACGACCGGCGCGCCGCCTACACCGAGGAATTTGACGCCCTCGAACGTGAGATCACCAAGAACGAAGACGCGCTCGACCGCTACCTCACCGCGTTCGAGAACGGCACTATGGACGAAAAGGTGTGCTCACCACGCGTGGAGAAACTCGCCAGCAAACTCACCGAACTCCGGCAACGCCGCGACGAACTCGGACTCCTCATCGATGAGACCGCCATCCCCGCGCTACCCGACCTCAGCGTCCTGGACACCATTCGCGCCGACATCCAAGCCGCCGTCGACAACGGCAGTACCGAAGCTCTCCGCGGCATCATGAACATCTTCGTCCACCGGGTCGACATCACCGGTCGTCACAAGGCCGAACCCACCTTCGTGATCCCAGGTGACGGCTCAGACATCCCAACCCAACGAGCCGCCACCACCCCCGAAGGGGCGGTTACAGACCGAAAGATTCGCACATTGTCTGGAACGGCGCCCCCGGCAGGACTCGAACCTGCGACCTAGAGATTAGAAGGCTCTTGCTCTATCCAGCTGAGCTACGGGGGCCGGCACTCCGCGTGCGGCGAAGGCGTGCACCGTTGCAGTTTATCTCCGCCATGGGGAGTGATCGTTCGCGCCACCAAGATCGTTTCAGCTGAGATGTGCGAAGCTTGTCCTGTGGCAGTCGTAAGGAGCCGCTCATGAGCCGATGGGCCGACTTGACCGGCGGGAATGAGGGCGCCCGCTACGCGTCCCGGTTCGCCGACCTGGCAGCAACCGGCGCGGACGTGCACGGCGAGGCCCGGTTCTGCGCGCAGCTGGCATGGGAGGGTGCCCGGATCCTCGACGCGGGCTGCGGCACCGGCCGGATCGCCATCTGGCTGCACGAGCACGGGTACGAGTGCGTCGGGGTCGACCTCGACCCGTCGATGCTGGCCCAAGCCAGGCGCGCGGCCCCGGGGATCCCGTGGATCAAGGCCGATCTGGCCACCCTCGACCTGCCCTCCCTGGGTCTGTCCGGCGACTTCGATCTGGTCGTGGCGGCGGGCAATGTGATCCCGCTGGCCGCGTACGGCACCGAGCGAGCCGTGGTCGCCACCCTGGCCGCCGCGCTCCGGCCAGAAGGCCTGCTGGTCGCCGGTTTCGGCCTCGATGCCGCACACCTTCCGATCGCCGATACCACGGTTACCCTCGCCGACTACGACGACTGGTGCGGGGCGGCCGGACTACGGCTCCAGGAGCGCTTCGCCACCTGGCACGGCGACCCCTATGACGGCGGAGGCTATGCCGTCAGCGTCCATCGCCGGTAGCTGGCATACCCTGCAAAGGTGCCGTCTGACCAGTCGATTCCCACCGAGGCCGAGCAGCAGACCCCCGCCAGAAAGCCAGCAGGGGTGCTGCCGATCCTCCTCGTCGGGGTGCTGCTCGCGCTGTTCGTCGCGGTCGGCCTCATCGCCCTGTCCGGCGCAGCAGGCGATGCGATCGCGGGCTTGAACGACCCCGGACTGGTCACCCGCTATGGCGTCTCGGTCGCGCGGATCGGCGCCCAGATCGCCGCCGTGGTGTGCGTCGGGTCGTTGCTGCTGGCCGCATTCCTGGTGCCACCACAGCGATCTGGCACCCTGGCCGCCGACGGCTACGCCGCGCTGCGCACCGCGGGAGTCGCCGCATGGGTGTGGTTCGTCGCCGCCGTTGCCTCCGCCTACTTCGCCGCCGCTGACGGGTCGGGCCGCCCGGTCACCGATCTGCTCGATCCGCAGGTGTTCGTCCGGCTGGTCAGCTTCATCGAACAGCCGAAGGCGTGGCTGATCACCGGGCTGATCACGCTGGTGCTGGCCGTCGGCTGCCGCTGGGTGCTGTCCTGGGGCTGGACCGCGTCCTTGTTCTTCCTCGCTGTCGCCGGGTTGATACCGGTTGCCGTCACCGGTCACTCGGCCACCGGCGGAGCACACGATGTCGCCACCAACAGCCTGCTGTTCCACCTGGTTGCCGCCGCCCTCTGGGTGGGTGGACTGGTCGCGCTGGTCGCGCTCGGCCGCCGAGGAAGTCCTCATCTCGCGCTCGCCGCTCGCCGCTTCTCCCGGCTCGCACTCGCGTGCTGGATCGTGCTGGCCGTCTCCGGCGTGATCAACGGGCTCGTCCGGATCAGCCCAGCCGACCTGCTCGACACCGACTACGGCCTACTGCTGCTCGCCAAAATCGTCGCCCTCGTCCTGCTCGGGGTGTTCGGCCAGCAGCAGCGCACCCGCGGCGTGCGTGCGCTCGCCGACAGCGGCAGCCGCGGCCCGCTGATGCAACTGGCCGGGGTCGAAGTGTTGATCATGTTCGTCACCCTCGGCATCGCCACCGCGCTCGCTCGAACTCCGCCACCGGGGGAGGCCGTGGCGGAACCCACCCGCACCGAGTTGCTCATCGGCTACAACCTGGACGGGCCGCCCACCCTGGTGCGGCTGCTCCTGGACTGGCGCTTCGATCTGATCTACGGCACCGCGGCGATCATCCTCGCGGTGCTCTACCTCGCCGGGGTGCGCCGCCTGCGTCGACGTGGCGACGCCTGGCCGGTCGGCCGCACGGTGGCCTGGTTGGCCGGCTGCGCGACCATCCTGATCGCTACCTCGGCCGGTATCGGCAAGTACTCACCGGCGATGTTCTCCATCCACATGGGCACGCACATGCTGCTGTCCATGGTCGCGCCGGTGCTCCTGGTGCTGGGCGGATCGGTGACGCTGGCGCTGCGCGCGCTGCCCGCCGTGGGCAAGACCGCGCCACCTGGCCCGAGGGAGTGGCTGCTGGCCGTGGTGAACTCTCCGGTGTCGCGATTGCTGACCCACCCGATAGTCGCGCTGGCGCTGTTCGTCGGTTCCTTCTACGCGCTCTACTTCTCCGGCCTGTTCGACGCCGCGCTCAACTACCACTGGGCGCATTTGGCGATGAACGCTCACTTCCTGCTCGTGGGCTACCTCTTCTTCTGGCCGCTGATCGGCGTGGATCCCGCACCACGCCGGTTGCCGCCGCTGGGCAGGCTGGGCCTGATGTTCGCGTCCATGCCGTTCCATGCGTTCTTCGGCGTCATCCTGATGCAATCCCAGACCGTGATCGGCGAAACCTTCTACCGCTCGCTCGGCCTGCCCTGGGTGACCGATCTGCTCACCGAGCAGCGGCTCGGCGGCGGCATCGCGTGGGCCTTCGGTGAGATCCCGGCCCTGCTGGTGCTGATCACCCTGATGGTCCAGTGGGCGCAGGCCGACGCGCGGGAAGCTTCTCGCACCGACCGGCGCGAGAAGATCACCGGGGACGACGAACTCGCCGCCTACAACGCGATGCTCAAGAAGCTGGCCGAGCCGACCGAGAAGCGCCCGCATTAGCTCACCGTGTTATCCACCGCCACCCCAGTTATCCACAGATTCGGCGCGACCCCGTCGCACCGGCCGCGCCTGCCGCATTCTGAGGTCGACACACGAACCCGACCTCACGAGGTGAACTCGATGGCTTTCGGCGAAACGATCCTGAACATGACCGGCACGATCTGCACCGAGCTGACCCGCCGTCAGCTGGACGACGGGGCGCCGCTGGTGACCTTCTCGGTGATCAGCAACGAGCGCCGGTTCGACAAGCAGACCGGTGGCTGGGTGGACGGCCGCAAGTTCTCGGTGCGGGTGAAGTGCTGGCGCAGGCTCGCCGACAACGTGGCCGTCTCACTCGGCATCGGCGACCAAGTGCTGGTCGCGGGCAGGCTCCGGTCCACCGAGTATGAGGAGGACGGCAGGACGCGCTACGGCCTCGAGCTGGACGCGTTCGCGGTCGGTCCGAACCTGAAGAACGCCATCGCGCAGGTACGCAAGGTCCGCGGGGGAGGTTCGGTTGACGCCGACGCTGAGGCCGCCGCCGCCTGATCGCCACCGTCGGTAGCGGCTGACTGTCACACGTATGGGTGGCTGGTGGCGACGCTCTGATACACCACTACCACGCCGAGTGTCCTAACCGACCTGGGTGAGGGCTGTTATCCGGCAGCTCTACGATCGCGGACATGGCCGAGTTCATCTACACCATGAAAAAGGTGCGCAAGACCGTCGGGGACAAGGTCATCCTCGACGACGTCAGCACCGCGTTCTACCCCGGCGCCAAGATCGGCGTCGTCGGTCCGAACGGTGCCGGAAAGTCCACCGTCCTCAAGATCATGGCGGGGCTCGACCAGCCGAGCAACGGTGACGCGTTCATCCAGCCGGGTGCCAGCGTGGGCATCCTCATGCAGGAGCCGCCGCTGAATGAGACCAAGACCGTCCGGGGCAACGTCGAGGAGGGGCTCGGCGAGATCAAGGTCAAACTCGACCGGTTCAACGAGATCGCCGAGCTGCTCGCCACCGACTACAGCGACGAGCTGATGGAGGAGATGGGCAAACTCCAGGAGGATCTCGACCACGCCGATGCCTGGGAGCTCGACTCCCAGCTCGAGCAGGCCATGGACGCGCTGCGTTGCCCGCCGCCGGAGGAGCCGGTCACCCACCTCTCCGGTGGTGAGCGGCGCCGGGTCGCGCTGTGCAAGCTGCTGCTGTCCAAGCCAGACCTGCTCCTGCTCGACGAGCCCACCAACCACCTGGACGCCGAGAGCGTGCTCTGGCTGGAACAGCACCTCGCCTCCTACGGCGGAGCCGTCCTCGCGGTCACCCACGACCGGTACTTCCTGGACAACGTCGCGCAGTGGATCATGGAAATCGATCGGGGTCGCGTCGTCGGTTACGAGGGCAACTACTCCACCTACCTGGAGAAGAAGCGCGAGCGTCTCGAGGTCCAGGGCAAGAAGGACGCCAAGCTCGCCAAGCGGCTCAAGAACGAGTTGGAATGGGTGCGCTCCAATGCCAAGGCCCGGCAGACCAAGTCCCGTTCGCGGCTTGACCGCTACGAGGAGATGGCCGCCGAGGCGGAGAAGACCCGCAAGCTCGACTTCGAGGAGATCCAGATTCCGCCCGGCCCGCGTCTGGGCAACGTCGTGGTGGAGATCGAGAACCTGGAGAAGGGCTTCGACGAGCGGGTGCTCATCGACGGCCTCTCCTTCGACCTGCCGCGCAACGGCATCGTCGGGGTGATCGGCCCCAACGGGGTCGGCAAGACCACGCTGTTCAAGACGATCGTCGGGCTCGAGGAAGCCGACTCCGGCATCGTCAAGATCGGCGAGACCGTCAAGCTGTCCTATGTGGACCAGTCGCGCGCCGGGATCGATCCCGACAAGACGGTCTGGGAGGTCGTCTCCGACAAGCTCGACTACATCCACGTCGGCCAGACCGAGATGCCGTCCCGCGCCTACGTCAGCGCCTTCGGCTTCAAGGGCCCGGATCAGCAGAAGCCCGCGGGCGTGCTCTCCGGTGGTGAGCGCAACCGCCTCAACCTGGCGATGACCCTCAAGCAGGGCGGAAACCTGATCCTGCTCGACGAGCCCACCAACGACCTCGACGTGGAAACACTGGGATCGCTGGAGAACGCGCTCGAGCAGTTCCCCGGCTGCGCGGTGGTCATTTCCCACGACCGGTGGTTCCTGGACCGGGTAGCCACGCACATCCTTGCTTGGGAAGGAACTGAGCAAAACCCGGCACAGTGGTTCTGGTTCGAAGGTAACTTCGATGGCTACGAGAACAACAAGATCGAGCGGCTGGGGGCCGAAGCGGCGCGTCCGCACCGAGTAACCCATCGCAAGCTGACCCGCGACTGACGCCAGTCCAGCCGGGAATCGAACTGAGGACACTGCGGAGAGCTCGTGGCAGCCAGCAAGCACAGCGAGGATAGCCAACGCATCGGCCACTCTGCGGTCGTCAAGCCGGACAACGGCCCGGTGGAGACGCTGCTCAAGCACGGCGTGCGGATGCGGCTGGCCTCGCCCGAGCTGGCGCTGGTCTTCGGTGAACGAGCAGCGGCGCTAGCCGAGGCGGGCGGTTCCGAACAGCTGTGGGTGCGAGCCGAGGCGCTTGCCGTGTTCGCCCGGATCCGGCTCGGTGAGCGAGCCGGTGTGGTCGATCGCGCGGTGGTCGCGCTGCGGGCCGCTGAAGCAGCCGGCGATGCCGAGCTCGGCGCGGTGCTGCGCACCGACCTCGCGTTATGTGCGCGCAGCGTCGGTGCTCCGCTGACCGGACTTGCCGCGCTGCGGCCGGTGCTCGCAAGCTCCGGCCTGCGCCCCGTGGTGCGCGCGGTCGCACTGGTGCAGCTGGTCGGCTGCCTGACGACGCTGGGCCGCAGAACAGCGCTTGATCGCGCGCTTGCCGAGGCCGACGAGCTGATCTCCGCCGATTCCACAGCGGACGCCGGCAGCCGCACCCTGCTGCGGGTCATGGTCTGCACCCGGTCGGCAGCGCACCTGCGTCGCAACGGTGACATCGCCGCCGCCACCGAGTCCGCTCAGCGCGGGCTCGACCTGCTCGCCGGTCTGGCCGACCGCGCGGCCGACGGCGGCGAATTCGGCACCCGCCTCGTTCTCGAGTTGGTGTGCGCGCTGCTCGACCGCGGCGCGATCGATGACGCCGCCGCGCTCGCCAAACCGCTGATGGGCCGGCCCACCAGGGCCGCCGCGATCGCACCGATGGCCTGGCTTCGGCTGGCCGTAGCCACCCGGATCTTGCTGCCTGCCGGGTCGGCCGAAGCGGCGGGTGCGCTGGTGCGGGATGCGCTGTATTCAGCGGGTTCGCACGGGCTGCAAGCACTGACCGCTCGACTGTGGCTCGAGCTGGCGCATATCGAGGAGCGGCTGGGTCGCGCAGCCGAAGCTGTCCGGTGCCTGCGGGAAGCACGCACGGAGGAGCACCGCTCCGGCCGGGTCCGGCGGCAGGCCACCTCGCTGCTGACCGGTGAGTTCGGGCGCGGAGAACAACCCACGGTGGACATCGACCGCCTGCTCCAGGCGTCCAAGGTCAGTGCGCAGGCCGCGGTTTCGGCGCCAACGGCCGAGCCCGCCGCCACCCCGCGGGTGGAACGGGTCTTCGCCGATACCCCGGTGCCCGAACCTGCCGCCGAGCCGCTCGCGGCCGCACAGGCGGAGGCAGCGCCCCGACACGCGGACAATGCGCCGTCAGCCAGGTCTGTGCTGGAACGACTCGGCGTGACGGTCGGCAGCGGCGGCAGGCGCCGAGCGCGGCACGCCGAGCCGGAAGCCGAGACGGCGCCGCAGGCCGAGGCAACGGACCCGCAGGCCGAGCACGCCGCCAGGCCCGAGCCCGCCGATGCGGCACGCGATCACCCGATGCTGCCCCGCCTGAAGCTGCCGGGCACCCTCGCCCCGGATGCGCTCCGGCTGGTCACCGGCGTCGCCGACGCCGACTCCGGCACCGGCAAGGTCAACGACACCGATGCGGTGGCGGACCCGCGCCTCGAAGAGCCGGCCGGCCGGGCGCTCCAGCCGCAGGAACTGGACAGCCTGCTGGCGGTTTTCAGCAACTGGACCGACGACGACCACGAGCCCGCCGACATCAGCGCCCGCGCGCGGCGCCCGCGCCCGGAACGCACCCGCCCCGGCATGGCGGCGGTCGATCCCGGCGCTGCTCACGGGCGGGTTGTCAACGGCGAAAGCCCGGCGCGCGGCCGTCATCACGGCGAGGGATGAGCCCGGTATCCCTCAGGGGATTGTCCAGTTAGTGTTGTGACGTTCACCGCAGCGCAGCGAGGATTGGGAGTTGCCTGAGATGACCACGACGCGAATCTCTGACCGGGATCGCCTGGGTCTGCCCGATGGGGGCATGAGCGCGAGCCCCGAGCAGTTGCGTGATGATCTGATCGACGCCGCGGGGGAGCAGGCGGCGGAGATCTGCGATCTGATCCACCTCTACTTCCGGCACGTGCCCGCCGAAGACATCCTTGAGGACGACGTAACCGACCTGGTCGGTGCGGTTCGGGCCCATCAGCGGCTCGCCGAGCAGCGCACACCGGGTCGGCCCGCGGTGCGCATCCTCAATCCGACCGAGGCAGAGGACGGCTGGTCGAGCGAGGCGACCGTGGTGCAGATCGTCACCGACGACATGCCGTTCCTGGTGGACAGCGTCGCGGCGGAGTTCGCCAGGAGCGGAGCGCAGGTGCTGCGCATCGTGCACCCCATCGTCGTGGTGTCCCGGGATGTGACCGGTGCACTGCGCGAGGTGCATCCGAACGCCGATGCGTCCGCCCCGCCGGAGGGCGCTGCCGCCGAGTCCTGGATCTATATCGAACTCGATCGGATCACCGACCCCGAACGGGCCCGCGAACTGGAGAACCGGCTGCACTCGGTGATCAGCGACGTCCGCGAGGTGGTCGAGGACAGCGACCGGATGGCCGGGACCGCGTTGAGCTTGGCCGATGAGCTGGAGAACAAACCTCCTGATCTGCCCACCGAGGAGGTCTCCGACGGCATCGCGCTGTTGCGGTGGCTGGTGCAGGGCCACCACTTCACCTTCCTCGGCTACCGCGAGTACGAGGTCATCTCCCAACTCGAGGTAGGAAGCGAGCCAGCGCTGCGCGCCGTGCTGGCCAGCGGACTCGGCGTGCTGCGCCGGGACAGCCTCGCCGCACGCAGCCTCACCGCGGGTCCCGACCTGGCCGAGACCGCGCTGGCCCGGACCCTGCTGGTGCTCACTCCGGCCAGTGCTCCATCGACCGTGCACCGGCCAGTTCATCCGTACTACATCGGCGTGAAAACTTTCGACGCCGATGGCAACGTCTCCGGCGAGCACCGGTTCCTCGGCATGTTCACCACCTCCGCCTTGCACGAGGACGTGCTGGACATTCCGGTGGTGGAACGCATGGTGCGCGACGTCATCCACCGGGCGGGGTTCCCGATGGAGTCCCACTCGGGGCAGCGGATGCTGGAGGTCGTGCAGAGTTGGCCGCGGGCGGAACTTTTCTCCACCGACGCCGACTCGCTGTACGCGACCGCTACCGGCGCGATCGCGCTGGCTGATCGCCGTCGGCTGCGGCTGTTCCTGCGCAGGGACCCGTACGGCCGTTTCTACTCCTGTGTCGTGTTCGCGCCGAGGGATCGCTACTCTACCAAGTCCCGCATCGCGATGGCCGAGGTGCTGAAATCCGAACTGGACGGCCAGAGTGTCGACTTCGCGGTGCGGCTCGGCGAGACATTGCTCGCGCAGGTCCACTTCACCGTGCACACCGATCCGGCACGCCGGAGCGAGCCGGATATCGCGCGGATCCAGGACCGGCTGAACGACGCCGTGCGCGGCTGGGAGGACCGGATGGTCGAGGCGATTCTGGAGGAGCGCCGCGACCGGGGATTCCACGACGGTTCGGTGCGGGAGGAGACCGCGAGCGAGCAGGGCCAGCGGTTCGCTGCCGGTTTTCCCGAGGCGTACAAGGAGGACTTCGACGGAGTCACCGCGCTGGAGGACCTGCGCAAGCTCGATGAGCTGACCGGTCCCGAGGACATCGCCATGTCCTTCTATGTGCCGGATGACGCGGAGTTGGGCGAGCGCAGGTTCAAGCTGTACCTGGTCGGCGCGGGCGTGACGCTGTCCGCGTTGCTGCCGATGCTGCAGATGATGGACGTGGAGGTGGTCGACCAGCGTCCCTACGAGGTCACCCGGACCGACGGGACAGCCGCCTGGATCTACGACTTCGGGCTCCGGGTGGACCCCGGTGTGCTGAAGGCGCGACCGGACGAGGCCGATCTGCAGGAGGTGCGGGAGCGATTCCAGGACGCCTTCGCCGCGGTGTGGCGGGGCGCCGCCGAGGTCGACGGGTTCAACGGCCTGGTTCTCGACGCCGGATTGACCTGGCGCGAGGCCGCCGTCCTGCGGGCCTATTCCCGCTATCTGCGGCAGGCGGGCACGGCGTATTCCCAGGAGTACATCGAGAAGACCGTGTTGGCCAACAGCGCCATCGCGGCCAACCTGGTGTGCCTGTTCCAGGCCCGGTTCGATGCGGCAGCGACCGACGTCGACCGCGCCGACCGGGTCGCGACGCTGACCTCCGACGTCACCAAGATGATCGACGAGGTGGTCAGCCTCGACGAGGATCGGATCCTGCGCGCCCTGCTGTCGGTGATCAGCGCGACCCTGCGCACCAACAGCTACGTCACCGACGCGGAAGGCAACCCGCGGCCCTACCTGTCGATCAAGCTCGATCCGCAGGCGGTGCCGGATCTGCCTGAGCCGAGGCCCCGATTCGAGATCTTCGTGTATTCGCCCCGGGTCGAAGGTGTGCATCTGCGCTTCGGCCCGGTGGCGCGCGGCGGTCTGCGCTGGTCGGACCGGCCGGAGGACTTCCGCACCGAGATCCTCGGCCTGGTCAAGGCTCAGGCGGTGAAGAACGCGGTCATCGTGCCGGTCGGCGCCAAGGGTGGCTTCGTGATGAAGCGGCCCCCTGCGCCCACCGGCGATCCGGGCGCGGACCGCGAGGCCCACCTGGCTGAAGGCATCGCCTGCTACCGGATGTTCATCTCCGGCCTGCTCGACCTCACCGACAACCTCGTGGACGGCAAGACGGTGCCCGCGCCCGATGTGGTGCGCTATGACGGAGACGACACCTACCTGGTTGTCGCGGCCGACAAGGGCACCGCGAAGTTCTCCGACATCGCCAACGACGTGTCGGCCGACTACGGCTTCTGGCTGCGCGACGCGTTCGCCTCCGGTGGCTCGATCGGGTACGACCACAAGGCCATGGGCATCACCGCGAAAGGGGCGTGGGAGGCGGTCAAACGCCACTTCCGCGAGCTCGGCGTGGATACCCAGAGCCAGGACTTCACCGTGGTCGGCATCGGTGACATGGCGGGCGACGTGTTCGGCAACGGCATGCTGCTGTCCGAGCACGTCCGACTGGTGGCCGCGTTCAACCACATGCACGTCTTCCTCGACCCCAACCCGGACGCGGCCAGCACTTTCCGGGAGCGAAAGCGGCTGTTCGAGCTACCGGGATCAACCTGGGAGGACTACGACCGGTCGCTGATCAGCGAGGGTGGCGGCATCTTCCTGCGCAGCGCCAAGACCGTGCCGATCACGCCACAGGTGCGCACGGCGCTCGGGCTGCCCGAGCACGTCGACAAGCTGGCTCCCGCCGACCTGGTGCACGCGATCCTGCTCGCGCCGGTTGACCTGCTGTGGAACGGCGGGATCGGCACCTACGTCAAGGCCTCAACGGAAAGCCACGCCGATGCCGGCGACAAGGCCAACGACGCGCTGCGGGTCAACGGCAAGGATCTGCGGGTCAAGGTCGTCGGCGAGGGCGGCAACCTCGGCCTGACGCAGCGCGGCCGGAGCGAGTTCGCCCGGACCGGCGGCAAGGTCAACACCGACGCGCTGGACAACTCGGCGGGCGTGGACTGCTCCGACCACGAGGTCAACATAAAGATCCTGCTGGAAAAGCTCATCGAGCGGGGCTTGCTGGACCGCGCGCAGCGCGAGGAACTGCTCGAGTCGATGACCGGCGAGGTCGCAGCACTCGTGCTTGCCGACAACTACCGGCAGAACGCGGTGCTCGGCATCAGCCGGGAGCACGCCACCCCGATGCTCTCGGTGCACCAGCGTCAGGTGGGCTACCTGGAGACGCACGCCGGGCTTGACCGCGAGCTGGAAGCCCTGCCGCACAACGACGAGTTCAAGGCGATGGACAAGGCCGAAGTCGGGCTCTCCTCGCCGGAGCTGGCCACCCTGCTCGCGCACGTCAAGCTCGACCTCAAGGACGAGCTGCTGGACAGCGAGCTGCCGGACCAGGAGGTGTTCGCGCGGCGGCTGCCGGAGTACTTCCCGACGCCGTTGCGGGACCGGTTCGGCAGGCAGATCCTCGCCCACCCGCTGAACCGGCAGATCGTCACCACCCAGGTCGTCAACGAGGTGGTCGACGGCGCGGGACTGTCCTATGCGTTCCGGCTCAACGAGGAGATGAACGCGACGGCGACCGATGCGGTGCGTGCTTTCACCGTGGTCACCCGGGTGTTCGATCTGCCCGCGTTGTGGCGCGAGGTGGACGCGCTGGACAACCTGGTGCCGACCACCGTGGCCGATGAGTTGGTGTTGGAGACCCGCAGGTTGCTCGACCGGGCCTCGCGCTGGTGGCTGACCAACCGGCCGCAGCCGCTTGCCGTCGGCGCGGAGATCAACCGATTCGCCGATGTGGTTGGCGAGTTGATGCCCATTGTCAGCACACTCCTGCGTGGTGATCAGGCTGAGTCCGTGCGGCGCAAGCGCGAGCAGCTAATCGCCGACGTGGTTCCGGACGAGCTGGCCGAGAAGATGTCGGTGCTGCTGCACACCTACGGTCTGCTGGATGTGACCGAGGTGGCCGAGCTCGCCGAGCAGGAGGTCGGGCTCGACCGGGAGCGCAGCCCATGGGAAACTGCCGAGCTGTACTACGCGCTGTCGGATCATCTGCGCATCGACACCATGCTGACCTCGGTCAGCGCGCTGGAGCGCGGCAACCGGTGGCACGCGCTGGCCAGGCTGGCGCTGCGCGACGACATGTACCTTTCGTTGCGGGCCATCACCTTGGACGCGCTCCGGCACAGCGACCCCGACGACACCGTGGACGAGAAGATCGCCGAGTGGGAGAAGGCGAATTCTTCCCGGCTGGCACGGGCACGGGTGGCATTGGACGACATCAGCAAGTCGGGCAGGCTCGACCTCGCCACTCTCTCGGTGGCATCACGGCAACTGCGCAGTATGGCGCGGTGATGTGGGCTGAAAGACGCTTTGGGCGCGACGCTGGGCACGAAACGGGATGATATCGCAGGTCAGGATGGTCGGCGGCCGGTGCTGGACTCTTACGCGCGGTTGTCGCGGGTGCCGGAGACCGGTGAGCTGGAGAAGATCGACACGCAGTTGGCGGACAA
>JBOHER010000472.1:0-3717 GCA_050701115.1 Haloechinothrix sp. | reverse complement strand
CAGTTGCACGTTGCGGGCCGCGTCCGGCCAGAAATCGGGGCCGGTCACGGGCGACGTTCATACAAGATCAACCCGGTCAGTCGTTCGGAGTGTTCGAGTGCGTACCGCTGGGCGACGAAGCCGCCGTGGGAGTGCCCGAGCAGGAACGCCGGGCGAAGGCCCAGGTGCTCGATCGATGCCGATCTGCTTCGCGACGTGGTTGGCGGTGGCGGGGTCGTCGCCGGTGACCAGCACCGGTGTGATTCCCAGGGGGTTGGCAGACGAGATCGGATTCGGGGGTCGAACGCGTCCTCTGCAGCGAGGCTGCCCGTCGCCACGCGGCTATCAGCTGGGCTGGCCTCAGAAGAACAGCGGCCCGGTTATGGTCAGCCCAAGCTCGTCGCCGAACTGCCCGTAGAACACGAAGATCAGCAGCGCGGCACCGGCGAGGGCGAGGTCTTTCATGAACTGGGTCATCTCCATCATCCGCGCCTGCTGGTCGGTCTCGCCCCAGAAGTTGTGGAAGATGAACGCGGTGCCGAGAAGGAACACGAATAGCATCAGCGCCGCGAGGTCGACCCAGACTCCAAACAGGACCATCAGCGCCGCAACGATGATCCACACGCCGCTAATCAGCACGATGGCTTTCGCCGCCGGCAGCTTCTTCGACTGAGCGTATCCGGTCATCATCGCGGTGTTCGTGAGGTGACCCAACCCGGATCCGAGAAAGACGATCACGAATAGGAGCCGACCGACAAGGGCGACGAGTTCCATGACGCACCTCCCCACTCGATGGGAAGCGAAGCGGGCCCGCGAGCAGACGCGGGTCCCTGAATATAGTTAAACATTACACCACTGCTGGTTTCGTGACGGGTCCTGCGAGTAGCGGTCGCGCATCCCATGATCGTGATGTTCAGCGTGAAAGGGTCGATCAACGGATCGGGCAGCCGGGGATCACCGGGGCTGGCGACCGCCGACAGGTCGCTTCTCGCGGCCCTCCGGGGATCTGACGCAGCTCGTCTGCCTCGGGCGCGGCGCAGCTCGCCGCCAGCACGAAGCAGGCCAGCGGCAGGCACACCTGGACAACGCCCACGGCGGAAGTGACCGCTGCGCCGGCCGGAGGACTGTGTCACCGCCCACAGCCACACGCGCGGCCCGCCACGAGGCATGACCGCGCCGCGCCGGGTAGCAAACGAATGGAGGTGGCGCCGCGGAAGGGCACCCGGCAGATGATCAGCCAGTACGGCGCGCCGAACGAGGCCACCCCCACCAGGCTGATCTGGCACCGCAACGGACCGTGGAATCGCACCGAGGTCACCCAGGCCGAGATCGTGCCCAACTTCCCGACCGGGCACACCGACTTCATCACCCAGTACGTCGACTACCGGGTGCCGGTGGACAAGTTCGACGACCTCGCTTCCACGGCTCATGCCTAGCGGACCGCACCGCCGGTGAGGCCGTGGCCCGCTGCGACTCGGAGGCCATGAACATCCTCACCCTCAACCGGTGTTGTTCGTCGAGCACCTCAGCCGGCACCGGGCGCTGTGCTTCTGGTGCCTCGTGGCGGCCGGCGCGCACATCGCCACGGTGCCGCTGACCCTGCCCCAAGCGCTGCGTGCGCTGCGCCGCTGAGTCGGCGTCCAAGACCGTCGAGACGGCGCGGTTCTCCAGGCCGGAGACTGTCGCCTTTCGCCTGGTTCGTGGCCCAGTGCCCGCTGTGTCCGAACGGTTCGCCCTCGCCGAGCACGACGGCGGCACCCCGTTGACGTACACGGGAGAAATGGCCGGCGACTCCCTCGCCGCCGTCAAAGCCGAAGCCGAACGCCGCCATCGGCAGCCGCCACCTAGTGTCCTGAGTCGTTGGAGCGTTGAATTAACGTAGTCTGTGGTGTATGGCTGAGCGAGGACGTCCGAAACCGCCGTTGGTTGTGTCTGATGTGGAGCGTCAGACGCTGTGGTCGTGGTCGCGGCGGGCGAAGACGGCGCAGGCGCTGGCGTTGCGGGCCAGGATCGTGTTGGCGTGCGCGGAGGGGACGAACAACAAGGACGTGGCCGCGTCGTTGGGGATTTGGCCGCAGACGGTGACCAAGTGGCGGGGCCGGTTCGTGCGGGATCGGTTGGAGGGATTGTCGGATGAGCCGCGTCCGGGTGCGGCGCGGAAGATTACTGACGAGCAGGTCGAGGCGGTGATCGTGAAGACCCTCGAGGAGGTGCCGACGAACAATGACTCGCACTGGTCGACGCGGTCGATGGCCCGGGCGGTGGGACTGAACCAGACCGCGATCTCGCGGATCTGGCGGGCGTTCGGCCTCAAGCCGCATCTGGTCGATACGTGGAAGCTGTCCAAGGACCCGCAGTTCATCGAGAAGGTCCGCGATGTGGTGGGGCTCTATCTCGACCCGCCGGATAAGGCCATGGTCTTGGCGGTGGACGAGAAATCCCAGATGCAGGCCCTGGACCGCAGCGCGCCGGTACTGCCGATGATGCCGGGCGTGCCCGGTCGGCAGACCCATGACTATGTCCGGTACGGCACGACGAGCCTGTTCGCCGCCCTGGACGTGGCGACCGGCAAGGTGATCGGTCAGCATCAGCGTCGCCACCGCCACCAAGAGTTCCTGCGGTTCCTCAAGACCATCGAAGCCAACACGCCGCCCGAGCTCGACCTGCACCTGATCTGCGACAACTACGCCACCCACAAGACCCCGGTGATCAAGACCTGGTTGGCCGCACATCCCCGCTTCCACCTGCATTTCACCCCCACCTCGGGGAGTTGGCTGAACCTGGTGGAGCGGTGGTTCGGCGAGCTGACCCGCCGCAAGCTGCGCCGCAGCAGCCATCGCAGTGTCAAAGACCTCGAAACCGACGTGACCGCCTGGATCGAGGCGTGGAACGCCGACCCGAAGCCCTTCGTCTGGGCCAAGAGCGCCGACGAGATCCTCGACAACCTCGCCGCGTACTGCACACGAATTAATCAACTGTCCAACGACTCAGGACACTAGATCGCTGCCCGGACGAGTACGTGGTCGAGTTCTTGGAAGCGGTGCAGACGCTAGTGCGTCGCTTCCCCGCCAAGACCGACCCTGGCAAGGAGAGGCGCCCGCACAAGGCGGCGCACTTCGTGGTGGCGGCGGACGGGGCGTGGCTGCGTCGCAGCTATCACGTGGCGTACCAGGCGTTCGATGAGAGCGTGGCAGAGCCGGCGCGGCCGCTCGGGCACCTGTTCCTGGACAAGCTGTTCCAGCTCACGGTGCCGATGCCGGAGCGCGACTGCGCCGTGGCGCTGAGCTATCTGGATCAGATGCTGCGGATCAGCAGCGCAGAGGCAGGCGAACTCCAGCAGGAGGTACGCCAGGCGAAGCAGGATCTGGCCGACCATCACGGCGACGAAGAGGCGATCCTGAAGCGGCTGGACTCGTACACCCCACAGGTGAAGGACCTGGTGGCGGGCGATGCGGCGCTGGCGCTCGCGCAACCGGAGACTCGGCAGCGGACCAACCACTCGCTGCAGAAGTTCGCCACCATGCTGCACGCCAACCCCCGCAGCATGAAGAAGTTCCTCAACACGTACAGCATGCTGCGGTCGGTGCGGACGCTGGAGGGCAACACCGTCCCGACGGACGCGCTTGCGCTCTGGGCCATCCTGCTGGTGCGCTGGCCCACCCTCGCCGAGCACCTCGCCAAAGACCCGGACGCGGCGGACGCGATCCTCGATCCCTTGTGGGTCAATGAGGTCTTCCC
>JBOHER010000471.1:0-7887 GCA_050701115.1 Haloechinothrix sp. | reverse complement strand
GTTGTGGTCGCTGGAGCGACCACAACCACTCACGACTATGGGCGGCGGGTGTCGGTGCGGTGGAAGTTCTGGTGGGCCTTGCTGGGGGTGGGGCCACGCTGACCCTGGTACCTGGAGCCCGCCTGGGCGGAGCCGTAGGGGAACTCGGCCGCGCTGGTGAGCCGGAAAAGACACAGCTGGCCGATCTTCATACCCGGCCAGAGGGTGATCGGCAGGTTGGCCACGTTGGACAGCTCCAGCGTGATGTGCCCGGAGAATCCCGGGTCGATGAAGCCCGCCGTTGAGTGCGTGAGCAGTCCCAGGCGCCCGAGTGACGACTTGCCCTCGAGCCGGCCAGCGAGGTCGTCGGGCAGGGTGACCATTTCGAAGGTGGAGCCGAGCACGAACTCGCCGGGGTGCAGCACGAACGGGTCAGCGCCGTCCTGCTCGACCAGCGAGGTCAGTTCGTCCTGCTGCAGCGACGGGTCGATGTGCGTGTACTTGGTGTTGTCGAACACGCGGAAGAACCGGTCGAGGCGCACGTCGATGCTGGACGGCTGCAGCATCTCGACGTCAAAGGGATCGAGGCCGAGCCGGCCGGATTCGACTTCTTTGCGGAGGTCGCGGTCACTGAGCAGCACGAACACACCCTAGCCGCGCTGTCTACGCCACACTCCGCTGACCTGCCCGCATGTGCCGCGCGTAGCTGCGATCGAGTTGGACGAACTTGCCCAGCCGGGCGACGTAGCCGCGCCGGGTGAACGAGCCGAGCCGCTCCTGCAACGCCGTCGCACCGGGCAGGCGTTGCCGCGCGGTTTCCGCCGCGAAGTTCGCGGCGGCCAGCCCCAGGACCGCGGCCGAGGTGATCCGATGGTTGGGCAAGCCGAGGAAGTCCGCGTTGGACTTGCCGATCAGCATGCGGCTGATCGCGGCGTGCAGGCTGACCGAAGCGCTGCCCACGATGCCGCTGAGCGGACCAAGACCGGCGCCGACGTTGGCGTGGCTGGTAGCGAGCGCCTTGGCCAGGCGCTTGGAGTCGTCGTCGGGAATGAACTCGGTGACGGCGAGCAGCCACAGCAGGCGCCAGCCATCCTCCTCGGTGGCAGGCAGCAGTTCGTCGTCGACGCCCATCAGCCAGCCGACGTAGCGCCAGAGGTGCAGGATGTCGTCCCGTTCGCGACGGGTGTAGCGGAATCCGAGCATCTGGGTGCCGAGCACGAACACCAGGGAGAACAGCAGCAGGGTCCCCGCGGTCTGCACCTGGTTGACCGGACGGTCCCATGCCGCGTAGTCCCAGTCGCGTCGCCGGTTCATGGCCGCCCGTACATGGGCGTGCACGAGTCGGACCCGCAGCGCGGAGTGCACACCCGATCCGCCTGGCCGCAGAGAGCCCGGCGTGGTGACGTCGATCCACCAGGTGGAGGTCTCGGCCAACCGGAGGACGGCCAGCCGTTCGAGGTCACCGGTGCCGACGAGGGTCTTCACCGCGCGGGAGGCCAGGTAGCCGCCCATCAGCGACATGTCGCCGAGCGGGAACATGCCGAGCAGGCCGGTGCGGATGATGGCGCGGGCGCCGCGGTCAATCCGGTCGAAGTCCACCCAGTACGGCGGCGCATCGACCTCGTCGAAGAAGGCGGCGAGTGCGTCGGGCGGATCGCCGATGCTGTCGATACCGCCGATGAGTGCGCGTTCGAAGAGGGCACGGCCCTGCCCGGGCGCGAGGGTGCCGAGCATATCCATGACGTGGTCGGCGAGCGGATCGCCTGCCTGCGCGAACTCACGCAGCCGCCGGAGTTGGGCGGGATCGGCGCGGAGGTCGCCGGGGCTCCACAGGCGCGTGGCCAGCCGTAACGGCCCGTTCTTGAACAGCTCCGGATCGTCCAGGCGCTGCTGCGTTCGCTCGGAATCGGTGCTCATAGGTCTCACCCACCATCTCTGCCCGCTCAGACCTACCGACAACAAGTGTTGTCACTTACTGGCCGTCCGTCAAGAAGGGCGACGGTGTAGTTGAATGGCCATTGCCCCCACGCCCGGCTGGAGGAGCAATGCTCGACATCGATCAGGTGGATCTCAGCGAGCTCGCTGTGGCGCTGCAAGACCAAACTGACTACGACCATCACTGGCTCATAGACCCGAAAACTGGCGAGTTCGCGTTCTGGACCCGCGACTGCGGGATTGACGGCCAGAACCCCATCGAACTGGATGAGCTCGAAGATCGGGGCCTGCTCGTGATCCAGCCTCTGCCGTCGTACGTGTGGTACGAGGACATGGCCGACTTCGCGGCGGGCCTCAGCGACGAGAGCGCCAGCAGGCGACTGGAGCGGGCCATCCGCGGTCGCGGCGCGTTCCGGAGGTTCAGGGACGAACTGCACGAGGAGTATCCGGAGTTGGTGCAGGTTTGGTACAGCTTCTGCGATGTTCGCGCCAAGCAACGTGCGGTGGTATGGCTCGTCGACAACTCCGTGGTCACCGACGACGCGGCGGAGGCCTATCTCGCAAAGCTGGAAGATCCCGAACTGCCCTGAGTGTCGGTTCGCGGCTGCGGCACGCTGTGTATGCTGAGCGGCACAGTGCGGATGTAGTTCAATGGTAGAACATCAGCTTCCCAAGCTGAACACGCGGGTTCGATTCCCGTCATCCGCTCTCATGAGCGAAGCCCCAGGTCACACGATGTCTACAGTGGACCTGGGTTACGCTTCGGGGAGATCAACACGAGTCTTGGGCAATTAGCAGGCCATTAGGCTTCTGAGTTCCGCTTGCTCGGGCGCTTCTTTGTCGTCTTCTTCGGCTGTGGCTTGCCCTTCGACCGGTGGTCGTCCACAAGGCCGGTCCGCGATCCGCTCATCGGCCTCACTCGTCGCTCGCTGATAGATCAGCGCCGCACGCATGTCGTCGTGCCCCATCCACGCCATCAGGTCCTTTGTGGACATGCCGGCCTTGGAACCCAGATGTTCGGCATGCCGCAGGTCGTGGAAATGCAACCCGGCAGCCCAATGTCGGCGACCATCTGTCGGAAACGATCGGAGACGACCGCGTTGACCGGCTCGGACTCGCACCGCGACGGAAGTACCGCGAACGTCTCGCGACCGGCACCGGCTACGACGACGAACAGCGCTTTGGCCCGCTCGATCCGGCGGGTCCTCAGGTAGCTGTACGGCGTCTCCCCGAAGGCGGCGCGGAAGCTGCGCAAAAAATGGCCCGGCGACATGAGGGCGGCGCGCGCCAGCGCCGGGACGTCAAGCGGCCCCGCGTAGTCGCGATCCATCAGGTCACGGACCCGGCGCAGCCGGACGAGGTCCGCTGGTGTCACGCGACCAGAATCCCACACCGGGCGGCCGTCGAGCCGGTGCCGGTCACGGTGTAGGGCCAGCAGTTCGCACTCTCGGCACCTTCGGGAGCCATTGCGCGCGTGGTCGTTCTCTCGTCTAGGGAGATCAACGACCTCGTCGATTCGACCGCATCCCGCTACGCGCTTTCTTGACCTTGGATTCTTCGTGGCCCGCGTCCTCGTGCGGCAGCGCTCGAACCGCCTCGCACGTCCGAGCGAGCAGCGTGAACTCCCCGCTGCGACTTACTTCGCCCGCCCCAACAGCACGGCACCAGCCCGCCGACGGCGACCGGAGCCGCGACAGGTCCGGCATAGTCGAAACGCATCGCCGCTGGGCGAGCGCACCTTGCCGCTCGCGCAGCCGCCGCTGCACGCGGCAAACGGCCAGAGGGCGCAGGAAAGCAGGTACACGCCGACGAGTACCAGAAGGAGGAGTGTCACAGTCATGCGATAAGTGTGTGCGTAGCCACCGACAGGATCGCGTTCGTCCGTGCTGGCCTTGCCGCTCCGAAACTTCCTAAGATCTGGTTCCGCGATCGCCTAACTGGGATGTCGAGATCGCGCCGCCTGCACCGGCGACGTCGAAACTCCGGAACGAGCGTTCGAGGTTGCCGCACAGCTGTCCGCCTACCCCGGGCCCGGTGGTACCACCTTGCACATCCCGATCGAGGTGCGTGAGGTGATGGCGGTACCCGGCGAGGACGTGTGGCGCCCGACCCGCCGGGCACCACCGTCGAGGAGGAGCGCCGGTAGCGCGCCGGTCAGAGCTTCTGGGCGTACTCCACGATGTTGCCGTCCGGATCGGCGATGTGCAGCGTGCGCTCGCGCCAGGGCCGGTCCACCGGACCGGTCAGGATTCGCACGCCCGCCTTCCGCAGTCGCGCTGCCTCCGCGTCCACGTCATCGACGATGAAGCCGATCTCCCCGCACGGGGCCTGGCCGCCCTCCCGTCCTATCAGTTCGGGCAGCTTGGTCCGTTCGAAGAGTGAGAACTTCGTGTTCTCCATGGCGAACTCGACGTACCCGTCGCCCTCGACGCGAACGTCAAGGCCGATGACGCCGCGGTAGAACGCCACCGACAGTTCGAGCGATTCCACGTACCAGATCACGTAGTCAACCCGGCGCATACCGCCACCGTAGACCCGCTGGCTGCTACGGTCGCGCAACAGGATCCGACAGTGGAGGCGACGCATGGCGCATGTCCTGGTGCTCGGCGGTGGTTTCGGCGGGCTCGCCGCCGCCCATGAACTGCACCGTATCCTCCCGTCCGCCGACGACATCACGGTTGTCGCTTCGCGTGACCAGTTCTTCGTCGGCTTCGCCAAGCTCTGGGACCTCGGTGGGCGGCGACCGCTGTCCGAGGGCACCAGGCCGCTCGAGGGTCTCGACCGGCACGGCATCCATTTCGTCAAGTCGGAGATCACCGCCATCGACCCGGCCACGCATGCCATCGAAACGACCGCGGGCAAGCTGTCCGGTGACGGCCTGGTGATCGCGCTCGGCGCCGGATACCAACCGGCGCACACGGCGATGCTCGGCCCTGGCGCGTACAACCTCTATGACGCGAATGCGCTGCCGGAAATCCGGGCTGCGCTTGAGGATCTGACCGACGGCAGGCTGCTGGTCAGCATCCTGGGTGCGCCATACCTGTGCCCGCCCGCCCCGTTCGAGGCAGCACTGGTGGCTGACGAGTGGCTGCGCGCCAACGGCAGGCGCGACCAGGTGGAGGTCGTCGTGTCGACGCCTGCGCCGATCACACTGCCCGTCGCCGGGCCGGACGCCAGCCGCTACCTGGCCGACCGGCTGACCGAACGGGGCGTCACCGTGCTGACCGAGCATCCGGTCGAGTCGGTCGACCACGCCGCCCGCACTGTCTCGTTCCGCAGCGAACGAACCCTCGACTGGCAGCTCCTGCTCGCCGTACCCGCCGCGGCACCACCGCCTGTCGTGGCCGCCAGTTCGCTTGCCGGGCCATCTGGCTGGATCCAGCCTGACCCGCGCACCTTCGCGACCAATGTGGACCGCGTTTATGCCGTGGGCGACTGCACGCTGGTGCCGACCGCCACCGCGCAGCTACCCAAGGCGGGCGTGTTCGCCGAGGCGGCAGGGAAAGTCGCCGCAGCGAACCTCGCCGCCGATCTGTATGGCGGCGAGCGGGCATCCTTCGACGGACACGGGTTTTGCTTCCTCGAGCTCCCCGGCGAGCAGGTCGCCACCGTGCGCGGCGACTTCTACGCCGAACCTCGGCCAGAGGTGCAGCTCACCCCGCCCGATCAAGCGAGCTTTATCGCCAAGCAACAGTGGGAGCAGGAGCGCCTCACCGCCTGGCTCGGCTGACCGCACGAGCTACGGCGCAACGACGAACTCTTGCTTTCCACTGTGATCTCAGTACGGCGGTGTAAGCGGTCTGTAAGAAGATTCCGGACATCAGCCCGGCTCAAGCGGGGCGTTGGTGTCGGTATCGGTCGCCGGTCAGAGCGGCCGAAGGCACCGCCTCCGTCGTGCGGCTCGCCAACGGGGAGCATCGGCTGACCCTTACCGGGTTCGACACGGACAACGGCCCCGACCTGCGTGTCTACCTGGGTCCGGAAGCATCGGGCGATTCCGTGGACGGCGCGATGGACCTGAAGGGCAACCGCGGCGACCAGGAATACGTCCTGCCCGCCGACTTCAACCCCACGGACTTCGGTCAGGTCATCATCTGGTGCCGCGCGTTCTCGGTGTCCTTCGGCGCCGCGACGCTCCAGTACGCCGGCTGACCTGCTGGTGCGGCTGGCGCCGCCCCGCTGGACCGGTGCGGAATCGTCCAACCCGTAGCTGGAGCGCACCCAGAGCGGCGAGATCGAACCTCCTTCCAACACCTTGCTAACCCCACGCGTCCAGCGCCTTCCGCAACTTCGCGGGTGCCTTGATCCGCCAGGCCTCCTCGATCAGTTCGGCCAGTTGATCGCGATCCACACGGTCGAGGTCGATCAAGATCGCGCCGTAGCCGTCGTAGTGCGGGGTGGTGTAGTAGGCGGGTTCGCCTGAGGCGAGCAGGGCTTCCTTCTCGTCGAGGCCGCACATCAGGACGAGCCCGCCCTCGGCCTCGGTGCGCAGCCGCGCGAAGCCCTTGCCTGCCACCTTGAGTGACGGGGTGTGGAACCAGGTCGATTCCTCCACTTCCGGCAGTGTGCTGCCGATCGCCAACACGTCATCCCATGTCGGCATCCTTGCCCTCCTCGCCGTCGCCAGATGACCATTCTGGTCCCACGTGGCGGCCGTGCGCTTGGAAAATTGGGAGCCCGCAACGCCGGGTTCCGACTACGGTCGAGCGCATGCTGCCGATTCTCGTGCCTTACCACCTCGATGAGCACCTGCCAGACCTCGACCGGCCGATCGAGCCGGAGCTGACGCTCAGCAGCGAACTGCCCGACGACGACGTCTGGGCGCGGATGGCGGCGTTGTATGACGAGGTGGCCTCGACCGTGGCCGACACGGTGCGAAACGAAACCGTGCCGCTGGTCATGTCGGGCGACTGCACCACATCGCTGGCCACGGTGACGGGACTCCAGCGCGCCGGGTTGGATCCGTCCATCGTCTGGTTCGACGCACACGGGGATCTGCAGACTCTGGAGACCACGACTTCGGGCTATATCGGCGGCTTTCCGCTGCGCATGCTCGTCGGCTACCGGCCTGAGCTGATCGGCACACGCCTCGGCCTGTCGCCGATCACGGAGGAGCGGGTCGTTCTGGCCGACGCGCGGGACCTCGACCCGCCCGAACGGGAGTACCTGCAGACGGCCCAGATCCGGCATCGCACCGTCGAGGAACTCGCATCGGCCGAGTTGCCGGACGGGCCGATCTACCTGCACATCGACGTCGATGTACTCGACCCGGCGGACCTTCCCGGCCTGCTGTACCCAACCGAGGGTGGCCCATCGGTGGCGGCCGTGAGCGCGGCCATCGCGCACGTGATCGGCACCGGCCGGGTGGCAGCCGTGGGGCTCGGCTGCACCTGGTATCCTCACCGCGGCGCCGCGGCGCGCCTTGGGTGGCTGGTGGAGGTACTGGGCGGGCTGCCACACACCTCGCTTGGTAGCGGTTAGCGACGTTTTCGCACCCGTTTGGTAGTACTTGCACGCACTGCAAGCGGGGTCGGAGGGTGCGGGTTCAGCGTCCGGGGTGCTCGCCGATACGCACCAGGGCGGCGTGCACGCGTGCGGCCTTCCTGCGCTCAACCCGCCGGTCTTCCCAGTGCACCATCAGCACGGCCACCGTGAACACCAGAGCGACAAGCAGGCAGACTGCCAGAAGCTGCACGCCGTCCTCCCTTCGCGGAACGCCGTTGTGCCGTGAATCACAGAGGCTACCGGAGGCTGCCGGATCGTCGCCAATGCGGCAGATGGGACGTTGAACGTCCCCAATGTGGCATTCAAGGACTCGTAGGTCACAGCAACTTGCCATCCGTTACTAGCGGGTAATATCTTTGATGTTACTGGCGAGTAAGGAGCCAGAGCCAACGACGTCTCGGCGAGAAGCGAGCCAACACCGACACGGAGCGACCAGACATGGGCCACTACAAGAGCAACATCCGCGAC
>JBOHER010000470.1:0-3508 GCA_050701115.1 Haloechinothrix sp. | reverse complement strand
ACCGCATTCGGCAGGCTCGGGCACTGGTTCGGTTCGGAGCACTACGACATCGAACCCGACATCGCGGTCACCGCCAAGGGGCTGTCCAGCGGTTACGTGCCGATGGGTGCGGTGCTCATCGGCAACCGGGTGATGTCGATGCTGGATGGGACGCCCTTCCGGCATGGCTTCACCTACAACGGGCACCCGGTCGGCGCGGCGGTGTCCCTGGCCAACCTGGACCTCATCGAGTCCGAAGGGCTGCTCGGGCGGGCGAGGACACTGGGCGCGCGCATGCTGGACGGGCTGCGCCGGCTCTCCGACGACCCGAACGTCTTCGAAGTGCGCGGCGCCGGTATGGCCTTCGGTGTCGAGCTCACCATCGAGGACGCCACGCCGGTCGCCGATGCCGCTCGTGACCAGGGCGTCCTGGTCCGCGCCGCCGGACCGACGATCGTGATGTCGCCACCGCTGGTGCTGTCCGACTCGCAGGCGGACGCGCTGGTGGATGGAGTCACCAAGGCGGTGCGGTCGCTGTGAGTCAGACCCATGGAGTCGACACCTGTCGGGTGGACTCCCTGCTGCACTCCGAGATCACCCGCTTCGAACAGACCCATCTCCGCTCGCGGGAGCTCAATGACCGAGGTCGCTCGTCGATGCCGCACGGGGTGCCCTTGCACTGGATGGCGAACTGGCCCACTCCGCACCCGATCTACCTGTCCCGGGCCGAGGGCGCGCATCTGACCGATGTGGACGGACACAGCTATGCCGACTTCTGCCTTGGCGACACGGGTGCGATGTTCGGGCACGCCAATCCCGTTGTCGCCGAGGCCATCCGGGCGCAGGTGCTCGGGGGCAGTACCACGATGCTGCCCACAGAGGACGCCATCTATGTCGGCGAAGAGCTGGCCAGGCGATTCGGACTGCCCTACTGGCAGCTGGCGACCTCGGCCACCGACGCGAATCGGTTCGCGATCCGCATCGCACGGGTGATGACGGGACGGGACAAGGTGCTGGTGTTCAACGGCAAGTACCACGGGTCGGTCGACGAAACCCAGGTAGCGCTGCAGGACGGTCGGATGGTGCCTCAGCCGGGAGTCGCGCCGAACGCGGTCGACTGGGACCGGACCACACGAGTCGTCGAGTTCAACGACATCGACGCCCTCGAGCGGGCGCTCGCAGCGCAGGACGTGGCGTGCGTACTCGCCGAGCCGGTGATGACCAATGTCGGCGTCGTGCCTGCCGCGCCCGGCTATCACGATGCTTTGCGCGAGGTAACCCGCCGGACCGGGACGCTGCTGATCATCGATGAGACGCACACCATTTCCACCGGTCCGGGTGGCTATACCCGAGCCTATGGCCTCGAGCCGGACCTGTTCGTGCTCGGCAAGTCGATCGCGGGCGGGATTCCGGCCGCGGTGTACGGGATGACCGCCGAGGTGGCTGAAGTCTTCGAGCGCTACACCGCCAAGGACGACTACCGCATCAGCCACGGCGGGTTCGGCGGCACGCTGGTCGGCAACGCCCTCACGGTCCGTGCGCTTCGGGCCACTGTGGAACGGGTGATGACCACGGATGCCTACGCGCACATGGCTTCGCTGGCCCAGCGGTTCGAGACCGGGGTCATCGAGGTGATCGGCGCGCACGGATTGCCCTGGCATGTCACGCGCCTCGGCGCGCGGGTGGAGTACCTGTTCAGCCCGCGGGCGCCCCGGAACGGCGGGGAAGCCAAGCAGTTCCGGGTACCACGTTTGGAGGCGGCGATCCATCTGCACCTGCTCAATCGTGGGGTGCTGTTGACCCCGTTCCACAATATGGCCCTGATGTGCCCCGCTACGAACGAGTCCGATGTGGATCTGCACAGCACCGTGTTCGCCGAGTGCGTCGCGGAACTCGTGTCATGAGCGGCGCCGCGCTGGTCACCGGTTGCTCGAGCGGAATCGGGCTGCGCACCGCGATCACATTGGCGCGTAACGGCTATCGGGTTCATGCGGCGGTACGTTCGCCGGAGCGGGCGGAGGATCTCCAGGCAGCGGCGGAGAGCTTCGATCTCAGGGTGGTCCGGTTGGACGTCACCGATCACGCCTCGGTGGCCGCAGCGGTATCGGAGGCCGGCGCGTTCGATGTTGTCGTCAACAACGCGGGCATCGGCATGTTCGGCGCCGTCGAAGCCATGTCGGACAGCGACCTACGGCTGGTCTTCGACACCAACTTCTTTGGTGCCCTCGCGGTCATCCGTGCCGTGTTGCCGGGGATGCGGGCCAGGGGACGTGGTGTGATTGTGAACGTCGGCTCCGTCGACGCCTGCCTGCCGGGGCGCCCGATGACCTGGTCCTACGCCGCGAGCAAGCACGCGCTCGGGGTCGCGACGGAAGGCCTCGCGCTCGAGGTCGAACCGTTCGGGATCCGGGTGCGGCAACTCGATCCCGGGTTCTTCGCCACCAGCATCCTGGACAACCGAATGCGGCGTGCAGAGGGCGCTGACGCGGCCGAGGGGCCGTACTCGATGTTTCGTCAGGCGATGGAATCGGCGGTCGCGGCGAATGTCGCGGCGGCGGGAGATCCTCAAGAGGTCGCCGATGCCGTACTCGCCGCGGTCACCGACCAACGCACGTTTCCGGTGCGCCGTCTTGTCGGTGGCGACGCCGAGCAGGCGGTTGCCGAGGTGCACGGTGTTGACGAGCGAACCTCCGCGCAGCAATGGAAAGACGCGGTGGGTCTCACGTAAGGAGTGCTAGTGGACGGGCACGAGATGTGCGGCCGGGTCGCTCTGGTCACCGGGGCCGCATCGGGTATCGGCCGCGCCAGTGCGCTCGGTTTCGCCCGGCGGGGCGCGACCGTGGTGGTCGCAGATATCGACAGCGATGGCGCAGAAGAGACCGTTGCGCTCATCGACAAGGAGAGCGGCACTGCGCAGGCGCGGCGTGCCGACGTCTCGGATGAGTGCGACGTGCGCGATCTGATCAGTGGCATCATCGAGCGGCACGGAAGGCTGGACTTCGCACACAACAACGCGGGTATCTCGGGTGCTGCCGGGCCGGTTGCCTCGATGGCCAAGGCGGACTGGGACCGCACCATCGCGGTAAACCTGACCAGCGTGTTCCTGTGCCTGCGCTACGAACTCGAAGTTATGGCGCGCCAGGGATTCGGCTCGGTGGTCAACACCGCCTCGGTCGCGGGCATCACCGGCAATGCCAGCCTCGGCGCCTACGCCGCATCGAAGGCCGGAGTCATGGGCCTGACCAAGGTCGCGGCCATCGAGCACGCCCCGTACGGCATCCGGATCAACGCCGTCGCACCGGGATTCACCCTCACCGGGATGACGAAAGAGTCCATTGTGGATAATCCGGGCTGGGCCGCGGCGGCGTTGTCGGCTGAACCGGTCGGCCGTGCCGCCACACCTGAAGAGATCGCGGAGGCCGCCGTGTGGTTGTGCTCGGACGCGGCATCCTACGTCGTCGGCCACGTACTTGTGGTGGATGGCGGGATCACGGTCGGCCGACGGCCGCCGGGCGCGCCGCCCGTCCGG
>JBOHER010000469.1:0-6968 GCA_050701115.1 Haloechinothrix sp. | reverse complement strand
TCCGATCGAGCCTGCACCGACGATGAGGACTCGCTTGCCGTTCAACGTGTCGGCGTCGACTCGCCGATGTGCCCACGTCTCGCTGTCCTGGTAGCGCACGAGCGCGGGCCACTGGCGGTACAGGCACAGGATCGCCGAGAGGACCCACTCGGAGACCGGCGCAGCGTGAGCGCCGCGTGCGGACGCGAGCATGACGCCCGGCGGAACGTCGCCGAACCATTCATCGGGGAAGTCCTGGCGCGAGCACGGACTCGTCTTCCCGACCGGTGTTGGCACTCCGCAGAACGCGAACAATGTGATTCGAGATTTCCGGCGGGCGGTCTCCGCTGCCGGGCTAAGGGGGGCGGACTGGACGCCGCGCGAGATGCGGCACAGCTTTGTCTCCGCTGCTGTCGGACAGCGGCATGCCCATCGAGCAGATATCGAAGCTCGTCGGTCACAGCAGCACCAGCGTCACGGAGCTGGTGTATCGGAAGCAGATCCGTCCCGTGCTCGAAGACGGGGCCGTGACCATGGATCGGCTGTTCCCCGATGGACGGCCGGGTGGCGCTGCTGGGGCGGCGTAGCCCGGCCACATGTCACTCAGTTTGTCACTCAGGCAAGGATCAGGCCCCCATCCGCGTGTGCGAATGGGGGCCTGACCTGCGAGCCGCCTAGGGGAATCGAACCCCTGACCTGTTCATTACGAGTGAACCGCTCTGGCCGACTGAGCTAAGGCGGCAACAACCAGGTCAGTGTAGCGGTCACGGTTCGCCGCACACCCAGCCCCTACCGCCGTCGACACCTAAGCTGAACGGCAGCAGATCCACACCGCGCTGGTTGGAGGACAACGGTGCCGATGAGCCGTTTGGCCCGCGCGCTGGCGCTGCCTGTGACGGCGGCCGCGCTGGGCGTCTGGGCCGCTCCGGCGCTGGCACAGGACGCCGAGTCGGACCTGGACGGCCGGGCCGTCGGCGACGCGGGCGCAGCACTCGTGATGCTGCGGCTGCTGCCCGACTCGGTCCCGCCCAACTCCATCCTGCCCGGCTTCGCGGAGGGTCTGCCCGCGACAACGGCGTATGAGGGCGCCTTCGGATTGGCCATTGCCGAAGCCGACTCGGAAACGCCGTACCACTATGAGCGCGCTATAGCCAAGGCCGCTCCGTTCGGCGGCTCGGTCGGCGCCGAAGCGCGAACGCCACCGGGCACCCTGCTGCAGACAGCCATGCCGGACAACGACAAGCCATCGGCCGGGGAGTTGCCACGGCCAGAGTCGCCCCTGGACGATCTGGTGCGCGCCACCGGCATGCGGGGCAGCGTGCACGCCCGCTGGAGTCCGACCCAGGGGCCGTGCGTGGACATCATCGCCGAGTCCAGCACGGAGGCGAGGAGCCTGGCGATGGGCAACGCCGTGCCGACCCTGCCCAACCTGCCGATGCGCGATCTGCGGGTGCCCCGCGCCGACGGCTTCACACCGGGCGGCGACCTCGGCACCCTCGGCGGACTGCTGGCAGGCGCCGAGCCCAGCGCAAACGGCGACGGATCGCTGGTGAGCCTGCCGAAGACGCTGTCCACCCGCTCGACCGTGCGAGTGGCGGACCAGCGCGGCAGCGAAGGCAAATCGGTCGCGTCCACCTCAACGCTCGACACGAGCGCCATCAACCTGCTGCAGGGCTCCCCGCTCGGGATGACCATCACCGTCACCAAACGGCCCGAACTCACGGTGACCTCCACCGGGGATGAGCGCACGTCGAAGGTCAGCTACCGGGTGCCCGAGCTCGAGGTGAAGCGGGGCAAGCAGGAGCTGTTCGTGCTCGATGCCGCGAACCCCAGCGAGGATGTGCCCATCGGGATCCCGACGAAAGGCTTCGAGGACGCGGCGGAGTTCACGGCGCAGCCGATCGTCGGCGGGGTAGGCGAGAAACGCGAGGGTGGCACGGAGCGGCTCAGCGATGAACAGCTGGACAATGTCGCCGACCTGTTCGTGCTCCGGCTGAGCGTCGGCGGGCTGGACAAGCGGGCCGCCGACGCGACGACGCCCTACCGGGGCCACCAGCTCGGCGCATCCGCGCGGCTGCTCGACGTGCAGTTGCTGCCGACCGAGGCGCTGGCCGACGCGTTGGGCGAGCAAGGTGCGAACCTGCCGTCCGCGCTGGCGCAGATTTCGGTCGGCGACCAGGTCGCCCACGCTTACGCGCCAGCGGGCGGCGTGCTCTGCGGTGCCACTGCGCCCTCGCCTGGCCGCGAGCAGTCCGGGGCCGTTGCGAGGGTTCTGCCGCCACCCGGCGCTGCGTACGCTTCGGTGCCCATGCTCTTGGCGGGCACAGCGGCCCTGCTCATCGGCGTCGTGCTGGTCGCGGCGTTCGCCAGTCCGAAGCAGCCGGTGAAGCCATCGCCACACCCGCGTCGGTAGCCGAGATCGCCTCGGCGAGCGAGGCGACCATCGCTTCCACCGCGATGCGCGGCTTGACGTTCCATCCGATGGCCTCCCGGCAGGCCAGCACCGCTTCCAGCCTGCGCAGTGTGGTCTCCTGGCTCCATCGACCCGCCGCCGCTCGGCTGTGCTCGGCGTGGTCAGGATGGATCAGCGTCGCCCCGGTCTCCCCGAGCGCGCCCGCGACCAGCACATCGCGGTAGAAACCCGCCAGGTCGACCAAGGCCAGGTCGAGCGTGTCGCGCTGGGTTCGGGTAGCGCGCGACTTCTGCCGCTTCTCCAATTGCCTGACCGCTGCCTCGGCGGCCCGCTTCGCGGAGGCGACCCCCTTGCCGGTGCCGTCGCCACCCATCGCGGTGCGCAGTTCGGCGCGCTCGGTCTCATCGCGCGCCATGCTCTCCTCGGTCGCGTCCGCCTCGGCGGCGCGGATCAGCACATCGGCGCACGCGAACACGTCAGACGGCCTGCGCAAGGTGACCGGAATACGCAGCACCTCGGCGCGGCGCCCACGAGCGGCCGGATCGGTGGCCAACCTGCGCGCGCGGCCGATGTGGCCACCGCATACCGAGGCCGCCCACTCGGCCCTATCCGGATCGACCCCGTCCCGCTCGGTCAGCACCCGCGAGATCGCCTCCTGCGGAGGCGTGCGCAACGTGACCAGCCTGCATCGAGACCGGATGGTCACCGAAACGTCCTCGGGGTGATCGGACGGGGCGCACAGCAGGAAAACCGTGCGCTCCGGCGGCTCCTCGACGGCTTTGAGCAGCGCGTTGGACGCACCCTCGGTCAATCGATCAGCATCGGCGACGATCACCACCTGCCAGTGCCCCGTGGTCGGCCGCCGGGCAGCGGTCTGCACGAGCGCCCGCATCTCCGCGACCGAGATCGACAGCCCCTCGGGCACCACGAGGTGCACATCAGCGTGCGTACCCGCCAACGCGGTCCGGCAGCCCGCGCACTCGGCGCAGCCGTGCCGCTCGCCGCACTGCAACGCGGCGGCGAAGGTTCGGGCGGCGACCGAACGCCCAGAGCCGGGCGGCCCGGTGAACAGCCACGCGTGGGTCATCGCGTCGGGGTCGCTGACGGCAGCCGACAATGTCTCGATCGCGGGCTCCTGCCCGACCAACTGGGACCACACCGTGCCTGCCGCGACCGCACTCACGAACGCGCCCCCGCGGCCTCCGCGGTAGCAGGCACCAGCCGACTTCCCCTGCCGACCAAAGCCGCCTCGACGGCGGTCCGCACCCGCTCGGCCACCGCGTTCGGATCGCCGTCGGCATCCACCACCACATAGCGATCCGGGTCGGCGGCGGCCATCTCGCTCAGCAACGCCTTCACCCGCCACTCACCCTCGGCGGTAACCGCACCGCTGACCTGCGGAGTCGGACCTGGATCGGTGTCCAGCAAGATCGTGACGTCGGGGCGGAGGCTGCCGGTGGCCCAGTCGGCGAGCCCTTCCAGCTCGCCGGAGTCCAGGCCGGCCACCGCGGACAGATGGGCCAGCGGCGAGTCGACGAAACGCTCCATCACCACGATCGCACCACCGTCCAGTGCGGGCCGGACGTCGCGCTCGACGATGTCGGCGCGCACCGCGGCGGCGGCGAGCGCCTGCGCCCGCGCCCCGGTCAGCGAGGCGCCGGACAGCAGCGCGGCCAGCCGCTGGTCGTCCAGCGCGGGGTCGGTCGCCAGCGAGACCGGTCGGGCCCCCGTCCGCAACCACTCGGCCAGCTTCGCCGCCTGGGTCGCGGTGTCCGTCGCCGTGGTGCCCTCCACCGCGATCAGCAGGCCGTTGACCCGGCGCGGACGACGCCGCAACGCGTTGCGCAGATCGACCAGGATCGGCTCGGTGCGCCGGGAGTCCATCAGCCGGTAGGCGGCGACCCCGACCAGCGCGGCGAGCACCCCACCACCCATGAGCACCGGACGGGTGCCGTCGATGATCATCACATTGCCGAACACGGTGATGGTGCGTGGCCGGACCAACCCGATGAGCAGCGGCACGGCGGCCAGCGAGCCACCCAGGATGATCTTCATCAGGGACTGGTAGATCGAATTGATGCGTCCCCTGATCGCGTCGTCGACCTGCGTGCCGATGATCGTCACACCGGTCAGGAACGCGACCCCGGCGCAGGCGCCGACCAGCGCCACCGCGGCCAACGCCACCATGAGGTGCGGAGCGAGCGCCACCACGATCAGCGTCAGCCCAGCGGACACGATCGCGATGCCGAACAGCCGGTCGTGCGGAAGCCGATGAGCCAGCTTGGGCGCCGACGCCATGCCCAGCGCCAACCCGAGAAAGACGGCGACGAAGAGCAGGCCGAACGCGGACTCACCGGCGAGCAGGCTGTTGGAGTAGGGCTTCGACGAGCCGATCACCGCCCCACCCGCGGCGAACGCCCCGAGCATGCCGATCAACAGCCCCCGCACCAACTTGGTGCTGCGCACGTACTTGATGCCGTCCCGGATCATGTTGAGCAGACCCGACGACGAGCCGTCAGCAGGTTTCGGCACCGAGTGTTCGCGCGGCACCTGGTGCACGTTGCGCCGGGACAGTTCGGGGATCCGGGTCGCGATCAAGATCGCGCTGGCGAGATAGAGCAGGCCGTTGATGATCACGACGACCTTGGCGAAGCCGAGTTCGCCGAAGAAGCCAGCAGGCAGATTGAGCGTCGGCCCGATACCGGTGATCACCGCGTAGAAGCCGGCGCCGGTGACCACGGCGAGGCCGTAGGTCATCACCATGCCGAGCTGATTGGCCGTCTCGACCTGGTCGGGCCTGCGCAACAGGTTGGGGACGGCGGCGTCCTTGGACGGAATCCACAGCATGGAGAAGAAACCGACCAGGAAGGTCGCGGCGAACAACCACGGCAGCGTGCCGACGAAGGCGATGGACAGCAGCAGGCCACAGCGGAAGACGTCGGCTACCACCATGACTTTTCTGCGGTCGAACCGGTCGGCCAGCACTCCACCCAGCGGGGCGAACACCAGACCGGGCAGCAGCAAGGTGAGCACCACGCCGGTGAAGGCGAAGTTCTGGGCCGCGTAGTTCTCGATGAGCTTGGTGACCAGGCCGGTCAGCGCGAGCAGCGCCAGCCAGTCAGCCGTACTGCACAGGTAGGTGACGCCCCACAGCCTGCGGAACGGCTTGATGGCCAGGACCCTGCGCGCCCGGTACACGGTCGAGGCATTCGAGGCCGCCGGCGCGAGCGCGCCGGAGGCGTCTCCCGCACCTGTCACCCCGACGATGAGCTCCACCCCGTTTCGATCCGTACGCCGACCGTCCTCGGACGTCGCATTGCGCAAGGGTAACTCCGCAGGCCGACACGGTTGTGCCACACCCCGCGGACCGGCGGGCCGGAATGTTGCGCGGGTCACTCGAACGTGCTGGAAATGCCTTCGATCACGGCGGCGATCAGCTGGATCGCGATGAGGCCGAACACCGCGAGCAGGATGATGGCCACGATGATGCCGGTCGAGGTCTTCGACGGCTTGGATCGCAGCGGCAGTCGCGGTTGCCCACCACCAATGCCGTGCGCGCCCGGCCGCGGGTACGCCCGCAGAGCCTGCCACGCCTGCTGCCCGGTGGGCCGGGTGCGGTGTGCCGGCGGCAGCATGCCGGGCATCGCCTGGCCGGAAGGGCCGCGCTGAGCAGGCAGGAAGGGCTGGCCGGATCCGACAGGGTAGGCCGGGTCGGCGTGCTGGGCCCGACTCGCGACCTCCTCCTGCGGTTCGTCGGCCAACGCCGCATCCACCATCGCCTGCACCGCTTCGGCGTCGATCTCGACCGGCTTGGCGATGGGCACATCGAACTCGTCGCTGTACGCGCTGACCGGGTCGGTGCCCCCGGAACTCTCACCGGTGACGAGGCCGGCCAGTGGGTCCGGATAGAGCAGGGGCGGTGGGGGAGGTTGTGTCCCGTCGTGAGTGAACGATCCGGTTTCCACTGCCATCACCATTCGCATCGTTCTCTAGTCTTACGCTTTCGACAGTAGCCCGGAACTCTCGTTGACAACTAAGAGCGATCGGGTGATTACCCAGAATTAACCTGCGGTTCGCCTTCGCCCAGCACCCACGGTACGACTGTCGGCGCGCCCCCGTTGGCCCTACTCTTGATCACGCACCTCCGGCGGATTCGACGACACACGGAACGGGCAGGCGCGGTGAACATCACATTGTGGATCTTGCAGGGTCTTCTCGCGGTGGCTTATCTCGGTGCGGGTTCGGCCAAGCTGATCCAGCCACGCGCCAAGCTGCAACCGGCCATGCCCTACGTCGAAGATCTGCCGGAGTGGTTGATCAAATTCATCGGGGCGGTGGAGGTACTGGGCGCCGGTGGGCTGATCCTGCCCGGGCTGACCGGTGTCGCCCCGGTGCTCACGCCGTTGGCCGCGACCGGGCTCGCCATCCTGCAGGTGCTCGCAGGCCTGCTGCACGTCCGGCGCAGGGAGTTCAGCAACCTGCCGATCAATGCCGCATTGTGCGGGATCGCCGCCATCATCGTCTGGGGCCGATTCGTGGTGGCGCCGCTGGCGGAGGCGAGCTGAAGGTGGCCTTG
>JBOHER010000468.1:0-17509 GCA_050701115.1 Haloechinothrix sp. | reverse complement strand
GCTATACGGTGACTGCCGAGTACAACGGCCTTCGGTACGACAGCATCTGGGAACTGGTGGCTCGCTCGGCTGACAGCACCGAGGTGACCATGCGGTTCATCGTCCGCCCATTGAATTCGGCATCCCGGTGGCAACGCCTGCTGGTGGCGATCATGGGCCGATTGGGCGCGAAGGCGACCGCACGGCAGACGCGGACCGATCTCGACGACATCGCGCGCGCGATCAGACACTGACCTGGTTCCACGTGGAACCGAACGGAGCTACGTTGTCCAGACGATCCTTGGCGATCACCGCAAGTTCGAGGACCTGATGCGCGGCCTGCGTGACGTCACCGCCGACCGTGCGTCACTGCGGGCTGAGTTGTCTGCTGTGTTGATCGCGCACGCCGTGGCGGGAGAGCGCGCCGTCTATCCCAAGCTGCGGAAGAAGGCATCCGATTCCGACGAGGTCGAGCATGGGCAGGAGGAACACGCGGAGATCAACCACGCCCTGCTCGATTTCCTCGAAATCGCCGAACTGGAGGGCGAGTCCTTCAGTGGGAAGTTGGAAGACCTGGTGGCGGTGGTCAATCACCACACCAACGAAGAAGAGCTGACCTTGCTCAACGATGCGCGCCTGGAGTTGTCCGATGCTGAGCGCGGCAGGCGGGGTGAAGCCTTCTTGACCGAGCGGAAGGTACTGCTCGACAGCGACTGTGGACGCTTGGAGAATGTTCGATCGGTGGTCGGGAAGACTCGGTGGTCGGGAAGACGGAGCATCGTCTCGACTGAAAGCCAGGTCGACCTGACGGTGTGCGCGTCGTCGGCATCGTCGTCAGGCGGTGCTCTCCGCTGTCGGATCGTGCAGTAGCATCTGCGTCGGACGAGTGAGGTGTTCCAAGGAGGGGAGCGGCAATGAAAAAGCTCTTGGTACTTGCGGCAATCGCCGGCGGCGTACTATTCGTGATCAAGCGGAACAAGGACGCCCAGGCCGAGGCCGACCTGTGGCGGGAAGCGACCGCTCCGGGCGACGTCACGCTGGGTTCAGTGAGCGCCAACGGCGCGGCTCCATCGCCGGCCCCGAAGCCGGCCAGCAACAACTGAACATCCGCGCGGGCCTTGGCCCGTATGGGGCTGTAGCTCAATTGGTAGAGCGCCGCTTTTGCAAGGCGGAGGTCAGGGGTTCGATTCCCCTCAGCTCCACAGATGTATTTTGGACACGTGATGCCCAATTGGGTCGGTTTCGTTATGTAGGCCGGTTCGGTCGGTGCCTGATCAAGGGTGTTGCCGCACAGGCTTGCCAGGCTATGAAGTCGTCCGATCTGCCACGAGTCGGCGAACACGTGGGCGTCAACCACACCACCGTGCTGACCAAACTCCGGGAACGCGGCATCCCCACCCGGAGACACCCTCACCGACGGCCGGGTGTATTCCAACCCCTCTGGTGCCACCACCGCGCTGGGCGGCAACCACCAGAACGGTTGGGGCGCGTTTCGGCGGATGTCTGACGGCCGCACGTTGGGTGATCTGCGGACCGAGCTTCGCGCGCGGCGCGGGCAATAGGCCCACACCGATCACGTCTCGTGCTCACGGCGCCTATGTCCACAACTCGAACTTCTGACTCACCAAACGCGAAGTCGGTCACTCTGTGTGACTGCCGGACGTGACACGACTTGACCTTTGTGCCCGAGGCTGCACCAGCGCTGCGGGGGAACACCGACGGGCAGGCCTACATCGGCATCCCCTCAGCGGACGCGAATCCATAGCAGGCCGCCTGGAATCCGCAGTCCGGTAGGGCCGGTCGCGGCCTACCGTGGAGTCCGGGGCCGACGAGGGTCCGCGGACGGGAGGCGAAGGACGTGACGGACGTGCTCCGGCCCCTCGAGGAACGTCATACGGCGGGTGATCTGCTTGCCGATATCGCGGCTCGTGCGCCCGTGCTCGGCGGCAACCCCGGTGGCTGGCCGGGCTTGACTTTCTACCGCTACGACCGGCCCGCCGCCCCGCAGTGGGAAGAGGTGCGCTCGCTCTCGCTGTGCATCATCGCGCAGGGGCGCAAGCGCGTGGTCGCCGACGGGCGTGCGCACGCCTACGACCCGTTCAACTACCTGGTGCTGAGCGATCGCCAGCACTTCACCGCGGAGATCCTCGAAGCCACGCCGGCCAGGCCGTTCCTTTCGCTGGTGCTGCAGGTGGACCCTGCGCTTGTGCGGCGGGTGTCGGCTGACGTTCTCGACCGGCGGGCCACCACGTTCGACCGGGTGGCGCACAGCCAGTCTGAGCGGGCGTTCGTCACCCCGCTGGACTGCACGCTGATGTCGGCCACCCTGCGGTTCCTCCGTGCGACGGGCACGGGCGCGGACCGCCGGGTGCTGGCGCCGATCTACCTAGCCGAGATGGTGTACCGGATCCTGCAAGCCGGGCAGTACTCGCGCCTGCTGGAGATCGCGGCGTCGGAGGTGGCGCGCAACCCGGTGAGCGAGGTCGTCTCCTATGTGCAGGACAACATGTCCGAGCCGCTGACGGTGAGCGACCTGGCGGAACGGGTTTCGCTCAGCCCTTCGGCGTTTTCGCACCTCTTCCGTGAGGTGACCGGGAAATCGCCATACCAGTTCGTGAAGGAGATGCGGCTCAACCGGGCGCGCGACCTGCTGATCGAAGGCAGGCTGAGCGTCACACAGGTGTCGAAGACGGTCGGTTACGCGAGTGCGTCGCATTTCATCAACGAGTTCCGCGCGCGATTCGGGGCGACGCCGCGCGCGTATTGTGATCTTCGTTCGCTACGTGAGGAGTTCGGCGTCCGGAACGGGTGATGGGGGTGCCCCGCGGGCACCCCCAATCCCGGTTCAGAGCACGGTGCCGACCGGTTTCAGTGCTCCGGCGAGCCGCTCGGCCAACGGGGCCGACGAGGCCGGATTCTGTCCGGTGTAAAGGTTCCTGTCCACCACCACGTGGGGTTCCCAGGCCCCGGCGCTCGTTTCGAACCGCCCGCCGCCCTTGACGAGGCGGTCCTCCAGCAACCACGGCGCCTTGTCGGCGAAGCCCACCTGGCCCTCCTCGACGTTGCTGAAGCCGGTGACCCGGCGGCCCGCGAACAGCCACCGGCCGTCGGCACCGGTCGCCGGCAGCAGCGCCGCCGGACCGTGACAGACCGCGGCCACGGGCTTGCCCGCGGCGTCGAACGCCGCGACCAGCCGGCCGAATTCGTTGCTGGCGGCCAGATCCTCCATCGGCCCGTGTCCGCCCGGGACGAACACGAAGTCGAACTCGGCGGGGTCGGCCTCGTTCAGGTCGGCGGGTGCGCCGAGTTCATCCGCGATGCTGTCCAGGTAGGCTCGGAACCGTTGCCCCGGCTCGGCCGAGCCGCCGTTCATGTCGGGGCTGAAACCGGCCTCGTCGGCTGTGGGGACCACTGCGCCCGGGGTGGCGATCACCAGGTCAAAACCTTTGCCGCGGAAGATCTCGTGCGGCACCGCCAGCTCCTCGGGCCAGAAGCCGCACGGGTGCCGGGTGCCGTCGGCCAGCGTCCAGTGGGCCGAGCCGGACACCGCGAACAGTACGCGTGTCATGGGAAAGACCTCGCTCTCGAAAGGGTGACTCCGGCGCCGTCAGCCGGAAAGACCGCTCTCGAAGGTAGCCGCCCCGGCCGGGTGGCGAGCCGGTTCGTGCACGAATCTTGCAGACCTCGACCGGAACCCGCACCGGGCGTCGGAATCCGCATATCTTCCGCAGGAATCTTCGATGCGGCCGGGATCGCCCCGCGGTTAGCGTTTCGGCACGCCCACGGAAACCGCAAGTTCACCTGGAGGTCACATGGCGCGGATCGCCTACCTCGTCTCGAGTGCGAAGGAGATCGAACTCGCCGACGGCAGCCGGCACACCACCGGCTACTTCGCCGAAGAGGCCGTCAAACCCTACGACCGGTTCGTCGACGCCGGGGCCGAGGTGGTAGTGCTGACGCCCGACGGCGAGCCGCCGTTCGCGGATCCCTACGGGCTGGAGTCGTTTTTCCACTACCCCGAACCGGACCAGGACTTCTTCGCGTCCGTGACCCGCACGTTCCACCACGACCCGGACGACATCCGGATCACGCTGCATCAGACCACCGAGCTCGGCCTGGTCGCGGCGCGGCGGATCGCCGAGCGGCTCAAGGCCCGCGGGTTCTCGCCGGCCGAGGCTCACGCGCTGGTCAGCAAGGCGGCCAAGATCGCCTGGCGCCAGGACCGGCAGCTCGCCGACGTGATGGTGGACGACGGCCTCGACGGCGGCCTGCCGGCGGAGGAGATCCGGGCCGCCGTCGCCGAGCTGGACACCGCGAGCCATCAGCTGGCCGCGGACCGCAAAGCGAAGCTGGACGCCATCCCTGGTTTCCGCGAGCCCACCTCGCTGGCAGGCCTGAGTGACGAGCAACTCGCCGAGTTCGACGCCGTTTTCGCCCCGGGCGGGCACGGGCCGATGGTCGACCTCGCCGACAACTCGGATGTGGCGAGGCTGCTGAAGGTGCTGCACGGCAAACAGGCTCCGATCGCCTCGCTGTGTCACGGGCCCGCGCTGCTGCTGTCGGCCCCAGAGCGCGATGACGGGCAGTGGCTCTTCGACGGGTACCGCCTCACCTGCTTCACCGACGAGGAGGAGGACCAGACGGTGCCGGGCAAGCTCGGCCTGCCGTGGTACGTCGACACGGCGCTGAAGAACGCCGGCGCGGTGTTCGACGACGGGCCGTCGGCCTGGGTCTCGCACGTGGTCGTGGACCGGAACCTGATCACCGGCCAGAACCCCGCCTCCACCGAGGCGACGGCCGACGCACTGCTGAAGGCGGTGGGACAGCGATGAAACTCTTCACCCGCAAGGACCAGGACGAAAACCGGGCCGCCGCCGAGGACGGTGCCCAAGCGCCGCCGTCGCAGGCCGTGTCGGCCTTCTTGACTGCGTTCGGCAAGCGCGACGTCGAAGCAGCACTGTCCGTTGTGGACGATGCAGTACGGGTGGACATCCATCCGACCGGACTGCGCGAAGGCGGACCGGCCGATCTGCGGGCCTTCCTGACCGAGACCGCCACCGCGTTCCCGGACTTGCTCGTGACGGTGAAGAACCTGATCGAGACCGGCTCCGTGGTCACCGCCGAGCTGAAGGTGGAGGGCACTCAGGCGACGGGCTACCTCGGCGCGATCAACCAGGAGAAGCACCTCGACGTGGGCCAGGCCTGGTGGTTCACCGTCTCCGGTGACCGCATCACCGGCGTCGACGCGTACTGGTGCCAGAACCAGCTGTACCGGCGGCTCGCGGTGAAGCGCCTCGACCAGATCTCGCTCGTGTGAGGGGAATCCGATGACGACAACCGAACCACAGAGCCGGAGCCGGGCAGCGGCCGGGCAGGTCACCGCCTTCTTCGACGCCTACCGGAGCCACGACGTCGACGCGATGACCGACCTGTGCGCCGACAATGCCGACTTCTCCTACGTGCCGTTCGAGGTGTGGGGAAAGCAGCGCGTCCTGCGCGGCGACGGCAAAGTGAAGACGGTCGGCAAGACCATCTGGGTCGGGCTGATCGCCTCGTTCCCCGACCTATTCGCCAACGTGCACAGCGTCGACGCGAACGACAACGGCGACGTGGTGGTCCGCTGCGACATCGGCGGCAATCAGCAGCTCGCCTGGGGCCCGGCCGAGCCTCGGGGGCAGAAGTTCAGCGAGCCCCACCTGTTCATCTTCCACGTCGACGCCGACGGGCTCATCGACCGGATTTCCGCCTACTGGGACGGCGCAGGAATCAACCGCCAGCTCGGCCACCTCGAAGTCGACTGAGAAGGGAAGCACCGATGACGCTGCTGAAGCGGGAAGAGTGGCAAGGGTTCGTCCGCGACGTCGACTGGACCTACAGCTACGTCGACGACGAGGCCGTGTTCCCCGAATGGCACAGCGGTACCGGCAAGGTGCCGCGGGAGGCCTGGCTGGGCTGGGAAGAGGACTACAAGGTCACCTACCCCGACTACGTGGCGACCCAGCGCGACAAGGAGCAGTCCGCGTACGCGGTGAAGGCCGCGCTCCAGCGCTCGACCACGTTCGACCATCTCGACGAGGGCTGGAAGTCCGCGACCAAGATGCACTTCGGCGGCGTCGCGCTGGTCGAGTACGCGGCCGTGCTCGGCGAGCTAAAGATGGCGCGGTTCGGACTCAACGCGGCCTGGCGCAACATGGCCGCGTTCGGCCAGCTGGACGAGCTGCGGCACGCGCAGATCACCACGTTCTTCGGGCACGAGTTCATCAAGAAGGACCCGCAGTACGACTGGACCCAGAAGACGTTCCACATGGACAACTGGGTGCCGATCTCGCTGCGGAATCTGTTCGACGGCATGATGATCGCGCCGAACGTGGTGGACCTGGCGATCGCGCTGCCGTTCACCTTCGAGACCGGGTTCACCAACCTGCAGTTCATCGCGCTCTCGGCCGACGCGTTGGAGGCGGGCGACGTGAACTTCGCCAACATGATCTCCTCGATCCAGACCGACGAGGCCCGCCACTCGCAGCAGGGCGGTCCCACGATGGAGATCCTCGTCGAGCACGACCCCGTGCGCGCCCAGTGGATCATCGACAAGAACTTCTGGGGCTCGGCCCGCGCGTTCGCCGCGCTCACCGGCCCGGCGATGGACTACTACACCCCGCTGGAACACCGGAAGCAGTCCTACCGGGAGTTCATGGAGGAGTGGATCGTCGACCAGTTCGTGCACACGATCGAGGACTACGGGTTGAAGAAGCCGTGGTTCTGGGACGAGTTCATGCGCGGCCTCGACACCTGGCACCACGGGCTGCACATGGGCCTGTGGTTCTGGCGCCCGACACTGTGGTGGCGCCCGAAGGCCGCGGTCAGCAAAGACGAGCGTGACTGGCTGCGGGAGAAGTACCCGAACTGGGAAAAGGTCTACGGCGACAAGTGGGACGTGATCATCGACAACATCAACGCCAACAACGTCGAGGCCACGCTCCCCGAGACGCTGCCGTGGCTGTGCAGCATGTGCAACCTGCCCTGCTGCAACGCCGAGCAGACCCGGTCCGGCCGCTGGCGCATCCCGAGCTGGCAGCTGGACTACGACGGCAAGACCCATCACTTCTGCACCAACGCCTGCCGCCAGATCTGGTGGAAGGACCGGGACAACGTCAACCACGAGACGCTGATCGAGCGGTTCCTCGCCGGGCAGATTCAGCCGATGGATGTCGGCGGCATCCTCGCCCACATGGGACTCACCCCCGAGGTGATGGGCGACGACCCGGACTACGAGGCGTGGACGAGGGACTACGTCGGCCGTCCCGCGGCCGGCCTGGCACTGGCCACCGGCGCCGGGGAGGAGTGAGCCATGCCCGAAACCGTCGAACTGGGTCCTGAGGACCAAGCCCCGCAGTTGGTGCCGCTCAACGCGATCTTCGCGGACGACTTCGTGCAGATCCTGGTGCCGGTCACCACCGCGGACACGGTCCGGGAGGTGGCGGCCGCGGTCGCACACCACGTCGAGGGCAAGCGGGTGCGGGCCCGCGACGCCGAGAAGATCGTGTTCCACAAAGGCCGGCGGCTGCCGCCGGAGCTGACCGTGGCCGAAGCGGGCATCGGGCCACTGGACCACGTCCGTGTCGAGTACGACCTGCCGGAGGGAGCACGGTGAAGAACCCAGTGGGCCCGATCCTGCGGATGGGCGACGAGGTGGAGCAGGTGATCGCGGCGATCGAGGACGACAACCCGGACACGGAGATCGAAGTCGTCGACCGGGGCGCGTACGTTCGGATCCAGGGTGAGGACCGGGTGGTGCTGACCGAGGACACGCTGCGGCGTTACCTCGGCAGCGAGTTCGAGATCCGCTCGCTGGAGACGATGATGTCGTCCTTCGCCGGGCGCGCCATCACCACGAGCGGATCGATCGTCTGGGAACGGATCTCGGCGCGGAAGGCCGCGTCGGCAGGGGAAGGGGTGAGGGCATGACCCAGCCGAAGAAGTCCAGGCCGCGCAAGACGTTCAGCGCGTTCGGTGACATCCGCCGGATGCCGAGCGACTACGAGATCGTCACGCACGCCCAGAACTGGACGCTGCGCAAGAACCGCACCGGCGCGTTCGAGCAGAACCCGTCCTCGCCGGCCAACCTCTGGTTCCTGACCTACCGCGACAAGTCGCCGTTGCAGGTCGAGGACTGGGACGCCTTCCGCGACCCGGACGAGCTGACCTACAAGACCTACGTGACGGTGCAGGCCGAAGCCGAGGCCAAGACCGGTGGTGTGCTCGAAGAATACGCGGGCTCGGACGCCGCGCTCGCGCCCGGCCAGCTGGCCCTGCTGACCTCGCTGTTCACGCCGTCGCGCTACCTCCTGCACGGCTGTCAGCAGATCCAGGCGTACCTCGGTTACCTGGCCCCGACCTCGTACGTGACCAACACGGCGGGTTTCGCTACCGCCGACTACCTGCGCCGGGTCACGCTGACCGCGTACCGGACCCGCGAGCTGCAGATCGCGCACCCGGACAGCGGTGCCGGCACCACCGAGCGGCAGCTCTGGGAGAGCCTCGACGCCTGGCAGCCGGCCCGGCGCGCGGTGGAGAAGGCGCTCGTCAGCTACGACTGGGGCGAGGCGTTCGTCGCGCTGAACCTGGTGCTCGCGCCGACCTTCGACGACGTGCTGGTGCGGCAGTTCAAGGAGGTCTCGCGCGCGAACCGCGACGAAGAGTCCTGGCTGCTGCTGTCTTTCCTGCAGGAGGACAACAACCGGCGCAACCGGTGGAGCTCGGCGCTGGCCCGGTTCGCCATCGAGCGGCGGCCGTCGAACGCCGACGTGCTGCGGCGCTGGATCGACCGCTGGACGCCGATCGCGGACGCGGCGGCGGCCGGACTGGGGGAGCTGCTCGAGACCCGGCCGGCGCACGGCCGTCCGGCGAGCGAGGTGACTGCCGGCGCGAAGGCCGCCCGCGAGGCGTTCCACGAACCGATCTTCGAGCCGGAAGGGATGCGTGCGGCGCGGTGAGCGGAGCGGTGACCCGGCAGTGGCAGGAGGCCATGCAGCTCGACGAGCTGTGGGAAGGCGAGATGGCGGGCGTTGAGGTCGGCGGGGAGAAGGTCCTGCTGATGAACATCGACGGCGACGTGCGGGCATACCGGAACCGCTGCCCGCACCAGGCCTGGGCGCTCGACGAGGGCGACTTCGACGGCGAGACCCTCACCTGCGCCCGGCACCTGTGGGTGTTCGACGCCCGCAGCGGCACCGGCGTGAACCCGGACAACTGCCGGCTCACCTCGTTCCCCTGCCAGGTGGACGAGGACGGCACGATCCAGGTGGACATCGGATGACGAACAAGCGTCGTGTGCTCGTGGGCGGCGGTGTCGCGGCCGCGTCGGCCGCCGCCCACCTGCGCAAGCGGGGTTTCGACGGCGACGTGGTGGTGATCGGCGAGGAGGTGGCGGCGCCGTACGAGCGGCCGCCGCTGTCGAAGGAGTTCCTGACGGGGCCGCCGGAGCTGGTGCAGCCGTTGACACCGGACTGGTACGCGGCCAACGAGGTCGAGTTGCGGCTCGGTGTCCGCGCCGTGTCCCTCGACGTGGCCGGCCGGAGCGTTGGACTGTCCACAGGGGAGAGTCTGGGTTACGACGACCTGGCCCTGGCCACGGGTGCGCGGCCACGGCGCCTTCCCGGGTTCGACGGCGAGGGTATCCACTACCTGCGCACGGCCGCCGACGCCGGACGACTGCGTGCCGAACTGGCGACGGCGCAGCGGATCGCAATCCTGGGCGCCGGGTTCATCGGATGCGAGGTGGCCGCGTCCGCCACCGCGCTCGGCACCCAGGTCACCCTGTTCGAGCCCGAGCCCGCTCCGCTCGCGCGGGTGCTCGGCGCGGCTATCGGCGCGGTACTGATGGACATCCATCGCGAACGCGGCGTGGAAATCCGCGCGGGCGAGCACGTCACGGCTGTCGACCGCGGTCGGCACGGTTTCGTGCTGACCACCAGCCGCGGCGACCGCGTGGAGTCCGATCTGGTGGTGGTCGGCATCGGCTCACTGCCGAACGTCGAGCTGGGGCAGGACGCCGGGCTCGCCGTGGCGAACGGCGGGCTCGCGGTCGACGCGTACGGGCGGACGTCGGCGCCGCACGTGTACGCGGCCGGTGACGTGGCGGCCCAGCACCACCCGCGTTACGGCACGCGGATCCGGGTCGAACACCACGACACCGCCGTGCGCCAGGGCGCGAACGTCGCCGCCAACCTGGCGGGCGAGGTGACGCCCTTCGAGGAGGCGCACTGGTTCTGGTCCGACCAGTACGAGCACAGCCTGCAGTCGACCGGCCGCATGGGCGCCTTCGATTCGGTGGTGCTCCGCGGCCGGCTGGCCGACCGCAGCTTCTCGGCGTTCTCGCTGGTGGACGGCCGGATTCAGGGTGTCATCTCGCTCAACCGGCCCGGTGACGTGCTCGCGGCCCGCCGGATGCTGTTCGCACCGCACGAGGTGACGGCCGAGCAGCTCGCCGACGAGTCGTTGCCGCTGAAACGGCTGATGCCGCGTACCAAGGCAGCACCCCGGGCCTGAGCCCGCTGAGTTCACCGAGGAGGAACTGTCGTGACGACCCTTGCGGTGCTGGAAACGGTGGCGTCCCAGACGCGGGTGACAGCCGCCGACGCCCGGACGGCGCTGGCACGCGTGCGTGGGCTGAGCGTGGTGGACGCGGTCGCTAAGCTGCGGCGGGGGCCCGGTCGTACGTGTGAGCCGGTCGCCCGGGTGCTCGACAAGGCACTGGCGAACGCCGGCCGAGCCGGGCTTTCGGCCGGGCAGCTGATCGTGGTCGGCGGTTCCGCCACACCTGCGGAGCCGATCGTGCGGGTGCGGCGGAAGGCGCACGGCAAGGCCGACTGGATCAGCAGCGAGACAGCCGACGTGCGTGTCGAACTGCAACCGGCAGGTGCGTACGAAGCCGCCGCCGTACCGGCGCCCGTCGTGGCCGCGGACGAACCCGTCGTCAACAGTGCGCCGGCGGACGCGCGGTCGGTTCCGGTGCGGGAGGCGCTTTACGACGTGCTCGACCCCGACCTGGGGGTCAACGTCGTCGACCTGGGGTTCGTGCGTGGCGTGACGGTGGACGAGCACGACGTCGCCACGCTGACCATGACGCTGACCTCACCCGCCTGCCCGCTCACCGGGATCATGGAGGACCAGATCCGGACGGCGCTGCTGGAGGACGCCGCCGTCGTCGCGGACTTCCGGGTGGCGTGGGTCTGGTCCCCGTCGTGGCGGCCGTCGGACATCAGCGACGCCGGCCGAGAGCAGTTGCGCGCCATCGGTTTCAGCAGGTTCTGAGCAGTTCTGAGCACTTCGGAGGATTCATGGCTTACGTTGTCGTCGCCACCTGGGTCGCGAAGCCGGGGCAGGCGGAGAAGATCCGGCAGATCCTGGAAACCGTCACGCCCGGCAACCGGGCGGAGGAGAAGATGCTGGAGTTCCAGGCGCACGTGAGCCGGGACGACCCGGACACCTTTGTGCTGTACGAGAAGTACGTCGACGCCTCCGGGTACGCCGACCACCGCGCCACCGACGCGTTCAAGAAGCACGTGCGCGGGGAAGCGATCCCGAACCTGGCCGAGCGGAGCGTGCGGGAGTTCGAGACCATCGGGTGACCGGCTCCGAACGGGCCTCGCTTCACTCGTCTGCGGGGCGTAAACTGTCAGGCCCAAACGGCCGAGTCGCCGGTGTACCAGGGGCGGCTCCATGACGTCGGAGGCAGGCATGGTGCGGCCCGTTCCGCCGCTGGAAGATCGGATGACGCCCGGCGACCTGATCTCTGAGCTGGCGGGACGCGCACCGGAGGTCGGTGGCAACACCGGGCTGTGGCCGGGGCTGACGATCTACCGCTTCCACGAGCCCACCGCGCCCAGCTGGGAAGAGGTCCAGTCGCTGTCACTGTGCGTGGTCAGCCAGGGCCGCAAGTGCGTCACCGTGGACGGGCAGCCTTACCGGTACGACCCGTTCAACTACCTGGTGCTGAACAGCCACCTGCACTTCCAGGCGGAGATCCTCGAGGCGACCGTCACGAAGCCGTTCCTCTCCTTCGTGCTGCAGATCGACCCCGCGGTGGTCCGGCGGGTGTCGGTGGAAATGCTGGAACAGCGGCGTGCGGAAATGCTGGTCGACAGCCCGCCGGACCCGTCGAAGGCGTTCGTCTCGGCGCTGGACTCCGGGCTGATGAGTTCGGTCATCCGGTTCCTGCGGGCGCTGTCCACTGGGCCGGACCGGCGGATCCTGGCGCCCGCGTACCTGCAGGAGATGGTCTACCGCGTGCTGCAGGCCGAGCAGTACGAGCGGCTGCTGGAAATCGCCGCGGCGCAGCAGAACCACGACCCCGTCGCGCGGGTCGTCACGTTCATCCAGGACAACCTGGCCGAGCCGCTGACCGTCACCGACATGGCGGAGCAGGTGGCGATGAGCCCGTCGGCGCTGACCGCACTGTTCCGGCAGTCCACCGGGAAGTCGCCGTACCAGTTCGTCAAGGAGATGCGGCTGACCAGGGCGCGGGACCTGCTGGTGCGGGGCAACGGCACCGTCGTGTCGGTGTCGCGGGCCGTCGGCTACCCCAGTGCGTCGCACTTCATCAACGAGTTCCGCCGGCGTTTCGGCCTGCCACCGCGGGCCTACTGCGATCTGAGCACGCTGCGTTCGCAGCTGGGCGCGCAGCACACCGCCAACCCGACCTGAGCAGACGCCCAGCGGGACTGGGGACTGCTGTGGGAAGGTCTGACGATGTGGTGGAATCGGGGCCGTTTCCGCGGCCGCCTGCGGCCGGCTCCCGGCACTTGCCGGCTCGACCCAGATCACCGGGCCGCTCGCCGCGAAACTGTGGGTATCGGCGTCCACTCCGGACGCGGACCTGTTCCTGTCCGTGCGGGTCTACGACGAGAACGGCGACGAGAAACTGTTCCGCGGCATGCCCGACCCCAACATCCCGCTCACCCAGGGCTGGCTGCGGGCATCACAGCGCGAACTCGACGAAACCCGGACGCTGCCCTATCGTCCCTTCCTGACCCACAAGACCGTCAAGCCGCTGTGGCCAGGCGAGGTCTACGAACTCGACATCGAGATCCACCCCGCCTGCGTCGTGCTGCCCGCCGGCTACCGCCTCGGCCTCACCGTGCAAGGCCAGGACTTCGAACACGACGCAGAACCCTTCGAATGGGGCAAGACCGGGCTGATGATGCGCGGCTCATCCAACGAAACGCACGACGACCCGCTGTTCCGGCCGGCGAACATCTACGACAACGACGGCACCATCCACAGTGGACCCGGGCGCGAATCCCACCTGCTCATCCCGATTATCCCCGCCAGCTGAGTCCCGGCAACCCCGCCATGTTCGGGGCGGCCTGCCAGCATTGATATGGGTGGCCAATCTAGCCGCGCAGGAGCTGCATGTGCCGAAGCGGAACAGCGGGCGGCCTCGGAGATTGTGCGGCGGGGCCGAGACCCGTTCGACGACCCAGCGCTCCGGCAGCATCCTCGGGCGGGTGCTGCCGGTACGGCCTGACCGGAAGTGCTGATAGCGCCGACACGCTCGGACAGCTGATCGCCAGGTCATGGCGCAGACCGCGACATTGCCGGTGCCCGGACCGCGCCGGTCGTCCTCCGCGCTACCGAGATGACCAGTCAGGCCGGGGTTCCGCGCCGTACAGCAGTGTGACGCGCCGACCCAGACCAGAACCGGGTGCCCGGGTTCGTTCGGCCTCGCCGTACGAACCAGTATCTGTGATCTGAAGCCGGCGAAACGATCGGCGAGCAGTCGGCGACTGACCTGGTATGCGGCGTGCGGACCAGGGAATGTTCATCACGTTCATCGTCACCATGGGCTTTCTCGTGCTGCTCGCGTTCGGCGTCGGCACGCGCTGGCGTCCGGACAGCTGGTCCGCGTGGGGTGCGTGGATCGGTGGCGTCGGCGCGACGGCTGCGGCAGGCACTGCAGTCTGGATCGCCCGTTGCGAAAAGTCCTCCTGAGCTGCAACGAGGAGACTTATCGAGGCCGAGTCCTGACCACCAGCGTCAACGCTGTGATCACCGCGAAGAGCAGGGTGAATACGCCGCCAGTGATCAACACGCCGCCCGCTGCCGAGATGCGCGACCAACACCAGAAGGCGTTCCTTGCTGAGATCGTTACTCGAACCAGGTGAGAGGTTGTTGCAGATCTTGCGGCGACGACGATAGGACTGTTGGCTTGCGCTGGTCACTCGTCGTAGCGGGGAGGAAGATGGACACGGCTGCAGAGGTTGTTGTGGCCGTACCCGCGGGTGATGACGCTGGGGCGCGAACAGCTGATTTGTATGACTGGCAGGCTGCCATGGCGACTGCCGATGGCTTGCGGTTGTTTGCTGATGCTCTCGACGCCGACGGTCATCTGCCGCCGGATGCGGACGGTCGCATCGTCTGCGAGCACCACGAGGACTGGACGGTTCTCAACGCTCCGGATGCAGAGCTGGTGTCTGCGAAGCACCGCGAGCCATCATCCGGAGCGTGGACGACAGTCAAGCAGCTTGTCGACAAGGGCGGCTTGGCTCATCTGTTCGGCCGCTGGCTCGCGCTTGACGAGAAGCCGACCGTTCGGCTTGTGACTTGCGCAGCGCTGGCACCGGGAGATGCGCGCAAGCTCGCCAAGGTGACCGTGTTGCTGCGGGACCAGGCCACAGGGTCCGAACTGGATGCGCCGTCGGTGACGTTGGTGAACGAAGTCGCGATGGGCTTTGCGAAGGAGTTGCTTCTCCATCGTGATGGTTTGCCCAAGGAGTGGCAGGCGCCTGACGAGGCCACCGCGAAGACGTGCGTCGTCAGCGACGCCCATGGTCAGAAGGTCTGCTTGTTCCTTGCCGTGCTGTTCATAGATGACAGCCGGCCGCACCGCGAGGTGACTGACCACGCGGCGCCGAGCATGTATATGCAGCCTGTTCTGGGCAAGTTGGATCGGTGGGATGTGCCGGCCTCGGCGGTCTGGGAAGCGGTGTTGCAACTCTTCCGGGTGCGTATGCGCGCACATGGGCCAGTACCGGACGGCGCACTTCCGCTCGTGCTTGCGACGTCCTCAAACTCGGGTGACGGGACGTCCGCATTCGAAGTGCGACGTTCTCTGCTACCGCGCACGATCGATGTGTACGACATCGCTATTGCCATACGAACCGCACTGGCCAACCCATTGGGGTACATGCCGCTCGCCGTGCCTGCTCAGCTGAGCAAGCTCAGCATAAAGATGGCCAGGGGCGGGTGTGCCGATACGAGCATTTCCCGGGCTGAGCGACTGCGATCGGATTTCAAACGCTATTGGCGAGAGCGAGGGGATGGCGTGCCGGGCAGCGCCGCGGAACGCTACGCGATGGAGCGCGTATTCCTGCGGGTCGCCGACGAAGCTACCTCCGAGGTCAGAACGGCCACCGGGACTTGGGGTTCGCCTTTCTGGATCGCGCTGGCCGGCCACCTTGACCGCCTGCATGAAACAGGCTCGCTCGATGGCCTGGATAGCGAGCTCGCTCTCGGCGGCATCTGTGACCTAGCCGCCAGATGTGAAGTCTGGTTCAGCCCCCAATTTGACGTAAAGGCTGAGATCACGCGTCTACGCGCCGAGCGGACGGCGAAACCATGACGTCACCGAGCACCACCACCGGGGTCCTCGAAGCACTGCGAGACGATCTCGCATACCACCAGATGCGAGTTCTCCTTCTGGTGGCAGCCGTCGCCGGAAGCCAAGGACACGCCCGCAAACTCGATGGCCTCACCAAGCTCGCGAAGCTGGATTTCCTTGTACGTTACCCAGCGCTCGCACCGCGAGTCCTAGACAACCTGAATGCCGAGGACGAGCGTTTGCACATCCCGCAGGACGTCGACGAAACTGATGTCGAGGCACCGATGACTCGATACAAGTACGGCCCGTGGGATGACCGGTACTACCCGGTCATCGGCGCTCTGGTCGGACGCGGCCTACTTCGTTATGTCGCAGGCCGACAAGGCAGCGTCGCCCTCGCGCCTACGCCCGCCGGTCGCAAGCTCGCCCAGAGCATGGCTCGAACCGAGCCATGGCAACAGATCGATGACCGGTGCCATGCCGTCGCGCAGGCAACCGGCGGCCTCACCGGCGCCGCATTGAAAGACCTCATCTACCGTCACCTGCCAGAAGTGATGGATCGTCCCCAGCGGCAGGTCATTCGATGACAACACGATTCCGGCTCGACGCCGTTTCCCTGGATACCACCGAGGGGACGGTGACCTACCAGTTCCCCTCGGCTCTCACAGTACTTGCCGGACCGGTCGGCGTCGGCAAGAGCACGCTCTTCGAACTGATCAAGTACGGAATTGGCGGCAACGGCGAACTGGCCCCCGTCGCCGTCAACAACGTTCGGGATGTCACGGTCCAGCTCACCTTGAGCGATGAGCGCTTCACGCTCACACGCAGCCTTGATCCCACGAAGAAGAACACTATTCGCGTGGTCGACCGCATCACCCGAGAGCGCCTGCCGGATCATTTCGTCAAGGATCGCGAACCATCTCTGAATACGTTGCTGCTCGGCGCGCTTGGCTTGCCCACCGAGATGCGAGCCGCCGCACGAACCGCAAACACTACCAAAGCTGGAAACCGCATCACTTTCGCGGACATTTTCACGTTCATGTACGTCCGCCAAGCCGAGATAAATCGGGACATCGCATCTAGTCAATCCCCTTACAGAGAACCGCAGAGGAAAACAGTCTTCGAGTTGCTGTTTGGGTTGACAGACTCTGACATCCTCCAGACTCGTTCTGATCTTGCAGTGCGCAACGGTGAGCTGGACACGGCGGACCATGACCACGAGGTTGTGCTCCAGTTCTTGCGCGACAGCAACACGGCAAGCCGGGATGAAGCGGTCGCTGCGCACGCACAGGCTGCCGAGGCGGAGGCCGCGGCTGGAGCCGAGCTTGACACTCTCCGGCAAGCCGTTGATCCAGTTATCGACCGCGAAACCCAGACTCTCCGCGACCTGCTCGGCGAGGCTGAGCGCAGCCTAGCGACGGCGCGCCAGACCGCAACTGTTCTTGCACAGCAACAAGTCGACTACGGCGCAGAGCGTCGCCGGATCACGCAAGACCTTGACCGTCTACGACGACTACATGACGCCGGTGAACGTCTTGCCGACTTCGAGTTCATGGTCTGTCCTCGCTGTATGCAAGACGTGCAACATAGGGACGTAGCCACTGGTCACTGTCGACTTTGCCTGCAGCCCGACCCAGTCCCCACCGACCGGACTTCGGCTGCGGAGGAAAGCTATGAGCAGCGCCAGCTAAACGATCAACTTGCCGAACTGGAAGACCAACTCACAGGTAGCGCGGAGCAGCTCGTCGAGGCACAGCGCGCAGCGGAGCACCGCCATGCGCTCGTTGACCGCTCAGCGCAAAGCTAGCGACCCTTGGTCGCTGAGGTTTTGACGTTTGTCTTGAGTTTCAGCTGGCGGGGAGCCGGGCGTGGGCGATTCGTTGATCGATGTGGTGGTTGATGGTGCGGAGGGCGGCGCGGATTTCGGGT
>JBOHER010000467.1:0-5819 GCA_050701115.1 Haloechinothrix sp. | reverse complement strand
GGTTGCCGATGAGCACCGCACCCATCGGCACGTAACCGCTGGACAGCCCCTTGGCGGTGACCGCGATGTCGGGTTCGATGTCGTAGTGCTCCGAACCGAACCAGTGCCCGAGCCTGCCGAATGCGGTCACGATCTCGTCGACGATCAGCAGGATGCCGTGGCGGCGAAGCACCTGCTGCACCCGCTCCCAGTAGCCAGGCGGCGGCGGGACCATGCCCCCAACCCCGAGCAGCGGCTCGCCGATGAAGGCGGCGATCCGCTCGGCGCCAACGTCGCCGATCGTCTGCTCGAGTTCGGCGATCAGCACATCGACGGAATCCGCGCCGATGCGCTTGCCGTGCGGCTTGCTCAAGTGCACGAACCCGGGCGTGAGTGGTCCGAACCCGTGCTGGAATGCCGGGAGCCCGGTCGCGGCCAGCGACGCCGAACCGACGCCGTGGTAGGCGCCCTGTCGGGACAGGATCACCGTGCGCTCGGGCTGGTCCTGGGCGTGCCATGCCAGCCTGGCCAGCTTGACGGCCGTCTCGTTGCCCTCCGATCCTCCGTTGGTGAAGAACACGGTGTCCAGGCCTGCGGGCGAGATTTCCGCGAGCCTCGCCGCGAGCTCGATGGCGGGCGGGTTGGAGAAATGCCAGAACGACGCGTAGAACTCCAGCTCCCGCATCTGCTTGGCCGCGACCTCGGCCAGCTCAGGACGACCATGGCCGACGGCGCATTGCCAGAGCCCGCAGGTCCCGTCGATGTACTCGCGCCCATCGATGTCCCGCAGCAGGGCGCCGCGCGCGCTCTGGATGATGACCGGCTCGGGTGCCCGGCCGACAGTGGCGTGCGGATGCAGCACGTGTGCGCGATCCAGCTTGCGCAATCGGTCCGCCCGGTTTTCCACGGCGGCGGCCCCGCCGACTGTACTTGTCATGTTCACTCCAGCCCGATCCACACGCTCTTGACTTCGGTGTAGTCCTCGATTGCTTCTTCCCCCATCTCTCGGCCCCATCCGCTGGATTTCATGCCGCCCCACGGGGCGGCCGGGTCGATGCCTGCGACCATGTTGACGCGGACGCACCCCGCGTGGATCTGCTCAGCCAAGCGGTGCGCGGTGCGCAGGTCGCGTGTCCACACCGACGCGGCGAGCCCGTACGGCGAGTCGTTAACCCGCGCCGTGACCTCGTCGAGGTCGTCGAAGGGCATCACGGTGAGGACCGGGCCGAAGATCTCTTCCCGCGCGATCCGCATGCTGTCGTCGGCATCGGCGAAGACGGTCGGGAGGTAGTAGCTGCCACGTTCGAGCGCACCTTGTCCGCGACCGCCACCGGTCACAAGGGACGCACCCTGTTGAAGTCCACTGTGGACATAATCGGCGACGCGAGAGAGGTGCTCCTCGCCCACGAGCGGACCCATCTGGGTGGCTGGATCGAGTCCGGGGCCGAGGCGGACAGCCTCGGCAGCCTTGGCCAGCCGCTCGGTGAACTCCTCGTACCGTGGCCGCTGCACATAGAAGCGCGAGGATGCCGCACATACCTGGCCCGAGTTCTGGATCCCACTGCGGAGATTTCCCAGCACCGCGCTGTCCATGTCCGCATCGGCGGCGATCACGCTCGCGGCTTTGCCACCGAGTTCCAGCGAGAGCCGTTTGAGGTTGCCCGCCGACGCACGCACGATGCCGCGCCCGACCTCGGTGGATCCGGTGAACGAGACCTTGTCCACGCCGTCGTGCTCGACGAGCGCCCGGCCCGCTTCAGGACCACCTGTCACGACGTTGACAACACCAGGCGGGAACCCCGCCTCCTCGAAGATGCGGCCGAGCCGAAGCGCGGTGAGCGGGGTCTGCTCGGCGGGTTTGAGCACAACGGTGTTGCCGCACGCGAGCGCGGGCGCCAGCTTCCACGCCGCGATGAGCAGCGGAAAGTTCCACGGCGTGATCAGTCCGCACACCCCGACCGGAACCCGCTTGGTGTAGTTCAGCGCGCTGGGCTGCGAGTGTGCGGGCACGCGACCGTCGAGCTTGGTGCACCAACCCGCGTAGTACCGGAAGTGGTCGGCAGCCCCGGCGACGCTGACCGTGCGCGCGAGGGCAAGTGGCTGCCCTTGGTCGCGGGTCTCCCATTCAGCGAGTTCGCCGGCCTGCTGCTCGAGCAGATCGGCGACCCGCCACAGTAAGCGCGCTCGATCGGCGGGAGACAGTCCGGCCCATCGCGGATCGGTCAACGCCGTGCGAGCAGCCACGACCGCTGCGTCGATGTCCGCACCGCGGGCGTCCGCGACTACCGCGATCGTCTCGCCACTCGCGGGATCAACGCTGGCGAACGTCGCGCCGGATTCAGCCGAGCGCCAGTTGCCCCCGATCAGGATTCGGCCGCTCTGCATAGACGCTCCTGTTCATCCTGTTACGTTCTACGCAACACATGTTGCTTACATTGAGCATAGGTGGCCGACGGCTCATCGTAAAGACCCATCCCGAAGAGGGGACTACCCTCTATTCAGGAGGCCGCCATGGACGTCGGTAGCGTGACTAGAGCCGACCGTAAGGCCGAACGTCAACCGCAGCGGGAATCCGTGCGGGTGCAGTGGGACATCGACCACGATCAGTTGCGCTGCGCCATCTCATGGGACGGGAATCGGCCCGAGCTCGCCGCGGTGCTACCGCAGTTCGAGCACCTCGGTCTGCTGCTTGTCGACCACCGCCCGATCAGTGATAGTTGCGACGAGTTCGTCTTCCGCCGCTCGGTGGCTCAGATGGACGAGGAGGTCACCGCGCTACTGGCCGAGGCCTTCGTTGCCGCATGGGACCGGCGCTGCGACTCCGACGACTTCGCCAGACTGGTGCCGGCCGCCCGGCTCCGGGCGAGACAGGTGCAACTCGTGCGCGTGGCCTTCGCCTACTTGCGGCAGGCCGGGCTCGGCGCGAGCCGCAGCTACGTCGCCGAGATCCTGCTCGAGCACCCGGACTTCGTCCGCCGATGGGTCGAGGTGTTCGAGGCTCGCTTCATACCCGGAGCAGCGCCGGTCGACGACGACCTGGATCGGTTCGTCGACATGGTTGTCACCCGTGACGAGGATCGGGTACTGAGTTGGTACACCGCGTTCGTCCGAGCCGTTCGCCGTACGAACTACTGTCAGCGGGACCGAACGGATGCGGCGATCGCGGTGAAGCTCGATCCGGCCGCGATGCCGGTCCCGGTTGGACCCGGCGTGACCGTGGAAACCTTCGTCTACCACCCGGACGTCGAGGGCTTGCATGTGCGATGCGGCCCGGTGGCCCGTGGCGGATTGCGCTGGTCGGACCGGATGGAGGACTATCGGGCCGAGGTGCTCGCGCTGGTGCGCGCGCAGCAGGTGAAGAACGCGCCGATCGTGCCTGCGGGTGCGAAAGGTGCCTTCGTCGTGAAGCACCTTCCCGCGGATCCGACGGATTCGGGGATCCACCTGCGGCGCTGTTACCGCATCTTCGTGCGTGGCCTACTCGACGTGACCGACAACCTGGATGCGGGCGTCGTGGTGCACCCGGCCGACACCGTGATCTTGGACGCGGACGACCCGTACCTGGTGGTGGCGGCGGACAAGGGCACGGCGGCGTTTTCGGATCTGGCCAATGCGGAATCCGCCGCCGCCGGATTCTGGCTGGATGATGCCTTCGCGTCCGGCGGTTCCACCGGCTACGACCACAAGCGGCTCGGGGTGACCGCGCGGGGTGCGTGGGTGTCGGTGCGACGGCATTTCGCCGAGTTCGGCCTGGATGTGGACACGGACGAATTCACCGTGGCCGGGATCGGCGACATGTCCGGCGATGTGTTCGGCAACGGAATGCTGCTGTCCCGCAAGATCCGGCTGGTCGCCGCGTTCGACCACCGGCACGTGTTCATCGACCCGGATCCCGGCCCCGAAGAGTCCTTTGTGGAGCGTCAGAGGATTGCCGGGCTCCCCGGTTCTTCGTGGGCGGATTACGACCCCGCGCTGATCTCGGCGGGCGGCGGGGTGTTTGACCGGCGTGCCCGCGCCGTTCCGTTGTCCGAGCAGGTGCGGGCGCGGTTGGACGTCGAGGCCGCTGCGCTGCTCCCCGACGAACTGATCAAGGCGATCCTGCGCTCGCCGGTGGACCTGTTGTGGAACGGCGGCATAGGCACCTATGTGAAGTCCAGTCGTCAGGATGACGCGGAGGTCGGCGATCGGGCCAACCAGTCGGTCCGGGTGGACGCCGACCAGTTGCGCTGCCGAGTCGTGGCGGAGGGCGGCAACCTCGGCCTGACTCAGGCCGCACGCATCGAGTACGCACTGCGCGGCGGCAGGGTGAACGCCGACTTCATCGACAACGCCGCCGGTGTGAACACCTCCGACCGCGAAGTGAACCTGAAGATCCTTTTACGTGGTGCTGTTCAGGAGGGCCGGTTGACCATGCCCGAACGGGACCGGCTGCTGGCCGAATGCTCGCAAGACGTGGTCGCCGCGGCGATCGAGGACAACCGCAAGCAGACCATGGCGATAAGCATCGCCGCGGGCCACGGCGCGACATTACTTGACCGACACGACCGGGTCATGCGCAGCATGGAAGACCTGACGGGCCTCGACCGTGCCCGCGAGCGATTGCCCGATGCCACCGTGCTCGCCGAGCGACGCTCGCGCGGCCAAGGGCTGACCCGCCCTGAGTTGGCCGTGCTGCTTTCGCACGCAAAGAACCTCGTGCACGCCGAAGTGCTCGCCAGCGACCTACCAACCGACCCTGGATTGCGTTACGTGCTGAGGGACTACTTTCCCGCTCCCGTCAGGAAGCGCTTCGCCGGACAGGTCAATCGGCATCCGCTGGCAGCCGAGATAGTCGCGACGAGAGTTGCCAACGATCTGATCGATCGGATCGGGCCTGGCTTCCTGTACCGGCTGGAAGACCGGACGGGTGCCCCCACCCCGCAGGCCATGCGCGCGTACCTCATAGTGCGCGATGTGTTCAGTCTGGAGCTGCTGTGGGACAGGCTGGACAGTAGCGACCGGGACATTCCGTTCCACGGCGTGATGGCGGCCCGTCGAATACTCGAGCGGGTACTCGAACACAACGCCTGCTGGCTACTGCGCCGCGCAAGACGTTCGTTCGACGTGGCTGAGGAGCTAGCGAGGTTCAGGCCTGGGATCGCCGAACTGCTGCGGTGGATTGCGAGCGATCCCACGAATCCGTCTGGAGACCTGGCACACGAACTCATCGAACAGGGGCTGCCCGACGATCTCGCCCGCCAGGTCGCGGCGATCGGATCGCTGCTGCCTGCGCTCGACCTGACCGCGGCGGCGGCCGACATTCGCTGCCCAGTGCCGGTGCTGGCCGAGCAATACCATCTACTCGGCAGGCATTTCGACCTCGCGTGGATGGCAAGGTCGATGGTGATCAAGCACGACGATTCGCACTGGGCCCAGCTGGCCAAGTCCGCGCTGCGCGACGAAATGACCGTGCAGCAACGGATTCTCGCCACTGAAGCGGTGCGCTGTTGTGGTCTTGACAGCTGGCTTGCCGCACATGAGCCTGCTGCCCGGCGAGTTCGTGCCGCACACGCCGACCTCGCCGGGACCGACCCGATCGATGTCGCCGCTCTCACGGTCGCCGTGCAGGTCTTGCGCGACCTCGTGCACGCCACAGCCGGCTGAGCGCGGTGAGCAGTTGTCAGCGACCCAGCAACGCCCAGGCATCACTGTGTCGAGGATGGCTGCAGGGCCTCTTCGGCCCGTTGCCGCGGGGGCTGAAACTCACCAGTTGTGAGCACATGCGCCACGAGTGCCAGCGCGGTCGCAGGCAGCACGCCGGGGTTCGCGGTCAGATGCCAGTCCCTCGGTAAGGGTGTCCC
>JBOHER010000466.1:0-7889 GCA_050701115.1 Haloechinothrix sp. | reverse complement strand
GCGCCCAGTTTCAAGGCGGTCTCCCGCTTGAACTCAACGGGGTCGACCGCGACGACGTACTTCGCGCCTGCGTGCGCGGCACCCTGCACCGCGTTGATGCCGATACCACCGATGCCGTACACGACCGTGGTGTCACCGGCGCGGACCCCGCCCGCGTAGTTCGCGGTCGCCCAGCCGGTCGGTACTCCGCAGCCGACAAGCACCGCGGACTCAAGTGGCAGCCAGTCGTCGACCTTGACCACCGAGTGCTGCGAGATGGTGGCCCGCTCGGCGAAGGTGCCCAGCATGCACATCGCGCCGAAATCCTGCCCGCCGCCGTGGAACCGGAAGCTGCCGTCGGGCATGTAGCCATCGAGAATGGTGGCACCCATGTCGCACAGGTTCTGCCTGCCGGTTGAGCAGTACCGACAGGCTCCGCAGTTCGGGATGAAGCTGCACACCACGTGGTCACCGGGCTTGACCTTGGTGACGCCGACACCGACCTCCTCGATGATCCCGGCGCCCTCGTGCCCACCGACGATCGGGAACCGGGGCACCAGGTCACCGTCGATCAGGTGCAGGTCGGAGTGGCACAGCCCAGCGGCCGTGTATTTGATCAAGACTTCGCCGGGGCCAGGACCATCGAGATCCAGCTCCATGATTTCGAACGGCTTACCGGCGTCGAAAAGTACCGCCGCCTTGGTTTTCATGGTTTCTCCTTTCCTCACAGCGCGATGTTGACAGCCTTGGTCTGGGTGTAAAGGTCGATCGCGGCAGCGCCGAGTTCGCGGCCCCAGCCGGATTGCTTGTATCCACCGAAGGGCAGCGCGGTATCGAAGCCGTTGTATTGGTTGACCCACACAGATCCGGCCTTGAGCTGCTTGGCCGTGCGGTGCGCCTTGGAGATATCCCGAGTCCAGACACCGGCGGCCAGGCCGTACACGCTGTCGTTGGCCGAGGCCATCACTCCATTGTCGGCCTCGAACGGCAGCGCGGCTACCACCGGACCGAATATTTCCTCGCGCACCACACTGAAGTCCGGCTGCACGTCGACCAGCACGGTCGGCTCCACGAAGTAGCCCCGCTCGCCGTATCGCTTGCCGCCGGTCAGCGCCCGCGCACCGTCCGACAGTCCCTGGTCGAGGTAACCGGTTACCCGGTCGAACTGCTCCTGCGACACCAGCGGACCCAACTCGGTCGCCGGGTCGAGGCCGGGACCGATCTTGACCTGCCCGGCGGCTTCGGCGACGGCCTGAGTGAACTCGTCGAAGATCGTGTCCTCCACGTAGAGCCGGGTGCCCGCGACACAGCATTGGCCGTGGTTGAACAGCCAGGCATTGACAGATCCGGGCACCGCGACGTCGAAGTCGGCGTCGGCGAAGACCACATTGGGGCTCTTACCCCCAACTCCAGTGAGACCTTTTTGAGGTTGCCCTTGGCGGCGCCCACGATCTTCTTGCCGACCTCGGTAGATCCCGTGAAGGCGACCTTGTCCACGTCGTCGTGGGCAGCCAGCGCGGCACCGGCGTCACCGAACCCGGTCACGATGTTCACCACGCCCGGCGGGAAACCGGCTGCGCAGAACACCTCACCCAGCAGAAGCGCGGTCAGCGGGGTCTGCTCCGCGGGCTTGAGCACGACGGTGTTTCCCGCCGCCAGTGCTGGGGCGAGCTTCCAGGCGGCCATCAGCAGCGGGAAGTTCCACGGAATGATCTGCCCGCACACCCCGACCGGCTCCCGCAGCGTGTACGCGTGGAACTCACTGCCGGGCGGGGCGAAGGGCATCGTCACGTTGATCGTGCTGCCCTCGATCTTGGTCGCCCAGCCCGCGTAGTACCGGAACACGTCGGCCGACCAGCCGGTGTCCACCGCGGTCGCAATCGCCGCGGACTTGCCGTTGTCCAGGGCCTCCAGCTGACCGAACTCCTCGGCTCGCTCGGACAGGATGTCGCCGACCCGCCAGATCAGCCGCTCCCGCTCGGCGGGCTTCATCGCAGGCCACGGACCCGTCTCGAACGCCCTGCGTGCGGCCGCGACCGCGCGGTTGATGTCCTCGGCCTGGCCGTAGGCGACCTCGGTGAGCTTCTCACCGTTGGCCGGGTCGTAGGTGGCGAACGTGCGACCCGATGCCGCGTCCACCCACTCGCCGCCGATCAGCAGCTTCTTCGTACCGGAGATGAACTCCTTGACCGGTGTGGCTACCGGAAACTCTGCTACCGCAGTCACCTCAGACCTCCTCATCGATGTGATGAGGGCCATGATTGTCGCGTGCGCCGGAGCTAACTGTTCAACAACTGAACACTCACGCCGGCCACACCGCATGCCTCGCTGCTGTCGGTCTCCTGGGTTAAGGTCGGCCTCAGCACGGCGGCCGAACGGTCGTCGGCCACGGGGAGGTGCCCGGTGTGATTGAGTTTCGTGACGTCAGCAAAGAGTTCGACGACGGCACGGTGGCCGTCGACCACCTTGATCTCGTGGCCGACAACGGGCAGATCACGGTCCTCGTGGGGCCATCCGGATGCGGCAAGACGACGTCGCTGCGCATGGTCAACCGGATGACCGAGCCGACTGCGGGGACCGTGCTCATCGACAACGAGGACGTGCGGCGGCGGCACCCCGCTGAGCTGCGTCGGGGCATCGGCTACGTCATCCAGCAGGCTGGGCTGTTCCCGCACCGCACCGTCCTGGACAACATCGCCACCGTGCCCCGGCTGCTCGGTTGGTCCAAGCGCAGGGCAAGGGATCGGGCGGGTGAACTCCTCCAACTGGTCGGGTTGCCGAGGACAATGGCAGGCCGCTACCCGGCACAGCTGTCCGGCGGCCAGCAGCAGCGGGTCGGGGTGGCGCGCGCCCTGGCCGCCGACCCTCCGGTGCTCTTGATGGACGAACCTTTCTCTGCGGTGGATCCGGTGGTCCGGGAGGGATTGCAGGACGAACTGCTGCGACTGCAGTCGGAGTTGGCGAAGACCATCGTGTTCGTCACCCACGACATCGACGAGGCGATCAAGCTCGGCGACGCCGTCGCGGTGTTCCGGCAGGGCGGGGAACTCGCCCAGTTCGCCCCGCCACCCGAGCTGCTTGCCCGGCCTGCCAACGATTTCGTCTCGGAGTTCGTCGGTAAGGACCGCGGTTACCGGGGGCTGTCCTTCATCAACAGCGACGACCTTAGGATCCATCCACTTCGGACGGTGAACCTGGGTCAGCCACTCCCCCACGACGAGAAGTGGCTGCTGGTGGTGGATCCCCAGCGCCAACCGCTGGGCTGGCTGCCCCCCGCAGCGCCCCGGGAAGTCGCGCCCGGCGGGGCGATCACCGAGCAGATGCTCCAGCGCGGCAAGTCGCTGCACACCAGGGGCGATTCGCTGCGCAGCGCACTGGACGCCGCCTTGTCCTCACCGAGCGGTCAGGGTGTGGTGGTCGACGTCGACGGCTCCGTTGTCGGCGGGGTGCGAGCCGATGATGTGGTCGCGTTGCTGCGCGACCAGCAGAAAGGTCAATCCTGGTGATCGACGAGCTGCTCCGGTATCTCGGCAACTGGCGCAACCGCGAGCTCGTGCTCGATCTCCTGCTGGTGCACACCAGGCTGGCGCTGCTCCCGCTGCTGTTCGGCCTGCTGGTAGCGGTGCCGCTGGGTTGGGCGGCGCATCGGTACCGCCCGCTGCGCGGGCTGCTGTTCAGCTCGGCCAATCTGCTCTACACGGTGCCCTCGCTTGCCCTGTTCGTGATCCTGCCCGGGGTTCTGGGCACGAAGATCCTGGACGAGGCCAACGTCGTGGTCGCCCTCACGCTCTACACCGCGGCCCTGCTGGTGCGTCCGGTTACCGAATCCCTCGATGCGCTGCCTGCACACGTGCTCGCGGCCGCCACGGCCATGGGCTATCGGCCTGCCCGAAGATTCTTCGCGGTGGAGTTGCCGTTGGCGGTGCCCGTGCTCTCCGCAGGGGTCCGGGTCGCGTCGGTCAGCAACATCAGCCTGGTCAGCGTCGGCGCGCTGATCGGTGTCGGCGGGCTCGGACAGCTTTTCACCGAGGGCTTCCAGAACAGCTACAGTCCGCCCATCGTGGTGGGTATCGCACTCACCCTGGTCTTGGCCCTTGTGGTCGATCTGCTGCTGGTCGCAGCGCGCACGCTGACCACGCCATGGCTCCGGGCCGGCCGAGGCGGCACCACGGCGCGAGCATCCGCAACCGACGGCGCATCCGACCTGACGGCGATGGCGGCCAAATGATCGGCGACGTATTCGAATGGCTGGCCGCGGCGGAGAACTGGTCCGGGCCCGACGGACTGACGCGCCGGATCCTCGAACATCTCTGGTACACGCTGATCGCGGTGCTCGGAGCGGCCACGCTGGCGTTACCGCTGGGGATGTGGGTCGGGCACACCGGCCGCGGCGGCACGGTGGTCGTAGGCTTCGCCAACGCCATGCGCGCCCTGCCCACCCTGGGCGTGATCACCCTGTTGTCCCTGCAGATGGGCGTGCTGCGCACCGAGCCGGTACTGCTCGGTCTCATGGTGTTGGCGGTGCCGCCGATCCTGGCCGGAACGTACGCCGGAGTGCAGTCCGTCGAGCAGGGCACGGTCGACGCCGCCTCCGGTGTCGGCATGACCTCCTGGCAGCGCCTGTGGAAGGTGGAGGTGCCCACCGCGACGCCGCTGATCCTCGGCGGGCTTCGCGGGTCGGTGCTGCAGGTGCTGGCGACGGCCACGGTGGCCGCTTACGTCGGGCTCGGCGGGCTGGGCAGGCCGATGCTGGACGGTTTGCGGGTCACCGACTATCCGAGGGTCGCCGGGGCCGCGATCACCGTGGCTTTGTTGGCGGTCGCGCTTGATCTGCTGCTGGCAGGTGTGCAGCGGCTGGTGGTTCCCCGCGGGCTCCGGCTTGCGGCCAAGACGGTTCGTGTCCGATGAACACCCTACGAGGAGGACGTGCAGGTATGAGCGGATTCAGGACATCCTTGGCGGCATCCCTGGCGGTCGGCGCCCTGGTACTGGCGGGCTGTGGCGGTGATCCGCTGCAGGAAGACGACCCCGACCAGGGTGCGGGGGGCACCAACCAGATCGTGGTCGGCTCGGCCGACTTCACTGAGAACGTGCTGCTCGCCGAGATCTACGCGGGTGCGCTGCGCGGGGCCGGCGCCCAGGTGACCACCAGGCTGCGGGTCGGCACCAGGGAGAGCCTGATCCGGGGCCTGCAGGACGAGTCACTGAGTGTGGTACCCGAGTACACCGGAAACCTGCTCGCGTACCTGGATGATTCGGCCACCCAAACCGAACCCGACGACGTGTTCGCCGCGCTCGAAGGCGCGATGCCGGATGGCCTCGGAGTACTGGACAAGGCGGAAGCCGAGGACTCCGATGTGCTTGTGGTGACCCAGGAAACCGCCCGGGAACACAACCTGTCCACTGTGGATGATCTCGGTCCGAAGTGCGATGAGTTCACCCTCGGTGCGGCGGGCGAGTGGAAGCAACGGTGGGAAGCCAAGATCAAGGAGGTGTACGGCTGCGGCTTCGAGTCCATCCAGACCACCGACGCGGGCGGACCGGTGACCGTCGAGGCGCTCAAGAGCGGCCAGGTGCAGGTCGCGAACCTGTTCACCACCGCATCGGCGATCGAAGCGAATGACTTCGTGCAACTGACCGACACCAAGCGGATGTATCCGGCGCAGAACATCGTGCCGCTCATCCGGGAGGACGAGTTCATCGACGAAGCCCGGGAAGCATTGAACAAGGTCTCCGCCGCATTGGACACCGAACGGCTGACCGCACTCGTCGCCCGGGTCGAAGTGGACAAGGAGAACGCGGCCGACGTCGCCCAGGACTTCCTGCGGGAAGCGGGCATCGCAGGCTAGCCTCGTTTTCCGCAGGACATCGTGTCATGGTTTGTCCGGTTTAGCTGGTTTTCGGGCCAGGGTAGGGGGATGTTGAGGTGGGCGAGGATGAGGCGTTGGGTGGGGGCGAGCCGGTCGAGGACGATGCCGGTGGGGGTGTAGGTGGCGTGGAGGCCGGCGAAGGCGGTGAGTACGGCGCGGGCGGTGGGGATGGCGTCGCGGCCTTCGGGGAGGATGCCGGCGAGGGCGACGCCGTCGCCGAGGGCGCGGCGGAGGTCGGCTTCGATGAGTCCGAAGACGAGCAGGGCGATGCCGATGACGGCGATGAGGGCGTCGATGCGGTCGTCGTTGTGCAGGAAGATCGGCCGGACGTGCAGGGTTTGTTTGAGGTCGCGGTGGCGTTGCTCGACGATCCACTGGTCTTTGTAGATGGTGAGCACGTCGAGTGCGGTCAGGGCGCGGCCGGGTGGGTCGGGCAGGTTGGTGGCTACTGCGTAAAGCCCGTCGAGCTGGGACGCGGCGGCGATGGCGTCGTGGTTGCGCCGCCAGCGGATGCTGGGCTTGCCGCGGCGGGCGGGTCCGGTGGTGACAGTGATCAGCCCCTCGATCTTGGACCCGATGATCTTCGCGACGCGGGTGTCGACCTGCTTCTTGGTCTTGTAGTAGCGGCCGCCGAGGCCGTTGCGGATCCTGGTCAGCGCGGCTTCGGCCTTGGCCAGGGCGCGTTCGCGGCCCTCGGCCACGGAGGCGGCTTCTTCCGATGACCAGATGTAGGCCACCTGCAGCCGGTGGCGGCGGCCGGTGTCGTCGTCGTCGACGTCGAAGGGCCGTAGTAGTCCTTTGTAGACGGTGCGGTCGGTCTCGGGGAGGCGTTGTTCGCGCTGCGAGCAGTGGTCGAGGGTCGGCAGGGCATCAAGGGTGCTCCCGTCTTCGCGGAAGGCCTGGGCCCAGCCGGTGTCGGCGCGCAGCGGCACCACGAAGCGCAGCTCGGCGGCGTCGGCGGCGCACAGACTGCCCAGATATCCCAGTCCGGAGTCGGCCACGACCACCACCCCTGGTGGGGCCAGGGCCGCGAGGCGTTCCAGGGCCGCGGTGAAGCAGGGCAGCTCGCTGGCCGCGCCGTGGTGTGGCCGGTAGTAGACGGCCACACCGTCGGGGGTGGCGGCCTGCATCGTCTTGACCTGCCGGGCGATGGTGCGGTCGGCGGCCCAGCCCTTCTCCACCAGCGCCGAGTCGGAATAGGCGCCGGCGAACCGGACCGCGGTCATGTCCAGGTGCAGCCGGGACATGTCCACCCCGCACGTTGACGCGGCCGCTAGGGCGAGCTCGCCGCGCACCCGCTCGGCCACCGGCGCCAGCGCTTCCAGCGCGCGGCCGAGCCGGTCGTCGTTGAGCAGCCCCGCCGGAATCCCGAACAGTTCGGCCATCGCCGCGCTGGAGGCCCAGCCGGCCACGTCGTACAGCGGCGCCGGGGCGCACAGCCGGTTGGCCACCAGCGCGGCGATCACCTCCCCGTGGGTCAACTGCGCGCGGCCCCGCATCGGGATCACGTCGTCGATCAGCTTGACCAGGCCGAGTCGCTGCAGGTAGTGACCCACCAGCAGCAGCGGCCCCACCTCGCGACGAGTGCCCACCGGCGGCGGGTCCAGCCGCGCGAACGACCCCGCCAGCTGGTCCAGTTGGCCCGACGCCTTCAACACGTCCTCCCGGCCCAGCGTGCGCAGCAGGCGATGCCGCACCCGGCCCCGCTCGTCCCGATACGCCTCCACCAGCCGCAGGTACACGTACCGCTTGCCGCCCTTACTGACCGCGTGCCGCTTAACATACATGCCAGACCAACCTTCAGTTGGTCCTACGTTAATGCGCCTACATGCGCACTACAAGCATGCAATTCGGCGTGTCAGCAGCCTGAAAATGATCACACAAGTTGGCCCTACATGATCGAGCTTTAAGGACTCCCCCCGCACAAGACCACACACCCACACCGCAGCGAAACCCCAGCTCATCCCGGCATGACGGTGCGACCCGGGCCAAACCGATGATCAAGCCCTGACCTCAAACGCTGCGGAAAACGGGGCTAGC
>JBOHER010000465.1:0-9560 GCA_050701115.1 Haloechinothrix sp. | reverse complement strand
GCCCAGAACGGTGCACCGCCGACGGCACCTGACCCGCGTCCTTGCCCTAAGCAGCTGATCCAGCGCTCCAGCACGAGGAGGTGCCTCGTGGCTGGTTTGTCCATTCTCGACCACGAGCATACGGTCGCCAAGTCAGGCTACTCCGATGGTTGATCCCACCCGCCGCTCTCGCGATACACCCGTGTATCGGCCAGGCCTACGCGACCAGACCATCAGTCTGCGGCGTAGTCGAGGCTGTCAGGTCTATCCTGCCGCCATTGGCTGCTTGGTCACGAAAGGTCTGTCCCGATGGGCAAGCTGGTGTCTCGGCGCACGGCGCTTGCTGCGCTCTCCGTCCCGTTCGCCAGTGCACTCACCAGCTGCCTCGGCAATGACTGGGACTCGTTTCCGCCGAGCACGTTCACGGTGGCGACCGGAAATCCCGGCGGCGTCTTCGCCCGTTACGGCGAGGCACTGAGCACCGTCATCGGGCGCCGGCTCACCGGGGTGAGCGCCAGGGCGAAGCTGACCGACGCGTCGGTGCAGAACCTACGGATGGTCAGCGACGGCACCTGCGACCTCGGGTTCGCACTGGGCGACGCCGCCGCGGACGCCGCGCGGGGGACCGGAGCGTTCGACACCGCGCTGGGTGTCGTCGCGTTGGCGCGCACCTACGACAGCTTCGTGCACCTGGTCGTGCCCGGCGACTCGCCGATCAGTGCGGTCGCCCACCTACGCGGGCAGCGGGTCGGCCTGGGCGCCACCGGCTCGGGCACTCGCGTTGTGGCCCAGCGGATTCTGCGGCAGAACGGGCTGGATCTGTCCGACATCGATGTCTCCTCGGATCCCCTTCAGGCCTCTGCGGAAGCATTGATCGACGGGAGCATGTCGGCATTCTTCTTCGTCAGCGGCATCCCCAACCAGGCGGTCCTTTCCCTCAGCAGGCGTGTCCCCATCCGGCTGGTCAGCCTGAAGGACGTGGTCGAACCGATGACCGCCGACTACGGTCCGCAATACGTCGGTGGGCCTATTCCCGCATCCACGTACGGCCTGTCCGGCGCGGTGGACACCGTGAGCGTCAAGAACTACCTCGTGGTGGCCAGGGACATGACTGCCAAACTGGCCTACGCGGTGACGCGGGTGATGTTCGAGGCCGAGGACGAGATCGACCGGCTGGCCCCCGGCGTACCCACGCCCAACCTTGCCGCGGCGATCTTCACCTCTCCGCTCGACCTTCACCCGGGAGCGGTCCGTTACTACCGGGAGCAACGGGTGTGAACTCCGGGAACCGGGTCTGCACAGCAAGTCCGCCGCCGGTGGCCGAGGTGACCACGAACTCGCCGCCGATGTCGAGCACTCTGGCCCGGACGATCGCCAGGCCAAGTCCGGTCCCCGAGATGTTCTGGTGTTGACGTCCCCGGAAGAACCGCGCGCCGACCTTCGCCACGTCCTCCGCGTCCAGCCCCGGGCCGTGGTCCCGGACGGTCAACACGACCTGGTCGGCGTCGGTCGCGACGGTGACCTCGACGGCGGAACCGGCCGCGAACTTCGCGGCATTATCGAGCAGCGCATCGAGGACCACGTCGATGAGGTCATCGGTGGCCAACGCGCAGGCATTGTCCTGAGTGTCCACATGCAACTGCTCGAACATCGGGGCCCACATGTCGCACCGGTGCCGCACCTGCCCCGCCACGTCGACACACCCGGTCGCGACCCGGTGCGCCCCCACCTGGCTCAAGTCGAGCAGCGACTCCACGATGGCGCTCAACCGGTCGGTCTCCTCCAGCGCCTTCGCTATCGCATCCGGCTCGGGCTCGGCTGCCGCGCCGAGATTCTCCACGCGGAGCCGTAGCGCCGTCAGCGGGTTGCCGAGTTGGTGTGAGGCATCCGCGATCAGATCTCGTTGCTGCTGTTGTGAAATCTCGACGTTGTCGGCCATGACGTTGAACGACCTGGCAAGGTCGCGGAGCTCGGGGGGCCCGGTCTGGTGGGCTGCCCGACTGGTGAGGTTGCCCCGCGCCAGCCTCTTGGCGGCATCGTCCAGGTCATGCACCGGCCGCAGGATCCACCCCACCAACGGGCCGACCAGTCCGAACGCTGTCAGCACCAGCGTGGCAAGCCCTGCGATGCCCAGCCACATCAGCCGCTGCCCGACACTGTCCCGCACTGAGTCGGTTGGCGCGATCATCACCACGGCGCCGAGCACCTGCGCATCCCTGCCGACCGGTGACCCCAACACGAACGGCCGGTCCACCCACGGCCACGCGGTTGCCGGCTGCGGGGACCCGCTGCCGGACAAAGCCCTGTCGATCACCGAGGACACCTCGGGACGTGCCGGGTCGACGTGCGCAGCCGATGAGGCGACCACCGCACGGTTGGCGTTGGTGACGATCACCGTTCCGCCGTACACCTCGGCGTACCGCGCCAGGTCGGTGATCAGTTCGCCGAACCCGTCGCCCTCCAATGCGTCCTCGGCGAGCACGGCGAACCGGGTCACGTCGCCGAGGCGCTTGACGAACAGGTCCTGGGTGCGGTCCGCGGCGTAGGCATTGATCAGCGGGGCCATCAGGGCCAGCAGCAGGACGCTGACCAGCGTCACGGATACCACCAGCAGACGGCGACCCATGGCTCAGGCCTGGTCCGCCGTGGCAGGCAGACCGGCGAGTCGGTAGCCAACCCCGCGGACCGTCTCGATCAGCCGCGGGCGACCGAGCTTGCCGCGCAGGGTGGCCACATGGACGTCGAGAGTGCGGGACGCACCCACCCAGGAGGTGTCCCAGATCGCCTCCATCAGGGCCTCCCTGGTCACCAGGTCACCCCTGCTCTGCATCAGCATGTGCAGCAGGTCGAACTCCTTGCGTGCCAGCGCGAGCGGCGCGCCTGCGAGGTAGGCCCGCCGCGTTCCCAGGTCGATTCGGATGTCGCCGACCTCGGTGACGAGCTCGGCCGGCTTGCGCCCGGACCTTCGCAGGACGGCCTCGATCCGCGCGATCAGCTCGGCGAGCCGGTACGGCTTGGTCACGTAGTCGTCGACCCCGGCCCGCAGTGCGGAGACCACCATCGCCTCCTCCCGGCGAGCCGTGACCGCGACGATCGGCACGTCGCTGTGCGCGCGGATCTGCCTGCACAGCGACAGTCCGTCCTGGTCGGGCAGACCCATATCGAGCAGGATCAGGTCCGCTGTGTCGTACTGCGCCAACGCCTGCGCCGCGGTGGCCGCCCGCCGCACCACCAGGTTGACCCGCCGCAAGGCAGGGGTCAGCGCCGCGACGACACGGTCATCGTCCTCGACCAGCAGGATGCGCATCAGGCCCTCGGGTTGAGTTGATCGATCAACGCTAAGCCTGTGTAAAGTCTCGCGCTCGATCCATTGCTGTGACCCCGAACACTGCTTACGTTACCCGGCGTGCCTACGCCAACCGCCACCCGCGAAGCTGCCGAGCGCGTCGACGTCGACGCGCTGGTTGCCGACTACGACGAAGAGCGTCCTTCCCGTCGGCTGTCCCGGAAAGTCGACCGGTTCGTCAGCCTGTGGTGCTTCGCCGTGGCGGTCTTCGTGCTGCGGCAGGTATTCCGGCCGCTCGAGCTCGGCAGCCAGTACTACCTGGTCATCTTCCTTGCGCTGGCCCTCCCGCTGGTGTTCATCTGCTATCGGACGCGGCCCGCCCGCAAGCCTCCGGCCGTCACCGACGCGGTGAACACTGCTGTCAGCGACGACAACCCCGGCATCGTGAACTGGGTGCTCGCTGGGGTGGCGCTCGTCGTCGGCCTGTACCCGGTGCTCCCGCTGCCCCTGTCCGCCATCGGTGGTGGTGGCTTCGAAGGGTTCCTCGACCGCCAGGGCTCGTTGCTCATGCTCGACATCCTCGCCGGAATGGTCCTGCTGGTTCTGGTGCTCGAAGCCACCCGACGGACGACCGGCCTGGTGCTGCCTGCCGTCTGTCTGGTGTTCTTCGGCTACGCCTATTACGGCGGGTACCTGCCGATGGACTGGGCGATCGCGCACATCGGCCTGAACATCGAGCAGATCGTCAACGCGCTGTACAACGAAGCGAGTGGGTTCTTCGGCGTACCGCTCGACGTCGCAGCCACCTACATCGTGCTGTTCACGATTTACGGTTCGGTACTGGACCGGATGGGGGCAGGCCGGTTCTTCGTCGAGTTCAGCTTCTCGCTGTTCCGCAAGTCCGGCACTGCTCCCGGACGTACGGTGGCCACGTCCGGTTTCCTGCTGGGCACCGTGTCGGGGTCCGGCACGGCGACCGCGGTCACGCTCGGATCGTTCGCCTGGCCGATTCTCAAGCGGGCAGGCTACCCTCGCGAGGCGGCAGGCGGGATGCTCGCGGCCTCCGGCATCGGGGCGATCCTCTCGCCGCCGACCCTGGGCGCAGCGGCGTTCATCATCGCCGAGTACCTCAGCGTCTCCTACATCCAGGTCCTCGGCTGGGCGATCGTTCCGACCCTGCTGTACTACCTGGGCATCTTCATCGCCGTCGAGATCGACGCCCGACGGTTCGGTGCCCGCCGGGTCGACCTCGCGATCGGCAGTCCGCTGCGCCTGCTGCTCCGCTCGGGGTATCACTTCATCAGCCTCGGCGTGATCGTGTTCTTCCTGGCTATCGACGTGCCGCCGTTTCGCGCTGTCGTCTACGCCACCGGCATAGCCGCCCTGTTCGGGCTCGCCGAAGCCGTGCTGTCCCGCCGCCCCGTGGTGAGCGGTCTCGACGATTCGGACCACCAGCTGGAGCGAATGGAGCTGAAGGAATCGCTGGCGTCGTACGGCAAGCGCCTTTTCGACGCCCTGGCGAGCGGCATCCGCTCCGCGCTTCCGGTGATCGCGGTCTGCGCGGCAGCGGGGGTGATCACCTCGACCATCGCCAAGACGGGCCTCGGGCAGATCCTGTCCGATCTCCTGGTTTCGGCCGCGGCCGCGCTGGCACCCACCGAGGCCACGGTGCTGGTGCTCACGACGTTCTTCTCCGCGGTCGCCATCCTGATCCTCGGCCTGGCGGTTCCGGTGACGGCTTCGTTCATCCTCAGTTGGGTGATCATCGGGCCCGCGCTGATCTCGCTCGGCGCCGGCGGGCCGGAGGTGGCGATGTTCATCTTCTACTACGCGGTGCTCTCCGAGGTGTCCCCGCCCACCGCGCTCGCGGCCGTGGCATCCGCCGCGATCACCGGCGGCAGGGTGATCCCGACCATGATGCAGGCCTGCAAGTACACCCTCCCCGCGTTCCTGGCCCCCATGGCGTTCGTCATCTCCGGCAACGGCGAGTTGCTGCTCTCCCGCGGCGCGTTCATCGACATCGTCTGGGCCACGGCCGTGTGTGGTGCCGCCGTCGCCGCACTCGCTGTGGTCACCACCGGGTGGATGTTCGGTGCGGCCGGCCCCCTCGAACGGGTCCTGTGTGTCCCGGCCGCGTTGCTGCTGCTCTACCTCGAACCGGCCTCGATCCTGGCCGGAGTCGCCCTCCTCGCGCTGGCGATAGCGATCCATCTGGCTACTCGGCGAAGAAGAACCCTCGCCGCAGAAGCCTCGACCCTCCCCACTGAAGGAGCGAGAAACCCATGAAACGCAGCATCTCCCTACTCGCCGTTGGTCTGGCGACCGCGCTTGCTCTCAGCGCGTGCGGCGGACAGCGCGAAGGCGCCACGGCAGGTGCCGGTGCGGACGCCGACGGCTGTGACGCGGGCACTGGCCGGGTGAACATCGCCACCGGCAACTCGACCGGCGTCTACTACGTGGTCGGCGGCGGCCTGGCGAAGCTGATCAACTCCGAGACCGACCTGCAAGCGACATCGGCCGAGACCGGTGCGTCGGTCCAGAACATCCAGCAGTTGGTGGCGGGGGACTACGACATCGCGTTCTCGCTCGCCGATACCGCGGCGGACGCCGTCAACGGCGACGGTGATTTCGACAGCCCACAGGACGTGTCGACAATCGGCCGCATCTACCCCAACTACACGCAGGTCGTGGTCCGTGCCGGATCGGGCATCGACTCCGTGGCTGACTTCAAGGGCAAGCGGATCTCGACCGGGTCACCGCAATCCGGAACCGAGGTGATCGCGAACCGGTTGATCGAAGCGGCCGGGTTGCAGCACGGTGAGGTCAAGGCGCAGCGGCTGGATCTCACCAAGACCGTCGACGGGATGAAGGACGGCAGCCTCGACGGCTTGGTCTGGTCCGGCGGCCTGCCCACGCCGGCACTGACGGATCTGTTCACCTCGCTCGGCGACGACGTTAAGTTCATAGACCCCACCCCGTTGCTCCCGGAGTTGCAGAAGATCAGTCCGGTGTACGACGAGGAAGCGATCCCGGCTGCGACATACGATCTCGCCGAGGATGCACCGTCGATCGTCGTACCGAATGTGCTCATGGTGCGCGACGACATGCCCGCGAACCTCGCCTGTGCGCTGACGACCCTGACCTATGACAAGAAGGACGAGCTGGTCAAGGTCCACCCCGCCGCGGAAGATCTGGACGCCGGGGTCGCTGCCGATACCGACCCGATCCCGGTCCACCCCGGCTCCGCGCGTGCTCTGGAGTCACTCACCCCATGACCGAAACTCGGAGAGCCCCTTGCCGGGAGCAATCCGGCCAGGGGCTCTCCGAGCGGGTGCCCGATGCCGATCAGAAGTCGTCGGCGTCACGTTCGACGATGCGCAGGCGCGTGTTGTTGTCGGCGGTGAATCCGCGCCCATAGGTGTGGTCGTGGCCCGACGGCACCAGGTCGGCGCCGTGCTTCTCCAAAATCGGCTTCCAGAGGTCCCGGGACAGCTTGTTGTCCCGGCCTTCGGCGGTGGAGCAGGTGGGTGGTGAAAGCGCACGCACGAAGCTGCCGAGGTCGATCCACGATGCCGGGCTCGCGCTGTTCTCCGAGGTGCCGCGTGAGCGATACGGCAGGAATCCCGGTCGTTCACGGCCGGGAGGATGTCAACCCGGGTACATTTCCCCTGTGCGCCCCGGTGCGCTGAGTTGATCTCCGCCACACCCTCGCGACGCCGGGAACTTCCACGGCGTCGCGAGGTTATAGGGTAGCGGAAGAGTCCGGCCCGATTTGAGAGGAACATGGACCCCTCCCGAAGTACCGGCAGCGTCCAGGTGAGACGCTGCGAATCCGATCCCGACCCAGAACCTCCGATAACCACGCGCACCCGCACCGCTGATCAATCCTCCGAGGCGGTGGCACCGCGGTGATCGTGCTGAACATTCTTCTCGGCGTACTGGTAGTACTCCTGCTCACCGCGGCGACCGGCTACTTCGTGGCGCAGGAGTTCGGCTACATGGCCGTGGACCGGTCCCGGCTCAAGGCCCGCGCGGCCGCCGGTGATGACGGCGCCACCCGAGCGCTGCGCATCACCAGCCGCACATCATTCATGCTGTCCGGCGCTCAGCTTGGCATCACCGTCACCGGACTGCTGGTCGGCTACGTCGCCGAGCCGCTGATCGGCGACAGCATCGGGGAACTCCTCGGCGGTGTCGGCGTGCCCACCGCGGTCGGTATCGCCATCGGCACCGTGCTGGCGCTGCTGCTGTCCACGGTCGTGCAGATGGTCTTCGGCGAGCTGTTCCCGAAAAACCTCGCGATCGCCCGCCCCGAGCCGGTGGCCCGCTGGCTGGCGTGGTCCACGCACGTCTACCTCGCTGCGTTCGGCTGGCTGATCCGGCTGTTCGACCACGCGTCCAACCTGCTGCTCAAGGCGGTGCGGATCGAACCGGTGCACGACGTTGAGCACGCCGCCACACCCAGGGATCTGGAACGCATCGTCGCCGACTCCCGCGACAGCGGTGATTTGCCCGCGGAGCTGTCCACGCTGCTGGATCGGGTGCTGGACCTGCATGAGCGGACCGCCGACCACGCCATGATCCCCAGGCCGCGAGTGGCTACCGTGCTGGCCGACCAGCCGGTCAGCCAGGTGGTGGAGCTGATGTCCTCCGGGCACTCGCGTTATCCGGTGCTGGGCGAGGACATCGACGACGTCGTCGGGGTGATCTGCCTGCGCGATGTGCTCAAGCTGGACAGTAACCGGCTGGGCGCCACCGTGGTGGCCGACGTGGCCGTGGCCCCCGTGATGGTGCCCGCGTCCCTGCCGCTGCCGGCGGTTCTCGACCGGCTGCGCGAGGAGGGTGCGGAACTGGCCTGCGTGGTGGACGAGTACGGCGGCCTGGCCGGTGTCATCACCGTGGAGGACATCGCCGAGGAACTGGTAGGGGAGATAAGCGACGAACACGACCCGGTCGGTGAAGATCACCCGCAGGTCGGCGAGGACGGCAACTGGCGGCTGCCCGGCGCCGTGCACATCGACGAGGTGGAGCGCCTGCTCGGGCACGACCTGCCACACGGCGACTACGAGACGATCGGCGGCCTGATCATCACCGAGTTGGGACGCCTACCCGAACCGGGCGACGCGGCCACGGTGCCCTTGCCCCGCCCACCCGGCGCCGCGGACGAACCGGAGCAGTGGATCACGGTGACCGTGGACTCCGTCGACCGGCACGTGCCCGCGACCGTGCGGCTGCGCCTGCTGGACAGCGCACCGCTCGCGGACTCCACGGGTGAGGGGCTGGACCGGTGAGTGAGTTGAGCCCCTTCGCCGCGATGGCCATCTCGGCCGCGATCATCGCGCTCAGCGCGTTCTTCGTCGCCATCGAGTTCGCGCTGGTCGCCGCCCGGCGCTATCGGCTGGAGGAAGCCGCCGAGACCAGCGCTTCGGCACGGGCCGCGTTGAAGAGCGCGCGCGAGCTGTCCCTGCTCCTGGCGGGTTCACAGCTCGGCATCACCCTGTGCACATTGGCCCTTGGTGCCATCGCCAAACCGGCCGTCCACCACATGCTCACGCCGGTGATGGAGGGCTGGGGGGTCCCGGAAACCTCCGCGGACGTCGTCGCGTTCGTGCTCTCCCTCGCGGTGGTCACGTTCCTGCACCTCGTCGTCGGCGAGATGGCGCCCAAGTCCTGGGCCATCGCGCACCCGGAGAAGTCGGCGACCCTGCTGGCCATCCCCATGCGGATGTTCATGTGGTTCACCCGGCCCGCACTGGTGGCGCTCAACGGGATGGCGAACTGGTGCCTGCATCGCGTCGGCGTGCAGCCGGTGGACGAGGTCAGTGCAGGCCGCACCCCCGACGACCTCCGGCACCTGGTGCAGCACTCCGCGAACGCAGGTGCGCTGGATGCGCAGCGGCACGGCCAACTCGCCACCGCGTTGGAGCTGCACTCCCAGCCGTTGCGCCAGATCGTGCGACCGAGCGAGGACGTGGTCGGCGTTGCCGCGAAGGCAGGCATCGAGCAGATCCAGGCGACGTCTCGCGCCAGCGGGCACCTCCGGCTCGTCGTGTGGAACGACGAGCGGCCGCTCGGTGTGGTCCACGTGCGCGACACGTTGACACAGCCGCCGGACACCACGGCAGCCGACCTACTGCGACCCGCGCTCACGCTGCAAGCCGGCACCCCGATCTACACCGCGTTGAGCAGCATGCGTGAGCACCGCAACCACCTTGCCCTCGTCGAGGATGAGAACAAGCTGATCGGGCTGGTGACGCTGCAGGACCTGCTGAAGCAGCTGTTGATCATCGACGGC
>JBOHER010000464.1:0-1844 GCA_050701115.1 Haloechinothrix sp. | reverse complement strand
GGCAGATGGCCACCACCGGGACGCTCTACGACGACCCCGGCGGCGACTTCTACACCCGGCTGCGGCCAGAACGAGCCAAGCAACGCGCCATCCAGCAACTCACCAGCATGGGCTACAGGGTCACCCTCGACGCCAAGTTGCGTCCCTGATAATGGTGTAACGCGGTTGGCGTGATCGTCACCGGCATGTCGCCGGACGAGGACGCGGCCACCGCGTGATCCTTCGAGTGAACCGAATCAAAGCACTCTCGAAAGGACCATCACGATGACCGCTCCTCACATTCTGAACCCTGCTGCCTTGTTGGAGAAGGGCCTGTCCGATGCGTCGCCGGATCTGATGCGTCACCTGCTCACCACGGTGATCAACGCGCTGCTGAGCGCGGAGGCCGATGCGGTGTGCGGTGCCGAGTACGGCCAACCCTCGCCGGAGCGGGCCAACTCCCGTAACGGCTACCGGCGCCGCGAGTTGGACACCCGGACCGGCACCCTCGACGTGGCGATCCCCAAGCTCCGCTCCGGCTCCTACTTTCCTGAGTGGCTGCTGGAGCGCCGCAAGCGTGCCGAGTCCGCGCTGATCTCGGTGGTCGCGACCTGCTACCTGCTCGGGGTCTCGTCCCGGCGGTTGGACAAGCTCGTGCAGACGCTGGGGATCACGAGCCTGTCGAAGTCGCAGGTCTCCCGGATGGCCGCCGACCTCGATGAGCAGGTCACCGCGTTCCGCACCCGCCCACTGGGCGATGCCGGGCCGTTTGCGTTCGTGGCTGCCGACGCGCTCACGATGAAGGTCCGCGAGAACGGCCGCGTAGTCAACGCCGTCGTGCTCGTGGCCACCGGCGTGAACGCCGACGGACACCGGGAGATCCTCGGCGTCAAGGTCGCCACTTCCGAGACCGGTGCGGCGTGGAACGCGTTCTTCGCCGACCTGGTCGCCCGCGGCCTCACCTGCGGGCCCGAGGGCGTCATGCTGGTCACCTCCGACGCCCACGCCGGCCTGGTCGAGGCCATCGCCGCCAACCTGCCCGGAGCAGCCTGGCAACGCTGCAGGACCCACTACGCCGCGAACCTCATGAGCGTGTGCCCCAAGAGCAGCTGGGGGTGGGTCAAGGCGCTGCTGCACTCGGTCTACGACCAGCCCGACGCCGAAGCCGTGCACGCCCAGTACGACCGGGTTCTCGACGCCCTGGCCGAGAAGCTGCCCGACGTGCACGACCACCTCGACGCCGCGCGTGCCGACATCCTGGCCTTCACCGCGTTCCCCAAGGAGATCTGGCGCCAGATCTGGTCCAACAACCCCAACGAGCGTCTCAACCGCGAGATCCGCAGGAGAACCGACGTGGTCGGCATCTTCCCCGACCGCGACGCCGTCACCCGCCTCGTTGGCGCAGTGCTCGCCGAGCAACACGACGAATGGGCCGAAGGCCGCCGCTACCTCGGACTCGACGCGCTGGCCCGAGCCCGAGCCACCATCCATGCAGCCGCCGCCGCAGCTGCCGCCCACACCCAGCCCGGCGACCCCGGCGAACTCCCCGAGATCGAGCCCGCAGCATGACCAACCCGACCCGCCGCGAACACGACCTCGCCATCCTCACCGCCGGTGGCTTCACCGGCTGGTGGGACCAGCACGGCCGACCCGCACCCTGGCCCGACGACTTCTTCGACCCCGACACCGAATGGAGGCCCGAGACCCACCCCAGCCCCGAACTCGCCCCCGGCGAGCAGCCCTTCTAAACCTCAACCCGAAGGATCAGCCGTTACACCACCCCAAGGGACTTGACCACGCGCCATGCGGGAACAACTCACCAAAGTTCACCTTGAACGGACCCTGAACAGCCATCACGTCTTCCC
>JBOHER010000463.1:0-17861 GCA_050701115.1 Haloechinothrix sp. | reverse complement strand
GCGCAGCTGTGGCAGGTGTGATCGTGCTGTCCGGACTCATCGTCCCGTCCGGCATCGCGGCCGGCGGAGATGCTGGTAAAGCGACCTATCTGGTCCGGTTGGCCGACGCCCCGTTGGCCGGTTACCGCGGCGGGGTGTCCGGGCTGGCCCCGACCAGCCCTGCTGCGCGTGGCGAGGCGAGCCTGGACCCGGCCAGCGCGGCGAGCAAGGCGTATCTCGGCTACCTCGAGGACCGGCATGACTCGGTGCGACGTGCGGCTGCGGTCGCCATTGGTAGAGCGGTCACGGCGCAGTTGCGCTACCTGCACGCCTACAACGGGATGGCCATCTCGCTGACCGAGGCCGAAGCGAGCGCCGTGGAACGGTTGCCCGGCGTCGCGTCCGTGAGTAAGGAATACAACCGCGAGGTCACCACCGACGCGGGACCGCAGTGGATCGGTGCCCCGGAGATCTGGTCGGGCGGCGCGACCGGCGGCAGGCCGGGAAGTCAGGGTGAGGGCGTTGTGGTCGGTGTCATCGACACCGGCGTCAACCATGATCACCCCTCGTTCGCCGCGGTCGGTGGCGACGGCTATCGGCACAGCAACCCGCGCGGTCAGTTCTACGGTCTGTGCGCTCCGGCAGGCGGAGCGCCGTTCTGCAACGACAAGCTGATCGGCGTGCACGACTTCACCGGCAGCGGACCGTTGGACGACAACGGCCACGGCAGCCATACCGCAGGCACCGCGGCAGGCAATGTCCTCGAGGCCACCGTCGAGGCGCCGACGACCGAGATCACCCGGAGCGTTTCCGGGGTGGCACCGCATGCCAACCTGATCACTTACAAAGGATGTCTTGCCACCGGTAACTGCACGTCGCCATCGCTGGTGGCGGCGATCGATCAGGCGGTCGCCGACGGCGTCGACGTGATCAACTACTCGATAGGCGGTGGGCCGAACGATCCGTGGAACGACGACGATTCCCTGGCGTTCCTCGCCGCGCGTGAGGCGGGGATCTTCGTCGCGGCCTCGGCGGGCAACAGTGGTCCAGGTGCGGAGACCGTCGGATCTCCTGCGAACTCCCCGTGGCTGCTGAGTGTCGCGGCCAGCACCCATGACCGCGCCTTCGTCAACTCGCTGCGGGACCTCTCGGGTGGCGACCCGACTCCGCCCGCCGACCTTGCCGGAAAGAGCTTCACCGCGGGCTATGGGCCGGCCGCGATCGTGGATGCCGCCGACTACGGTGACGAGTTGTGCGGAGCACCCTTCCCGCCGGGCACCTTCGACGGTGAGATCGTGGTCTGCCTGCGCGGGGTGAACCCACGGGTGGAGAAGGGCAGCAACGTCAAGCTCGGCGGTGCTGGCGGCATGGTGCTGGCCAACGACGAGGCCAGCGGCGACTCGACGGTGGCCGATCCGCACGAACTGCCCGCGGTTCATGTCGGTTTCACCGACGGCCAGGCGCTGCGGGCGTGGCTCGCGCAGGGCGAAGGACACACCGGTGCCATCGCGGGTACCAGTACCGACCAGTCGGCTACCAACGGCGATGTGCTGGCCGCGTTCAGCTCGCGCGGACCGAATCAGCCGGTTCCCGGTGTGATCAAACCGGACGTCACAGCGCCCGGGGTGGACGTGCTCGCCGCGGTGCACAGCACCGATCCGAGCGCGTCGCCCGAGTACGGACTTCTCTCCGGCACCTCGATGTCCAGCCCGCACGCGGCGGGAGCGGCCGCATTGGTGCGCGCGGTCCGAGCCGACTGGACGCCCGCCGAGGTGCAGTCGGCACTGACGTCCACAACGGTCACCGAGGTCCGCAAGCACGACGGCGTGACGCAGGCCGATCCGTTCGACATGGGCGGTGGCCGGATCGACCTCACCGGGGCGGCCCAAGCCGGACTGGTCCTCGACGTGCCGCCCGCGGAGTTCACCGCCGCAGACCCCGAGCATGGCGGAGACCCGACCGGGCTGAACCTGGCGACGTTGGGTCAGGACGAGTGCCGAGGTACGTGCACGTGGACCCGAACGGTGACCAACGAGCGCAGCAGCGCAGCCACCTGGCGGATCAGCACCGAAGCGCCCGAGGGCATGGCGTTGTCGGTGAAGCCGGGCAGGTTGCGGCTTGATCCCGGCGAGTCGGCCACGCTGACCATTACCGCGGACGTCGCCGACCTGAACTCCACGGACTGGACCTTCGGTGCGGTGCGGTTCGCCGGTCGCGATCTGCCGGACCAGCGGTTCCCGGTGGCTGTGCTGCCCGGTGGTTCCGCGCAGCCGGTGGTCATCGAGGCGTCGGACACCAGCGGGTCGCACACCGCCCAGATCACCACGCCGATCGACCTGCGTGGTGTTTCCGCGACGGTGTACGGGCTGCAGCAAGCGCACGTCGATCACCTGCGGGTTCCGCAGGATCCGACCATGCTCGATCCCTACGACCAGCCGGTGGGCACCGAACACCGAATTGCGACCGTGCCCGAGGGCGCGCGGGAACTCGTCGCCGCGATCACCGACACCACGGCGACCGATCTCGACCTTTTCGTCGGCCGGGACACCAACCGGAACGGTCGCCCGGATGCCGATGAGGAACTGTGCCGCAGCGCGACGGAGTCGGCGCTGGAATCCTGCCGCCTCGCTGACCCAGAGCCTGGCACCTATTGGGTGATGGTGCAGAACTGGCTGTCCGGCGAAGTGGTCGACGACGTCGAACTGGAGACCGCGGTGATCCCGGGTACCGACAACGGAAATCTGACTGTCGATGGCCCCTCCGGACGCGTTCCCGCTGGCACTCCGATCGATATCAACCTCAGCTGGAACGAGCCTGGTCTGGCTCCCGGAAGCACGTGGGTCGCGCTCGTGCAACTGGGATCGGATGCCGGCCACCCGGCGAATGTGGGCAGCTTGCAGGTGCGACTGCACCGACCCGGCTAGCCGGCGCCTCACCGGGTCGGCCCGCGGTCATTCCCGCACCAGCGTGATCGCGGCGTGCTGAACCGGGAAGTTCACCGAGCGGGCGATGAAGCACAGTTGGTTGGCGCGTACGTGCAATGCGGCAGCCTCGTCGATCAGGGCAGCTTCGGCGATGGTGACCGTGGGATGCAGGGTGACCTCGGTGAACTGTGCGGTGCCCTGCGAGCGGTCTTCGACCATCGTTCCGGTCGCCGCGTCTACATAGGACACGACGTTGATGCGGGACATGGCGGCGAGCGCGAGATAGCTCAGCATGTGGCATTGGCTCAGCGCGGCCACCAGCAGATCTTCCGGGGTGTGCAGGTCATCGGTACCCCGGAACGCCGGATCCGCGGTGCCGATGATGGTGGGCTTTCCAGGAATCTCGATCTCGTGTTCGCGGCTGTATCCGGAGTAGGTGGACGTGCCCGAGCCGGTGTTGCCGGTCCAGCGCACCCCGACCGAGTAGTGGTGCTCGCGGGTTGCCATGCCGCCAGTGTGCCGCAACCGTCGTACCGTGAGTACATGAGCAACGTCGAGGTGCATCCGGATGTGACCGTCTGCGGCGGGCGCGCGGGCGTGGCGACCGAACCCGTGCGGGATGTCATCCCTGGACGCGCGGTGCAACTCGGCGAGAGCACGCGGGTGCGCCGTCTGCTGCCCACCCTCGGCAGACGCATGGTCGGCGCCTGGTGCTTCATCGACCACTACGGACCGGACAACATCGCCGACGAACCAGGAATGCAGGTGCCACCGCACCCGCACATCGGCTTGCAGACGGTCAGCTGGCTGCTGGACGGCGAGGTGCTGCACCGGGACAGCCTGCACAGCGAGCAACTGATCAAGCCCGGTCAGCTGGGTCTGATGACCTCGGGCGCGGCGATCGCGCACTCGGAGGAATCCCCGCGCAGCCATCTGCCGATCCTGCACGGTGCACAGCTGTGGGTCGCGCTGCCCGACGCACACCGGCACGTCGCACCCGCATTCGAGTACCACGACGGGCTTCCGGCACTGGACGACCGTGGCATCCGTGCCACCGTCCTGATGGGTGAGCTCGCGGGGGTGCGCTCGCCTGGCACCGCCTATAGCCCGCTGGTCGGAGTGGACGTCGCGGTGAGTTCCGCCGCGCGCTGCCTGCTGCCACTCGAACCTGATTTCGAGCATGCCGTGCTGGTCATGTCGGGCACGGCGGAGGTCGACGGCGTCTCGCCGGCTCCGGGATCGTTGCTCTATCTCGGCTGCGGACGCGCTGATCTGGCGCTGTCGGCCGACCAGGATGCCCGGCTGTTGCTGCTCGGCGGCGAGCCGTTCGCCGAGGAGATCGTGATGTGGTGGAACTTCGTGGCACGCACCGGCGAGGAGATCGCCGCCGCCCGCGAGGAATGGATGACCGGCGAGCGGTTCGGTGCGGTCACCGGATATCGCGGTGATCGTCTTACCGCGCCGACCCTGCCGTCGATCCCGCTCAAACCGCGCGGCCGCGAGCGTTGATCCATGCGACACACCTGCATGCATTCTGCATGGCAGTTGACCTAGTATGTATGTATGGGTTCGTTGTTGCAGATCAGGAATGTGCCCGATGAGGCGCGCCGGGCCCTAAAGGCTCGCGCCGCTGCCCGCGGCGAGTCGATGAACGCCTACCTGTTGGCGCTCATCGAGCGGGAGGTGGCCCGGCCGACGGTCGACGAGGTCCTGCGGCGCGCCGCCCGGCGTACCGAGCGCGCGGAGGTGTCCGCGGTCGTCGTCCTCGACGCGGCGCGCACCGGGCGCGAGGAACAGCTGCGACGCCGGTCCGTCAGGTGATCGTGGTGGATAGCGCGGCTGTGGTCGATGTGCTCACCACCGTCGCGGGCACCGACAAGCTGCGCGCCCGTCTGGCGGCCGAGGAGCTGCACGCACCAAGCCTGCTCGACTTCGAGATCGTCTCGGCGCTGCGGGGACTGGCCCTGGCCGGTCACCTCAGCGCGGCCAGGGCAGGCGACGCCCTGACCGACTTCGATGATCTGCGCATCCAGCGCTGGCCTTCCGCGGACGCCCTGCGCCGCCGTGCGTTTCAGCTGCGCAATAACGTCTCCTCCTACGACGCGGCCTACGTCGCGCTTGCCGAAGCTCTGGACTGCCCGCTGCTGACCCGCGATGCGCGATTGGCCCGCTCCAGCGGGCATGCTGCCCAGATCGAGGTGCACTGATCGTCGACAACCAGGCCCCGATCGCCCGCGAGTCTGGACATCGGCTCGCCTCGGACTGTAACGTCCTAAGCGCTCGCTTAGTCTTCTACTCCCGGAGGAAAACGTGTCCGAATCCCGTACCGCGATCGTCACCGGTGCTGCCCGCGGCATCGGAGCCGCCATCGCCAAGCGACTCGCAGGCGACGGCTTCGCGGTCGCCGTGGTCGACCTCGATGAGTCCAGCTGCGCGGACACGGTCAAGGCGATCGAGGCCGATGGTGGTCGTGCGCTGGCCGTCGGCGCCGATGTGAGCGACACCGAGCAGGTCAAGGCCGCGGTCGCGCGGATCGCGGACGAACTGGGGGCGCCGACCGTGCTGGTCAACAATGCGGGCATCACCAGGGACAACCTGCTGTTCAAGATGACCGACCAGGACTGGGATTCGGTGATCAACGTGCACCTGCGCGGCTCCTTCCTGATGTCCCGCGAGGTGCAGCAGTACCAGACCCAGGCCAAGTGGGGCCGGATCGTGAACCTGTCCAGCACCTCGGCGCTGGGCAACCGTGGCCAGGTGAACTACTCCGCGGCCAAGGCCGGCCTGCAGGGCTTCACCAAGACGTTGGCCGTCGAACTGGGCAAGTTCGGGGTGACCGCGAACGCCATCGCGCCCGGCTTCATCGAGACCGAGATGACCGCGGCGACCGCCGAGCGGCTCGGGGTGCCGTTCGAGGACTTCAAGAAGGGCGCCGCGGCGCAGATCCCGGTGCAGCGAGTCGGCCAGCCCGAGGACATCGCGGCCACGGTGGCGTTCCTGGTCAGCGAGGAAGCGGGCTTCGTATCGGGACAGGTCATCTACGTGGCCGGTGGCCCGAAGGACTAGAGGGCGATCCAATGACGCAGACCAACCAGCACGCCCGCGCGATCGACGCCGACGACCTGCGCAGGCGCGTCGGCGAACTGCTCGCCGAGCACCATCCGAACACCACCGATCGCCTGGAGTTCCTGCGGGCGAGGTTCGACGCCGGGCTCGCCTGGGTGCACTTTCCGGTCGGGCTGGGCGGGCTGGCGGCACCCCGGCAACTGCAGGCCGTGGTGGAGGCCGAATTCGCCCGGGTGGGCGCGCCGGACAACCATCCGCGCAAGATCGGCATCGGCCTCGGTATGGCGGCACCGACGATCCTTGCTTTCGGAACCGAGGAGCAGAAACAGCGCTTCCTCCGTCCACTGTGGACAGGCGAGGAGATCTGGTGTCAGCTGTTCAGCGAACCGGGCGCCGGATCGGATCTGGCGGCGCTGGGCACCAGGGCGCGCCGGGACGGGGACGACTGGCTGTTGACCGGCCAGAAGGTGTGGACATCCAGCGCGCATACCGCGCGCTGGGCGATCTTGGTCGCGCGCACCGACCCCGACCTGCCGAAGCACCAGGGCCTGACCTACTTCATCTGCGATATGACCGATCCCGGTGTCGAGGTCCGGCCCCTGCGGCAGATCACCGGCGAGGCAGAGTTCAACGAGGTGTTCCTGTCCGATGCGCGCATTCCCGACGCGCACCGACTGGGTGCCGTCGGGGAAGGCTGGAAGGTCGCCCAGACCACGCTGATGAACGAGCGGGTCGCGATCGGGGGCCGGCCCATTCCCCGCGAAGGCGGCATGATCGGAGTTGTCGCCGACACCTGGCGAGCGCATCCGCGGGCGCGGACCGCCGAGGCGCACGACCGCTTACTGCAGCTATGGGTCGAGGCCGAAGCGTTGCGGCTTGCCGGAATGCGGCTGAGCCAGCAACTCGCGGTCGGCGTGCCGGGGCCGGAGGGCTCGGCCATGAAACTGGCCTTCGCCCGCATCGCCCAGCAATTGTCCGCCCTCGAGGTGGAGATGCTCGGTGAGCAGGGCCTGCGCTACGACGACTGGAGCATGCGCAGGCCGGACGAGGTGGACTTCACCGGCCGCGTAGCGGGCTACCGCTATCTGCGGGCCAAGGGCAACTCGATCGAGGGCGGCACGTCCGAGATCCTGCGCAACATCATCTCCGAACGGGTGCTCGGCCTGCCCGCAGAACCCAGGGTCGACAAGGACGTCGCATGGAACGCCAGTCGCGTTCGGCCCAGCGAGGGCTGGCCGGAGGCCGGCCCGAGTGGCCGGAGAGCGACAGATGCCAAGGGGGAGAAACAATGATTGCGACTGGCGCGACGAAGCCAATCGACGCAGAAGGACCTGCCGCGATGAGCACGAATCTGCTGTACACGGTGGTCGAAGAGGACCTGCGGGCCAGCGTCCGGGACCTGTTGACCGACCGCTGCAAACCGGCTGAGCTGATCACGCGCAGCGAGTCGGATCAGCCGGTCGACCTACGGCTCTGGCGCACGCTGGCCGCCGACCTTGGCGTCACCTCGTTGTCCGTGCCGGAGACGCTTGGCGGGCACGGAGCGTCCGCGCGAGAGATCGCGGTGGTCATGGAGGAACTGGGTCGATCGGTGGCGCCGGTCCCGTTCCTGGGCAGCGCCGTGCTGGCTACCTCGGCACTGCTCGGGTGCGAGCCGAGCGACGAGGTGGCGGAACTGCTGAAGGCGCTGGCCGGTGGCGATGCCACCGCGGCCTTCGTGGTGCCGTTCTCGGTGAGCGTGGCGGGCGCGCACGTACCCACCGTGCACGCCGACGGCGCCGTGCTCACCGGAGACGTGCGCACGGTCGCCGACGCCCTGACCGCCGACCTGCTGATAGTGCCCGCGGTGGGCGTCGATGGCCTCGAATTACATGCGGTGCGCGTCGCCGATGGGGCAGTGGCGGTTTCTCCTGTCGTGTCGCTCGACCAGACCCGGCCGATCGCCGACATCAGCCTGGACCGCGCGACGTCGACGTTGCTGGCGAGCCGGGAGCGCGCGGAATCCGCTGTGCACGCGGCGTTGCTCACCGGCGCGGGCCTGCTCGCCTCCGAACAGGTGGGCATCGCCGAGTGGTGCTTGGACACCACCGTCGGCTACGTCAAGCAGCGGTACCAGTTCGGCAGGCCGGTCGGCTCCTTCCAGGCCGTCAAGCACCGGCTCGCCGACCTCTGGCAGGAGATCGCGCTCGCCCGGGCGGTTGCCCGGTACGCGGCCGACACCCTCGCCACCAACGGCGACGATGCCCGGATCGCGGTGAGCGTGGCCCAGTCGCTGTGCGCCACCGTTGCAGTGCATGCGGCCGAGGAGTGCGTCCAGTTGCACGGCGGCATCGGCATGACCTGGGAGCACCCTGCCCACCTCTACCTGAAACGGGCGAAGGCCGACCAGATCGCGCTCGGTACTCCGGGCAGGCACCGGGCGCTGCTCGCTTCGCTGATCGACCTGCCGCCGGCCTCGTGACCGCCGAAGTGCCTGTCGAGTGGTGGCCGGACGTCAAACCGGATGCCGCGCGCAGGCTGATGGCCGCCGCGCTGGAGTCCTTCGCGGTGCGCGGCTACCACGCCACGACCACCAGGGACATCGCCGCCGCTGCCGGGATGAGTCCGGCCGCGCTCTATGTGCACTTCCCGTCCAAGGCCGCTGTGCTCTTCGCGTTGAGCCGAAGCGGCCACGAGAAGGGCCTCGCGATGGTCCGGTCCGCCGCGAGCGGCGCGGGTAGCCCCGCCGAGCGGATGCGGGTGCTCGTCGCGGAGTTCGTCGCCTGGCACGCCCGGGAACATCGGGGTGCGCGGGTGATCCAGTACGAGCTGAACGCGCTACCGGAACAGGAGTTCGCCGTGGTCGCCGAACTGCGGCGGCAGACCGAGCGGGTGGTACGGGATCTGATCACCGAGGGCATCGCGACCGGTGAGTTCACGGTGCCCGACGTGAAGACCGCGGCCCGCGCGGTGCTGTCGCTGAGCATCGACGTCGCGCGCTGGTACTCCGATGGGGCCGGACAGTCGCCGGACCAGCTCGGCGGACAGTACGCGGCACTGGTGCTCCCCATGCTCGGTTCGCGCTGACAGACTGCGCGCAACGGCGGAGTATCAAGATTTCGCCACAAGGAGTAACCCGGGCAGACGTGAATCGTTGTCCAGTTCAACTGACAACCGGCATGGTTCAGGCAAGGGAGCCCGATGTCTCGAACGCGTTGTGGTGTGGCCGTCCTTGTCGCGTTCGCCGCCGCCCTCGGCGGGCCCGCTTTCGCGCTGGCCGCGGAATCCGCGGTCGCGCCCGGCAGCGCGTCGGGTGCCGAGGTGATCAAGACGGGCTGGTGGTGGCGGGCCAACGACACCAGCGAGTTGCCGCCGGAGGCCTCCCCTGGCACGGACGCGTTGCCGCCGCCGCCGCCGCCGAAGAACGTGCCGGAAGGCAGCCTGCCGGTCGCCGCCGCCCTTGGCGAACCGGAGAAACTGACCGCGATCGAGTTCTCCTTCGATGCCGAACCGGGTGCGGTGGTGTCCTCGTTCGTGCTATCGCTGCGGGAGAGCGAGGAGCCAGGGGCCAACGTGGGAGCCGACGCGGAGAGCACCAAGGTGGCGGCCTGCGCGGTCACCGAGCCGTTCTGGACCGGCGGCGAGGCCGCCGCGTGGCGAGCCAAGCCCGAGTTCGATGACGGCACCTGCCAGCCGGGTGTGCGCGGCACCGACGGGGTGTGGACGTTCGATCTGACCTCCTTCGCCGGTCAATGGCTGGGCACGGACCAGGTGACGTCGGGATCGGTGGCGCTGGTCGAGCAGGTCGAGCCGCCGGAAAGCTTCCAGGTGACCTACGACGGGATGAATCAGGAAGGCATCGGGATCAAGCTGGTGTCCACGCCTGGGCAGGGCAGCCCCGGCACCGGCACGCCGGGGAGCGCGGACGGCGAGACCGGTGACTCGGCAGGCATCGGCGACCTCGGCGCGGGGCCGGCTTCGGATTTCGTGTCCGACCTGGTTGACGGCGGGTCGGAGAGTGGTGCGGCCGATACCGGCGAGGTGCCCGCCGGGTCCGAACTGCCCCTTGCCGCACAGGAACAGTCGCAGGCTCCGCAACCGCAGGCGGCGGGTGGCCAGCCCTTCCTGATCGCGCCGTCCGCGTTGGAAGACATCCCCGCGAGTATCTGGATCCTGGCACCTGCGGTCCTCGGGCTCGCATATCTCATGATGCTCGCGCTCGGACCGGGCGGCGAACCAACGTTGATCGCTAGACGGCGTGGGGTGAGCCGTGCACTCGACCGATGGCGAAGCAGCGGCAGGGCCGCGGCAGAAGGGACCCAATGATGCGGGTACAGGCATGGCAAATCGGTGCGATCACCTTTGCCCTCGCCGGGATGCTGGCCGCGGGCTGCGGTCAGAAGCCGGGAGTCGCGCAGCTCTATGGGCCGGGCGGGCAGGGGCTCGGCGTGCCGGGTGCGGTGCCCGGCGCGGAGGGGCTGGTACCCGGTGCCGAGGGAGTCATACCCGGGGCCGACGGCACGATCCCCGGTGCGGACGGCAGTGTGGCGGGTGCCGACGCCGGAACCGAATCGGGCACCGGAACGGGCACCGGCAGCGGCAACGCGGCAGGGACACCCGGCACTCCCGGCACACCCGGCAGCCCCGGCTCACCAGGAGGACCGGCAGGCCCCGCCGACCGGACCGGTGTCACCGACACCACGATCAAGATCGGTATCCACGCCCCGGTGACCGGTGCCGCGGCGTTCCCGCAGCGGTCGTTCCAGAACGCGGTGGGCGTGTACGCCGACTACATCAACGGCAGGGGCGGCATCAACGGGCGCAAGCTCGAGGTGCTGTTCCGGGACGACAAGTTCGATCCGAACCACGCTCGGGCGGTCTGCAAAGACCTGGCCCAGCAGCAGAAGGTCTTTCTGCTCATCGGCGGCGGCGGGTCCGACCAGATCGACTCCTGCGCTCGTTACGCGGCCGCGGTCGGCGTGCCCTACCTTTCCGGGGGAGTGCATGAGACGCGACCCGGGCAGGGATCGCTGAACGCATTGCCCACCTTCTACGCTGCCTCGCTCACCTACGAGCAGCAGGCGCCGATGGTGACCAACGTGGTGAAGAGCCAGTTCGGCGGCCAGAAGGTCGGCTTGCTCGTCGCCAACAACGACAGCCTGAACAATTACTTCGGGATCCAGCAGAACTCGCTGAAGAAAGCGTTCGGCAGCAACCTGGCACTCGCGGAACGGGTGCCGAAGAACATCCAGTCCGAGGCGCCGACGATCGCGGCCAGGATCTGCAACAGCGGGGTCAAGGCGGTGGTGTGGAACGCCAGCCCAAGTGGCCTGATCAACGTCACCAAGGCCATGACCTGCACCGTGCAGTTCGTCGGACCGGGCAACACCAACGGTCTCAACATCGTGGCCACGGGTGGCTGTCCCCAGCTGAACAACGCGCGCTTCTTCTCCTCGTTCCCGCAGCTGGACAAGATCAACTCAATGGATCCGAACTTCTCGCCCGCGTACCGCAAGAAGAACGGCTCCGCCCCGGACGACATCGGCATCGCGATCTGGGGTATCGAGAAGCTGGTCAGCCAGATGATGGGCGCCGCCGGCAAGGACCTGAGCAGGCAGAGCCTGATGAAGGTGCTCGACAGCGGCAAGACCTTCGACAACGGCGTCTATCCCGCGGTGAAGTTCGGCGGCAACAAGAACTTTGGCGGCACCGCGATGCATCTGCTCAAGGCTGACTGTGGCTCGCGGCAGTACAAGACCGAACGATTGAACGTCCGGCCATGATTCAAGAACTGGGCATCGCCCTGGTCAACGGGGTGCTCGAGGGCAGCGTCTACGCCCTGGTGGCGCTGGGCATCGTGCTGATCTACCGGGCATCGGGCGTGTTCAACTTCGCGCAGGCCGAGTTCGGCACGGTGGGCCTGTTCGCGGCCTTCGCCGCGGTCGAACTCTGGGGCTGGAGTTATCTCTGGGGCTTCTTCTTCGGCCTAGCCGCCGCGGTGGCGATGGGCCTGGCGACGGAACGGCTGGTGATCCATCCGCTCCGCAACGGTTCCCGGGTGACCCTGCTGGTGGGCACCGCGGGCGTCGCGCTCGCGGCAATCGGCATTCAGTTCTGGCAGAACAACGAAGTTCCGATCCGGACCATGCCCAGGATCGTCGAGGGTGTTGCCGCCTCGCCGTTCGGGGCGACGATCAGTTGGCAACAGCTGATCACCGTTGGCGTGCTCGTCGCGGTGGCCGTCGGGCTCGCGATCTTCTTCAAGTCGCCCTCCGGCCTGGCCATCCAGGCTGCCCAGCAGGAGGCGACCGCCGCCGAACTGGTGGGCATCAGTGTCCGTCGGGTGTCGATGATGACCTGGGGAATCGCCGCGCTGCTCGGCGGCCTGGCAGGTGTGCTGTCCGGGCCCAACCTGACCTTCACCGCGGGCTTCCTGAGCTTCGGTGCCGGTGCGGCCCTGTTGCCCGGGTTCATGGCCGCGGTGCTGGGGGGTATGCGGAGTATGCCCGGCGCGCTGCTCGGCGGCTTGGTCGTTGGTGTCATCAAGCAACTGGGCGGCCTGAGCATCTTCGGCGGCATGTCCGGCGGCGGCGCGATGATGCTGTTCGTCTTCCTGCTCGTGGTGCTGCTGTTGCGGCCGCATGGCCTGTTCGTGCGGAAGGCGGCGGCGGCATGAGAGGCACGCAGGACGCGGCCGAGACCACCGCCGAGTTGACCACGGTGCTCCCCAAGGAGGACGCCAAGGAGTCGACCCGGGAGTTGCCCGCGGTCATCGCCGATGAGGAAGCGGAAGCGGCATTCCGGCCCGGCGGCGCAGGCTGGTTCGCTCGTGGTCTGATTTGGCTGGCGCTTGCCTGGGTGGTGTTCGCGATGCCGGGCAACTACCTTTCGCCGTTCGAGCTAGGCGTCTCCGATGTCAGCCACGCGGCCAAGGCGGTCATCTTCGCCATCATCGGGCTGTCGCTCAACGTGCTGATCGGTTACGCAGGCACGATTTCGCTGGGTCACCAGGCGTTCGTCGGGGTGGGCGCGTTCGTTTCCGCCTACATCGTCGTCGATCTCGGCATCGAGTTCTGGTTGGCGGTGCCGATCGCGGCGATCGCGGGCGGACTACAGGCCGCCGCGCTGGGGGCGGTGTCGTTGCGGCTCACCGGCCTCTACTTCGCGCTGGTCACGCTGGCCTACGGTGTGTTCGCCCAGGAGACCCTGTTCGGGATCACCGCGTTCACCGGTGGCGAGGGTGGCAAGAACGTACCGCGGCCGCTCGGTTTCGAGAGTGACTACACCTTCTACTACCTGTGTCTTGCCTTCCTGGCCCTGGTGCTGTGGGTGGACTGGCGGCTGATGCGCACCAAGGGTGGCCGGGCACTGCAGGCGCTGCGGGAAAACCCGCGGGTGGCCTCGTCCTACGGCATCAACGTGAAGGCCTACACACTGCTCGCGTTCGTCACCTCGGGGGTGTTCGCCAGCATCGGCGGCGCGCTGTTGGCCAGCCAATCCCAGTTCATCGTGCCCACCACCTTCAGTTTCCAGCTGGCTCTGCTGTTCATCCTGATGACGGTGGTCGGCGGGTTACGCAACCGGGTCGGCGTCGTCATCGGATCGGTGATCTTCGCGTTGATGGAAGAGGGCACGCTGGTACACATCCTGCACATTGAGGGCTTCATCGGAACCATCGGGTTACCCGCCGAGTTCTTCGGGCTGGTAGTCGGCCCGATCCTGCTGCTGCTGACCATCACCCTGTTCCCGGGCGGCATCGGCCAGCAGATCGCACCGATCAAGGAATGGCTGCTGGGCAACAGGTTCAACCCGCACGCGGGCAAGGTCACCGAGGTGGAGGTCACCGATGTCCGTGCTTGAGGTACGCAACGTCAGCATCAATTTCGGTGGCGTCAAGGCGTTGCAGGAGGTCAGCCTGCAGGCGGGCGAGTGGGAGATCGTCGGCATCATCGGACCTAATGGTGCGGGTAAGACCACCCTGTTCAACTGCATCACCGGGTTCTACCGGCCCAGCAAGGGCAAGATCCGCTACCGGGGCCGGGCCATCACCCGGCTGCCGGTGCACCAGCGGACCGCGCTGGGCATCGGCCGTACCTTCCAGAACGTGGGGCTGGTCAAGAACACCACGGTGCTGGAGAACGTGGTCACCGCACAGCACCTGGAGACCGACTACGACCCGTGGGCCGGGATGGCCGGTGGCCCCGCCACCTTCGTCGAGGAGCGCAGGCTGCGCGAACGCGCGGGCCAACTCCTCGGCCTGCTCGAGTTGGAGGATGTCGCACAGGCCCGGGTCGCCGATCTGCCCTACGGCGTGCTGAAGAAGGTCGAGATCGCCGCGGTGCTTGCTACCGATCCCGACCTGCTGCTGCTGGACGAGCCCGGCTCGGGCATGGGCCCCGAGGAGGCCGAAGCGCTCGGCAACACGCTGCTGTCGCTGCGCAAGGAGTTCGGCATCACCATCGTGATGATTGATCACCACGTTCCGCTGGTCACCCAGGTCTCCGACTATGTGTACTGCCTCAACTTCGGTGAGGTGCTCGCCGAGGGCAAGCCGGACGTGGTGCGCAGGCATCCCGAGGTGGTGCGCGCTTATCTGGGCGAGGATCCGGACGAGCCCGCGGGCGCGCGACCCCAGGAGGAGTACGTCTGATGGCGCTGCTGGAAGTCTCCGACCTGGTCGTCGGCTATGACGCGTACCCGGTGCTGCACGGGATCGACTTCGTGGTCGAGGAAGGCGAACTGTGTGTGCTGCTCGGCCTCAACGGAGCGGGCAAGACCACCACGGTCGCCACCATCGCCGGACTGCTGCGCGCCCGCTCGGGCCGGGTGCGCTTCGACGGCAAGGATCTCGGCCGGAAGTCCCCGTCGACGCGGGTGGCGGGCGGGATCTCGCTGTGCCCGGAGGGTCGCCGGGTGTTCCCGCGGCTGACCGTCCGGCAGAACCTCCGGCTCGGGGCATGGACCCGGCGCAGGGACGGCAAGACAGTCAAGCGTCAGCTGGATCTGGTGTTCGACTACTTCCCTGCGCTCGGCGAGCGGGAGGACCAGCTGGCAGGCACGTTGTCCGGCGGTGAGCAGCAGATGCTCGCGGTCGGCCGAGCCCTGATGTCCCGCCCCCGGCTGCTGCTGATCGACGAGGCCTCCCTCGGGCTGTCGCCGACTCTGGCCCGGACGGTGTGGGAAGTGACGTCGCGGATCAAGGCCGACGGCACGACGGTGCTGATGGTGGAACAGAACGCCGGCGCGCTGCCGTTCGCGGACCGGGCACTGATCATGGAGAAAGGGACCCTGGTGTACACCGGCGTTGGTGACGAGCTTCGCGGCGTCAACCTGCGCGAGGCGTACCTCGGGGCATAGCCATAAGGAGCGCAGGAGTGCAGATCAATCTCAGTCGGCTGGGCGGGCAGCTCGGTGTGCTGCTGTGCCTCGTGGGGTTCGTGGTGATGTTCCTCGGTTGGAACGGGGCGGCCAGCCAGCCATTCATTCACGCCCAGTTCCCCTATCTGATCTCGGGCGGGATGGTCGGTCTCGCTGTCGTCATCGTCGGCGCGTCCATGATCATCGTGCAGAATCAGCGGCAGGATCGGGCCAAGCTGGAGGCGGCCATCGATCGGCTGACCGTGGCTACCGAGCACCAGGGTGGGAACGCGGGCATCGCCGCCACCGGGTTCGGCTTCACCGGGTTCGTGGTGGCGGGGGAGTCCTCCTACCACCGGGTCGACTGCCACCTGCCCGAAGCGCGCGATGAGGCGGAGCTGGTGCGGATCGAGGATGTCGTCTCGCGGGGACTGACGCCGTGTCGCGTCTGCAACCCGCCGAGACTCGGGCAGCTGACGAACTGAGGATGAGGTTTCGCGACGCTACGGTGCTGGCCGCATCCGCCGTCCTGCTGAGTGCGGGGCTGGCCGGGTGCGGTCTGTACGACTCGATCGATGTGGGGCAGGTCGCGGCCGAGCAGGCCACGGTCGCCCCGGAGGCGTCGTCGGAGGCGTGGGCGGTCCCCGATCCCGGACCGCTCAAGGGCAAGCTGCTGACCGCCGATCTGCTGGTGGTCGGCGAGCGATCCCTGCCTGCCACGGTGCACGAGCGGGTCAATGCCGTGGATGGGGTCCGATTGGCGACACCGCTCTCGGTGGCCTCGGTTCCGATTGGCGAACGGTCGATCACCGTCGCCGCCGTCGACGCGGCCTCCTATCGCCGGTTCACCCACGAGTCCACCGCGGGGATGGACGCGGTGTGGCAATCCGTCGCCGGTGGCGACGCGATCATCAGCCACCAGATCGGCCGGGATCTGAGCCAGCCGTTGGGTGGCGTCCTCGGCCTGCGCAAGGAATCCGATGAGCTCGCCTTGCGGATCGGCGCATACGCGACCACGGTGCCGCAGATCGACGCGGTGGTGAACGAGCGGCGCAGGGGACAACTCGGCATGAAGCCCGAGAACGCGCTGCTGGTATCGGTGCGGCACTCCGACCTGGAGGGGGCGACCGCCGCCGTGCGCGAGGTGGTCGGCAAGCGCGCGGCGGTCCAGCCGCTGACCAAGACCGTGCCCAAGACAGGCACCCGGCAAGCCGCGTATCTGACCGGCGGCTCGGTGGCCCAAGCAGTCGGATCGTTTCGCTATCGGTACTTCCCGGACGGCACGGTCGAACCCGAGGCGAGCTGGGTGGCCGCCAACATTCGCACCGAGACGGTGCCGATCCTGGGCCGGGTCACCTGCCACCGGGTGATGCTGCCGCAACTGCGCTCGGCGCTGGAGGAAATCGTGCGGCGCGGCCTTGCCCACACCATCGACCCGGGCGATTACGGCGGGTGCTACGTGCCACGGTTCATCGGTCATGACCCGAGCCGAGGATTGTCCCTGCATACGTGGGGGATCGCGGTCGACCTGAATGTGGCGGGTAACCTGCGTGGCACGGTGGGCGAGATCGACCGGGACGTGGTCGCCATCTTGAAGCGGTGGGGTTTCGCGTGGGGCGGCGACTGGCAGTGGACCGACCCGATGCACTTCGAGTTGGCCGCCCTCGTCCGCCGATGACGGCGTATGGGCTGGTTGCACCGATCAGGTAACGGCGGCCCGATTTCCGCGACCTTCGAGCCCGACCGCGCGTCCTTTGCTGTACACCGTGGGTTTTCCCGGCTTTGCGTTGGCCGGGCGGTGCCAGAAGAACGGGAGTACGTCCGATGCGAGGACTGGGCATCACGGTAGCTTTGGTGGCCCTTGCGTTCACCGCGGCCTGCGTCGGGTCGGATCCGGACCCGGACGATCCAGGGTACTTCGGGGACCAACCGACAACCACGCGGACGGCACCCCCGGCTGCCACCAGCGCTCCTGCCGCGGCTCCGGCGGCACCCGCGGCGCCGTCCGCTGTCCCGACGCCGCTGCCCTCCTGTCCGGCGACCGGCGGCTGGAACACGGCCGCTGACGAAGGACCCGGGCAGTCGACCGAGGAGCTTTTCCGGGTGCGCGCCGGGAAACACGACTGTTTCGACCGCGTCGTGTTCGATGTCAAGGGAACCGATCCGGTCGGGTTCCTGGTGAAGTATGTACCGGTTGTGCGTGCGGACGGCTCGGGGAATCCCGTGCCGGTGAACGGTGGCGCGGCGCTGCAGGTGATCGTGCGATCGTCGATCCAGGGTTACCCCGACGGGCAGAACATGCTCGCCGCCAGCGGCGACTACTTCTACCCAGCAAGTCAGCTGGCCGGCTGGACGAGCCTGCGCGCTGTGCGGTTCGCCGGGTTCTTCGAAGGCCAGAGCACCACAGCCATCGGGGTGCGCGAGCAGCTTCCGTTCCGCGCCTTCACCGTCGTGAACGATTCCACCAGCACCCGTCAGGTGATCGTCGACATCGCCCATAGGTGACGCCGCTGGGGAGCTGAAGGTGGCCTTGGGTGCATATACGGCACCCAAGGC
>JBOHER010000462.1:0-10716 GCA_050701115.1 Haloechinothrix sp. | reverse complement strand
CCTCCCGTACGGGGTCAGCGGCGCCTTGGCTTCCAGACGACGAGCGCGGTCTCCTGCCGCACCGGCACCAGGTCCTTGCGGTAGGAGGCGTGCACCGCGGCAGCAACGTGCTCGGCGGCCGCGTAGGCGAGGGCCAGTTCCTCGGTCAGCTCGGCGACCCTGCTGCTCAGTGCGTCGACCCGGCTCTCCAGCTCGACGATCCGCTTGATCCCGGCCAGGTTGACGCCGGCCTCCTGCGACAGCCGCTGCACCTCACGAAGCGATGCGATGTCCCGCACGGAGTAGCGTCTGCCGCCACCGGGGGTTCGGCCCGGCGACACCAGGCCCATCCGGTCGTAGGACCGCAGGGTTTGCGCGTGCAGCCCGGACAGCTCAGCGGCAACCGAGATGACGAAGACCGGTGTTTCCTCGTTGGCGTCCTGCGGTAGACCGCCGAAACCTTGGGGAAAACTGAACGCCATCATGCACCTCGTTCCCTGAGCAGCTTGCTGATCTCCGGCCGCGGATCGTGCTGCGAAATCTCCTTGGCGTAGGTCTCCAGTGCCGTCTTCGCCGCGTCGTTAAGGGTGGCCGGTACCGCGACCTGCAGGGTCACCAGGAGATCGCCTACCGATCCGTCCCGCTTGGCGACGCCCTTGCCGCGTACTCGCAGCACCCGGCCGCTGTGGGTGCCGGACGGGACTTTCAGCGAGACCTTGCCGTCCAGCGTCGGCACGGTGATCGTGGTGCCGAGCGCCAGTTCGGAGAACTCCACCGGCATGGTGATCGTCAGGTTGTTCCCGGACCGCCCGAAGACCGAGTGCGGGGTGACGTGCACCCGCACGTACAGATCGCCTGCCACCGCGCCGCCCCGGCCCGGCTCACCTTGGCCTGCGAGCCGGATGCGCTGGTCGTTGTCGACGCCTGCGGGGATACGGACGGTCAGCGTGCGGGTGCGGGTGCTGACTCCCTCACCCCGGCATTCGGGACAGGGGTCGTCGATGATCGCGCCACGGCCGCGGCAGTCCCGGCACGGCTCGGAGAACGCGAACGCGCCCTGGCTGCTGCTGACCAGCCCGGCTCCGCCGCAGGTGGCACAGGTGCGCGGCACGCTTCCCGGCCGGGATCCGTTGCCACCACAGGTGCCACAGGTGGCCGGGCTGGACAGCCGAAGCGGCAGCGTCGCGCCTTTGACCGCCTCGGTGAAGTCGATCCGCACCTCGGTCTCCACGTCGGCCCCCCGCTGCGCACGGGTCGCGCCTGCCGCGCCTGCCCCACGCCTGCCGAACAGGCCGCCAAGGATGTCACCGAGGCCGCCGAAGCCGGCTGCCCCCTGGCTGGCCTGGCCGAACAGGTCGCCGAAATCGAATCCACCCCCGCTGGTGCCGCCCGCGGGGAAGTGGAACCCGCCTGGACCGGCACCGGCGCCGAACAGGCTGCGTGCTTCGTCGTACTCCTTGCGCTTGGCCGGGTCGGACAGCACGCCGTATGCCTCCGACACCGCCTTGAACTTCTGCTCGGCCTTCTCGTTGCCCGGGTTCGCGTCGGGGTGGTTGGCCCGCGCCAGCTTCCGGTAGGCCTTCTTGATCTCGTCAGTCGGTGCGTCGGAGGAGACGCCCAGTTCGCGATAGAAGTCCTTACCGATCCACTCCCGTGCACTCATCGGACGTCCCCTCCTTCCCGATCAGTCCTGCTCGTTGGTTTCGTCGGTCGACTGCTGGACAATCGCCGGCTCCGGGGTAGGTTCACCAGGCCCTGGCTCGTGGTCGGTCACCGCCACCATGGCCTCGCGCAGCACCCGGTCGCCGAGTCGGTACCCGCGACGCAGCACGGCAGTGACCGTGGGGCTAGCCACCTCGGGCGAGGTGGCGTGCTGCACGGCCTCGTGCACGCTCGGGTCGAACGGCTCACCCTCGGTGCCGAAGGCCTCGAGCCCGGCGCGCTGCAGGCCGACGACGAGTTTGTCTGCCACCGCCTTGAACGCGCCGGTCAGGTCACCGTGTGCGCCCGCCCGCTCGATGTCGTCGAGCAGCGGCAACAACTCGGCGGCCACCGAGGCCTTCGCGGTGGCGATCACGACCTCGCGGTCGCGGCCCACTCGCTTGCGGTAGTTGGCGTACTCAGCCTGCACCCGCTGCAGGTCGGAGGTGCGTTCGGCCAGTTCCTTCTCGATCTCGGACACCGGCGCCACCGCATCGTCCAGAATGGACTCTCCGGCCGGGGGGCCCGCCGCCGTGTCCATTGGGCTGGCGGCGGGCACCTCCCGCGCTTCCTCCGCACCCGGGGGTTGCTGCCTCAGTTGACCGGTCTCCGGGTCGATCTTGCGACGATCCCGTACCACTACCCGAGGCTCCTCACCGTTGCTGCGGTCACTCACTTCTTGTCGTCCTCATCGACGATCTCGGCATCCACCACGTCCTCCGCGCCGGTCGAGCCGGCGTCGCCCGCGGCACCTTCGGCGCCAGCAGCGCCCGCACCAGCGGCGCCCGCACCAGTGCTCTGGGTCTGCGACTGGGCGTCGGCGTAGAGCGCGGTACCCATCTCCTGCGAGGTGGCGGTCAGCTTCTCGATCGCCGCGCTGATGGCCGCCGTGTCGGTACCCTTGAGTGCCTCGTTCGCCTCGTCGATCGCACCCTTGACCTTGGCCTTGATCTCCTCGGGCAGCTTCTCCTCGTTCTCCTTGACGAACTTCTCCGTCTGGTAGACGAGGGTCTCGGCCTGGTTGCGGGTCTCGGCCTCCTCGCGGCGCTTGTGGTCCTCCTCGGCGTGCGCCTCGGCATCCTTCACCATCCGCTCGATGTCCTCCTTGGGCAGCGCGGAGCCGCCGGTGATGGTCATCGACTGTTCCGTGTTGGTGCCGAGGTCCTTGGCGGTCACGTGGACGATGCCGTTGGCGTCGATGTCGAAGGTGACTTCGATCTGCGGCACGCCACGCGGGGCCGGGGGCAGCCCGGTCAGCTCGAACATGCCGAGCTTCTTGTTGTGTGCCGCGATCTCGCGCTCACCCTGAAACACCTGGATCTGCACCGAGGGCTGGTTGTCGTCCGCGGTGGAGAAGATCTCGCTGCGCTTGGTCGGGATGGTGGTGTTGCGCTCGATGAGCTTGGTGAACACACCGCCCTTGGTCTCGATGCCCAGCGACAGCGGGGTCACGTCCAGCAGCAGGACGTCCTTGACCTCACCCTTGAGCACACCGGCCTGCAGCACAGCACCGACGGCCACCACTTCGTCCGGGTTGACGCCCTTGTTTGGCTCCTTGCCACCGGTGAGCTCCTTGACCAGGTCGGACACCGCGGGCATGCGGGTGGAGCCACCGACCAGCACGACGTGGTCGATCTCGCCGAGCGAGATGCCTGCGTCCCGGATGACGTTGTGGAACGGCGCCTTCGTGCGGTCCAGCAGGTCGGAGGTGATCCGCTGGAACTCGGCACGGGAGAGCGTCTCGTCCAGGAACAGCGGGTTCTTGTCCGCATCGACGGTGATGTAGGGCAGGTTGATGCTCGCGCTGGAGGAGCTGGACAGCTCGATCTTGGCCTTCTCCGCGGCCTCCTTGATGCGCTGCAGCGCCATCCGGTCCTTGGTCAGGTCGATGCCCTGGGATGCCTTGAACTTGTCGACCAGCCAGGTGACGATGCGCTCGTCCCAATCGTCACCACCGAGGTGGTTGTCACCGCTGGTCGCCCGCACCTCGACCACGCCGTCGCCGAGTTCGAGCAGGGAGACGTCGAACGTGCCGCCACCGAGGTCGAAGACCAGGATGGTCTGCTCCTTCGCGCCCTTGTCCAGGCCGTAGGCCAGGGCGGCAGATGTGGGCTCGTTGACGATGCGCAGCACGTTCAGGCCGGCGATCTGGCCTGCTTCCTTGGTGGCCTGCCGCTGGGCGTCCTCGAAGTAGGCGGGGACGGTGATGACCGCGTCGGTGATCTCCTCACCGAGGTAGGCCTCGGCGTCGCGCTTGAGCTTCATCAGCACGCGTGCGCTGATCTCCTGCGCGGTGTATGTCTTGCCGTCGATCTCGGTCTTCCAGTCCTCACCCATGTGCCGCTTGATCGACCGGATGGTCCGGTCGACGTTGGTGACCGCCTGGTTCTTGGCGGGCTGACCGGTGAGCACCTCACCGTTCTTGGCAAACGCCACGACGGACGGGGTCGTCCGGGAACCCTCGGAGTTGGCGATGACCGTCGGCTCGCCGCCCTCAAGGACGGCGACGACCGAGTTGGTCGTGCCAAGGTCGATGCCGACCGCTCGCGCCATTGTGTGTTCCTCCTGATCTGGGATACTTCCGCTCGTGTTGAGCGAGCCTGGCTCAAGTTGTAGCCGGAGCCACTCTGGCCCGTCAATGCAAACTTGAGTGAATCACACTCAAGTTGCTGCCTGTCCAACGGGTGGCGGTGCAGGGTTGTTCCCCGCAGGTGGGGTGCTGGGTGCGTTGGGTGCGTTGGGTACGTTGGATGCGTTGGGTGCACTGAATGGGCCATTCAATGCGCTCGTTGCACCGAAGGCGCCTTTCAGCACTAGCCTCAAGGCCGCACTGAACTTTCCATGCCCCTTGGAGGAAACGATGCCGCAGCCGCCCAATCCCTACGACCTGCTGCCCTCGGTGCCGAGCTTCACGCTGAGCAGTAACGACATCGCCGAGGGCGAGACCATGGCCAAGCCGCACCTGTCGGGCATCTTGGGCGCCGGCGGGGAGGACCGCTCGCCGCACCTGGCCTGGGAAGGCTTTCCCGCCGAGACCAAGAGCTTCGCCGTGACCTGCTTCGACCCGGACGCCCCCACCGGCAGCGGGTTCTGGCACTGGGCGGTGTTCAACATCCCGGCCAGCACAACCGAGCTTCCCTCGGGCGCGGGTGACGCCAGCGGATCCGGACTACCGCAGGGCGCGGTGACGCTCAAGAGCGAGCCAGGGCTCAAGCAGTACGTCGGCGCGGCACCCCCAACTGGACACGGACCGCACCGCTACATCTTCGCGGTGCACGCTCTTTCGGTGCAGACCCTCGACGTGGACGAGAACGCCACCCCGGCCGTCCTCGGCTTCAACATGTTCGGCAACACACTGGCGCGAGCCACCCTCATCCCGGTGTACGAAAACAAGGGTTGACTCCTGCATGGTCGGCGCGTCTGGCCGCACACTAGCCGCCGCACCCTCGTGAGTGGTTATGGCCGCCAGAGAAACAACTTTCACTCACGAGAGGGCGGGGCGGCCATCGGTCACCTTGGCTTGAGCAGGTACTCCACCACTGGGCGTAGTTCGTCGGCGGAGGGTGGTTCGTCGATAAGGCCCTGGATCAAGAGTCCGTCGATACCGGCGAGGAAAACCCTGAAGGCGACCTCGTCGTCGTGCCGGACCATCGAGGTGAGCACGTCCAGCCAGCGCCGGGCCGCGGGCCGCAGCGCGGGCCTGCGCGCGGCGAGCAGGTAGAGCTCGTACTCGGCCATCGTCCGGCCGCGCCGCGGGCCGAGCGCCTCGGCGAGCAGCGCGGAGACCTCGTCGGCAGCACTCGGACCGCCGGTGGTGGAGTCCGACGAGCGCCGCAGGCCTTCCCGCGAGCGCGCCCGGTCGATCATCCAGTACACCTCGGTGGCCATGTCCCTGGCGCAGGAAATCAGCGCCGCGAGGAGCAGGTCGTCGAGGGTGGCGAAGTGATAGGTCGTCGAGGCGGTCGGAATGCCCGCCTCCCGCGCCACAGTGCGATGAGTCACTCCTGCGACGCCGTCCCGTTCGATGATCCGCAGCGCGGCGTCGATGATTTCCTTGCGCCTGCGCTCACCGCGCGCCCTGCGCCCGTCCACCTGTAGGCTCACGACCCAAATACTACCGGTACGATCGTCCAGATATGCGCCGAGTCGTACGCCACATCAAAGAGACAGCGGACGCGCTCATCGGCTACTGATCAGTAGGAAGAGTTAGCTGTCCCACCACTAACGAAGCGAACAGCCCGAACGAAAGGCCCCACTTCTCATGGGTGCTCTGCAGATCACGCTCGGCACGATCGGCGTGCTCGTCAGCCTTGTCGCCTGGTACGCGTTCATCCTCGGCGTCGTGCGCCAGGTGCGCATCATCCGCCTCGGCCAGCCCGACCCGACCCGGAACGGCCCGTTCATGCCCCGGATGAACACGCTGATCAAGGAGTTCGCGGCGCACACCCGGATGAACAAGCTGCGCCACGTCGGGCCGTGGCACTGGCTGGTCATGTGGGGCTTCCTGATCGGTTCGGCCGCATGGTTCGAGGCCTACGGCGAGACCTTCAACCCGAGGTTCGGCTGGCCGATCATCGGCCACTGGTCACCGTGGCTGCTGCTGGTCGAACTGCTCGGCATCGGCACGGTGGCCGGTGGTGTCGCGCTGGCGGTCATCCGTCAGCTCAACCACCCGCGCCGCGCGGACCGGCAGTCCCGCTTCGCCGGCTCGAACTTCTGGCAGGCCTACTTCGTCGAAGCCGTGGTGATCATCGAGGGCCTCGGCATCATCTTCGTCAAGGCGTTCAAGATCTCCAGCGGCATCGAGGACCCTGCCCTGTGGACCAGCTTCGTCACCAAGCCGCTGGCGGAGCTCCTTCCCGCGAGCACAGCGGCGGTCACCATCGCGGCGCTGATCAAGCTGCTCTCCGGCATGATCTGGCTGTACGTGGTCGGCCGCAACCTCACCATGGGTGTGGCTTGGCACCGGTTCAGCGCGTTCTTCAACATCTACTTCAAGCGCGAGGACGACGGCGGCCAGGCGCTGGGCAAGCTCAAGCCGATGATGAGCGACGGCAAGCCGCTGGACTTCGAGGAAGCCGACCCGGAGAAGGACGTCTTCGGCGCGGGCAAGATCGAGGACTTCTCGTGGAAGGGCTGGCTGGACTTCTCCACCTGCACCGAGTGTGGCCGCTGCCAGTCGCAGTGCCCCGCGTGGAACACCGGTAAGCCGCTCTCGCCCAAACTGGTCATCACCCAGTTGCGCGACCACGCCTACGCCAAGGCGCCCTACCTGCTTGCCGGTGGCAAGAAGGACATGATGGGCGAGGAGATCGGCCTGACCGGAGACGACCACCACTCGGGCATCGACGTGCTGGCGTTGGCCGAGGCCGAGCGCCCACTGATCGGTGGCCCCGAGGAGGGCGGCGTTATCGACCCTGAGGTGCTGTGGTCCTGCACCAGCTGCGGTGCCTGCGTCGAGCAGTGCCCGGTGGACATCGAGCACGTCGACCACATCGTCGACATGCGCCGCTACCAGGTGATGATCGAGTCGAACTTCCCGAGCGAGCTCAACGGGATGTTCAAGAACCTGGAGAACAAGGGCAACCCGTGGGGCCAGAACGCCAAGGACCGGCTGCAGTGGACCGAGGACCTCGACTTCGAGGTGCCGGTATTCGACGGTGAGTGGGGCGACACCGAGTACCTGTTCTGGGTCGGCTGCGCCGGAGCGTTCGAGGACCGGGCGAAGAAAACCACCCGCGCCGTGGCCGAACTGCTGCACATGGCGGACGTGAAGTACCAGGTGCTCGGCTCCGAAGAGACCTGCACCGGCGACCCCGCCCGCCGCGCGGGTAACGAGTTCGTCTTCCAGATGCTCGCCCAGCAGAACGTCGAAGTGCTCAACTCTGTGTTCGAGGATGTCGAGCCGCTCAAGCGCAAGATCGTGGTGACCTGCGCGCACTGCTTCAACACCATCGCCAACGAGTACCCGGACCTCGGCGGCCAGTACGAAGTCGTGCACCACACCCAGCTGCTCAACCGCCTGGTGCGGGAGAAGCGACTCACCCCGGTCGCGCCGATCGCCGAGGGCGTCACCTACCACGACCCGTGCTACCTGGGCCGCCACAACAAGATCTATGAGGCGCCGCGTGAGCTGGTCGGCGCGTCCGGTGCACAGTTGCGCGAGATGCCACGGCACGGCGACCGGTCGATGTGCTGCGGTGCCGGTGGTGCCCGGATGTGGATGGAAGAGCGGATCGGCAAGCGGATCAACGTGGAGCGGGTCGACGAGGCACTCGGCACCGCCCCGTCCAAGATCGCGACCGGCTGCCCGTTCTGCCGCGTGATGCTCACCGACGGTGTCACCCAACGCAAGAACGAGGGCAAGGCGGGCGAGAACGTCGAGGTGGTCGATGTCGCTCAGCTGCTGCTGTCCGCGGTCAAGCGCAAGCCTGAACCGGCGCCCGTTCCCGAGCCGGAGCCCGAGGTCGTGATGGCGACAGGCGCGCCGGAGCCGGAAATCGGCGGCGAAGCCGAGACCAACGGCAAGACCCCCTGAGCAACGACTCCGATCAGGGTGCGAAGGACGCGCGTTGCGCCCTGATCTGGTCGGGCGGGGGCAGCGGCTTATCCGGGTCGAGCACGGCGCCGCCTGATCGCAGGGTCTGTGAGATCAGCAACCACGCCCAGTTCACCAGCTTGTCGGTGAGCTCCTCCCTGGTCTGGTAGAGGTAGAGCGCAGGATGCTCGGCCATCCAGCGCACGTGTGTCCGCACCGCGAGGTCGATCATCTGCATCGGTGAGCCCCGCGGCTGCCATACCGGCGCGAGCTCGGTGATGACCTCGGGTCCGTACTCTGCGATGGCCTCCGGCGCGGCATCGACGAATCCGCGCGCCTGCGCGCACGCTGTCCCGCCCAGCGCGATGCGCGGCCGTCCCGGTCGCTCGTCTGGGCGTTTGTCGGTCGTGCCACACCAAGAGTCAATTGCCATAGGTGGTACATGATGTACCGTAGACCTACATGTAACCAGAAGTAACGCCTACTAGAGGTAATAGGTAGCGGCGTGACTTCGGAGAGCAACCCGTCAACGACGCCGCGGGCTCGAATCCCCGGCTGAATGTGAGCCGAGATGTACCTTTCCCAGGCCGAGCTTGCCCAGGGAGCGCCACCAGCAGGCGGCGCCAACCTCGCGGAGGTCCTCATCGCCGCCCTCATGGCGTTCGCCGTGATCGTGCCACTGATGATCTTCGTGATCCGCGAACGCGCGGGAAAGCGGACGCTCATCGGCAGGCTGGCGGACAAGGTGTCCGAGATCGACGGGCTGCCGCGCTGGGCGGGCCTGCCGATCTACCTACTGCTGCTGGCCGACGTCACTGGCGGAATCGGCGTGTACTGGGACGTGCCCATCCACATGGAGCTCGGCCGGGACGAGGGTCCGCTGACCAACCCGTCGCACTACCCGATCTACTTTGCCCTGCTTGGCATATTCTCCGCGGGCGTGATCAGCGCGGCACTGGCGAAGAAGCCCCTGCCATTGCGTACCTTCCGCATCGGTCCGGCCTGGCGGGCGCCGATGGGCGCGATCGTCATCATGACCTGCGGCATCGTCGGGGTTGCCGGGTTCCCGCTTGACGACCTGTGGCACCGCCTGTTCGGCCAGGACGTCACGGAGTGGGGGCCGACCCACATCCTGATGATCGGCGCCGCTGTGCTCTCGCCGCTGGGCATCATGCTGCTGATCGCCGAGTCTCGGCAGGTCGGCGCGCGCGGAGCGACCGGCTGGGCCGGGCGGATCTGGGGTGCGTTCGCCGGTGGCATCTGGATCATCACGATCACCGCGTTCCTGATGGAGTTCGAGCTGGGCGTGCCGCAGTTCCCGCTGCTCAACCAGGTGGTTCTGGTGGCCATCGCCACCACGTGGGGTCTCGTCTACGCGCGGATGAAGTTCGGCCCCGGGGGCGCACTGCTGGCGATCGGCATCTACATCGCACTGCGGTCCATGCTGTATGTGATCTACGTGCCGTTCGACCTGACGTCGTCGCCGTTCCTGCCTTATGTCGCCGAAGCGGTCCTGATCGAACTGGTGGCGTTGGTGATCAGCACCAAGCGCGGCTACCTGTTCGGCGCGGCCGCCGGTGTGGCCGTCGGCACGCTCGGCGTGCTGTCCGAGTGGCCTGCCACCCACCTGTTCATGCCACAGGGCTGGCCCGCCGAGATGGTCGTCAAGTTCATGGTGTTCGGCACGATCGCGGGTGTGGCAGCCGGATTGGCGGCGGTGTGGCAGTTGCAGCGGCTCGAGGAGATCGGTACCCGGACCGCGACGACTCCCACGCCCGACCCGCGGGCCCGGCTCCGAAAAGCGCACCTTCTCGGTGCGGCAGGCGCACTGGGCATGGTCGCCGTGATGGCCGTTGTCGTGCCGCCGCAGGATCCGCCGCGGATCACCGGTGACGTCACGCTGACCGAGGCGGAGCCGAGTCGGGTGCCACACCGGGACCTGAACGAGGGAACACCGCCACGGTGGGTGGATGTCGCGGTCGCGCTGAACCCGGCGGATGCCGACGCCGACCTCAACTGGCTGTCGGTGATCTCTTGGCAGGGCGGCGACGCCTTCGGCACCGAGCTGGTCAAGGGCGCTGACGGCGTGTACAGGTCGGCGCAATCGGTGCCCGTGTACGGCGTGTGGAAGACCGGCATCCGGTTGCACACCGGGAACAACACGATGGCGGCACTGCCGCTGTACATGCCGCATGACAGTGAGATCGAGTCGCCAGCGGTGGCCGCCGAGTCCGGCGAGGGGGTGTTCGGGCCGGAGCACGAGCTGCTGCAGCGCGAGCGTAAGAAGGGCGTGCCGGAGTGGCTGTGGACCACCGGATACGTCGTGGTCGGCCTGGTCTGGTTCTCCGCCTGGGGCCTGTGGACCTGGATGTACACGGTGGCCGCCGCAGGCAAGCTGCCCGGCCGCAGGCGAGCGGGAAGCAAGAAAACCGTTGCCCCAGAACGGGAAATGATCAGCAGCTGACCCGTGCACTCGTGAGTGGTTGTGGTCGCTGGAG
>JBOHER010000461.1:0-19481 GCA_050701115.1 Haloechinothrix sp. | reverse complement strand
CCTCCGCATCGCTGATGGCGGCACGGGCGGCGTCGGACAGCCCCGCCCAGCCGGCCGCGCCGACTCCGACCACGGTGATCACGCCGGGGTGGGTTCGGTCGGGGGAGTGCACCGTCAAACGGTAACTGAGCGGGGGTGCGTCTCGTACATGCGCACGGCGACGATCACTCCGGACGCCGCGGTGAGCGCGGCGACAGCCAGCACGGCGGCTCGCAGGCCTGCCAGATCGGCCACGGCCCCGGCGAGCACCGCACCCACCGCGAAGCCGCCGTCCCGCCACAGCCGGTACACCCCGACCGCGCGCGCCCGCCAGGCCGGATGGGCGACATCGCCGACCGCGGCGAGCAGCGTCGGATACACCAGCGCGGTGCCCGCGCCGAGCAGCACGGCGGCTACCGCCCACCCGGTGAAGGTGTCGGCGAGGGCGACCAGCGCGAGCGCCGCGGCCTGGATCAGCATGCCGGTGGTGATCAGGTGCTTGCGCCCCCAGCGATCGGACAGCGGGCCGGTGATCAGCTGTCCGATACCCCAGACGGCGGGGTAGATCGCGGCCAGGATCCCGATCCGGCCGAGGGGCATACCGGTGGTGGCGAACAGGACGGGAAAGAGCCCCCACGCCAGCCCGTCGTTGAGGTTGTTCACCATGCCCGCCTGGCTGGCCGAGGACAGCGCGGGCTCGCGGAGGCTGGTGTGCGCGAACACCTCCCGGTCAGTGAGTTCGGAATGTAGGCCGTCCTCGCGCACCGGGTGGGTGCCGGCCTCCAGCCGGGCATGGTCGCGGGTCTCGCGTATCACCGCGGCGGACAGTCCGAGCCCGAGCGCGGCGAAGCACAGACCGAGCAGGAACGGGGCAGGCCGCAATCCGTAGCTGGCGGCGAGATAGCCGGTGGCCAGCGCGGTCGCTGCGACGGCGAGGTACCCGGCTGCCTCGTTGAGCCCCATGGCAAGGCCCCTGCGCTCGGGCCCGGCGAGGTCGATCTTCATGATCACCGTGGTGGACCAGGTCAGCCCCTGGTTGACACCGAGCAGCACGTTGGCCACCACCACCCAGCCCCAGTGCGGCGCCCAGATCAGCAGCAGCGGCACTGGGATCGCGATCAGCCAGCCGAGAATCAGCACCGGCTTGCGGCCGTAGCGATCCGACCAGGTGCCCGCGACGTAGTTGGTGGCGGCCTTGCTGAACCCGAAGGCGAGGATGTAGGTCAGCGCCGCGCTGTAGGCGCTCAGCTGGAACTCGTTCTCGGCGAGCAGGGGCAGCACGGTGCGTTCCTGACCGAGCATCCCGCCGACCAGGGCGTTGACCGCGACCAGCAGGCTGAACTGGGCGAGGTTGGCGCGCAGGCCCAGCCGGACCGGCGCGGCATCGGTCACGACCCGGTCACCAGCTCGCGCCCGGTTGCCTGCGCCCACTCCTGCGCGCCGCCGCCGGTGAGCACCGCGAGGTCGCGGTGGCCCGCGCGCTCCAGCAGGCTTGCCGCAGTCATCGCGCGCTCGCCGTGTCCGCACATCACCACCATCGGCTCGGTGGGTAGCTCTGCCGCGTGGTGCGGGAGGTCGCCGAGTTCGATGTGCAGCGCAGCGGGCAGGTGCCCCGCCGCGAACTCCCCGTACTGGCGGACGTCGAGCACCCTGCTGGTGTTGACGCGGTCCGCGCTTACCAGCGTCGTGCCGGTTGTCTGGTACTCGGCGGCGCGCCACGCGTCGAGGCCACCGGTCAGCTCACCCACCAGCGCCGTGTCGTAACCGATTTTGGCTGCCTGCCAGGCGATCTCGGCCGGATCCTTGTCACTGCCGCGCACGATGATCACGGGCTGTCCCGGTGGGACGAGCCAGCCGAGCCAGGAGGCGAAAACCGGGCGCAGCGGGATCGACAGCGCTCCGGGGATGTGCGCGGCGGCGAACTCGGCGGCCGGCCGCACATCCAGGGCGAGCGCACCGTCGGCGAGCGTCGAACGGACCGCGGAGACGTCCAGCGGGGCCAGCGCGGGCGGCGCGTCGAGCAGCCCTGGACCTCGGCGGTTGATCTCGGCAAGACGTCCGAAGTATGTCGGGTAGCTCCCGGTGGAGCCGGTGAGCGCGGCGACGAAAGCGTCTTCGTCGGCGCTGTGCAGTAGCGGGTTGGTCGCCTTCTCGCGGGCGATGGTGCTGGTGCGCTCGGCACCGGACGGGGCGGAACAGAACGAGCCCGCTCCGTGCGTCGGCCAGACCGACACCTCATCGGGCAGCGTGGCGAGCCGCCGCAACGAGGCGAATTGCCTGCGAGCCAGCGGTTCGGTCTGCTCGGCGGAGATCAGGTCGGTGCGGGCGGCCGTGCCGACCAGCAGTGATCCACCGGTGAACACACCGACCGGTTGCTCGCCGTCCAGCAGGAGGTAGGCGAGGTGCTCATGGGTGTGGCCCGGTGTGGACATGGCCCGCAGGCGCAGCCCGCCGAGGTCGACCTCGTCTCCTTCCCGCAGGCCGGTGTGCCCGAATTCGCGGCCACCTGCCGCCGATGCCAGGACTCGCGCGCCTTGGTAGCGGGAGAGTTGACGCGCGCCGGAGAGGAAGTCGGCGTGCAGGTGCGTCTCGGCGGCGAAGGCGATCTTCAGCCCGCGCCGCGTGGTCGCCGCATGGACGCCGCGGAGATCCCGGCTGACATCGACCACCAGCGCGCGGCCGTCGCCGAGGTCGACGAGGTAGGAGGTGTTCCCCAGCCCTTCGTCGACGAGGGGAACCAGGTCGATGGCACTCATCTGTTGCCTCCGTATCCCTTGGCACTGCATGTACACTATTCCACAGAACAGTGGAGGATGCCATGAGTCGGCGAGACGCGAAAGCGACGCTCTTCGAACAGTTCGCCCGGGTGGGCAAGGCACTGGGCAGCGGCAAGCGTCTTGAACTGCTGGACTTGCTGGCGCAGGGCGAGCGCACGGTGGACGCGCTGGCCTCTGCTGCTGACCTCGGTGTGACCACGACGTCGGCTCATCTGCAGACCCTCAAGCGCGCGAACCTGGTGGCGACCCGCAAGGACGGCACCAAGGCCTACTACCGGCTGGCCGGCGCCGACGTCGCCGAGTTGTACGCGCTGGTCCGGGCGGTGGCCCACCGGCGGCTGCCGGACGCAAGGGCGGCCCGTGACGCCTACCTGGGGCCGGATACCCATGAGGTCACCCGGGACGAGTTGTTGCACCGGGTGGCGTCCGGGCGGGTCACCGTGCTCGATGTGCGGCCCCGCGAGGAGTACGAAGCTGGGCACATCCCCGGGGCGGTATGTGTTCCACTCGCCGAGTTGCCCGAACTGCTCGCTCAGCTACCAGCGGATCAGGAGATCGTCGCCTACTGCCGGGGCGCCTACTGCGTGCTGGCACACGACGCGGTGCGCCTGCTGACCGCCCACGGGCGCACGGCCAGCCGCCTGTCCGATGGGATGCTCGAGTGGCGGCTGGCCGACCTGCCGGTGGCCACCGGCTCCTGAACGCGTGCAACCGACGCCGTCCCCGTACCGTCTGGTTGTTATGCGAGCCCTGCAGACCATCGCCCTACTGCTCGTCCTGTCCGCGTGCGGAGCCAGCGCCGGTTCGGGTGCGCAGGCATGTACTGAGATCGGAACCCCGGTTGGGATTGGTCTCGACGTCGAGCCACCGCTGGCCGCCAAGGTCAGCGCGGCATCGCTGGAAGCCTGCTGGGACGGCTCGTGCCGGACGGCCGAGGTCGAGCTGTTCCCCTCGACCGCTCCCGCACAGACCGGCTGCGTCGGCGATGTGTGTTCGGCCGAGTTGCGGCCGACGAAGGGCAAGCACGGTTTCGCCGATCTGGCCGACCTGCCGGAGGAACCGGTCGAGGTTACGGTCGCGCTCACCGGCAAGGGCGGGGTCACCGTGCTGGAGCGCACGCTGGAGGTCACCCCGAGGATGCAGTTCCCAAACGGACCCGATTGTGGCGGCGCCGGAACGCAGGCCGGGGTTGTGGTCTCGGGTGCGGGCGCCGTGCGCGATGGCGGCGCGTGAGAGCACACCCCACCGTGCGGGTGCGGTGTGGGATGATGCCCGCCGACGGTAGTCGGGGAACCTGGTGAGCAGCCCTCCCCTGTGAGGCAGGGCGCGAATCCCGATGGCACAGTCCCGGTGTCTGATTCGGAGTCGCGAATTAGGTACTGTGACCGGTCAGCAGACCGGGAGCCAGAACGTCGGAGGTCGTTGCCTGTGCCGGGGATCTCCCGGGCGTGGCCGAGCTGAGTGGGCGTGGATACCCGCTGATAGCGAAGGAGCCTGTGTGCGACCGTTCCCGTTCACCGCTGTCGTCGGGATGGCCGACCTCCGCCTCGCGCTGGTCCTGTCCGCCGTGTCGCCCGCCGTCGGTGGGGTTCTCGTTCGCGGCGAGAAGGGCACCGCCAAGTCGACCATGGTCCGGGCGTTGGCCGGCCTGCTGCCGCAGGTGGATGTGGTGGATTCGTGCCGATTCTCCTGCGACCCCGCAGCGCCGGACCCCACTTGCCCTGATGGCCCGCACACCGCGAACGCCGCGGGGCACCGACGTCCGGCCCGGCTGGTCGAGCTGCCGGTCGGGGCCGCAGAGGATCGCGTGGTCGGCTCGCTCAACCTGGAACGTGCACTCGGCGAAGGCGTCACCGATTACCAGCCGGGACTGCTAGCCGCGGCGCACCGGGGGCTGCTCTATGTGGACGAGGTCAACCTGCTGCACGATCACCTGGTGGACGTGCTGCTGGACGCGGCGGCAATGGGGCGCTCCACCGTCGAACGGGAAGGCGTTTCGGTCTCCCATGCGGCCCGGTTCGTGCTGATCGGCACCATGAACCCCGAGGAAGGCGAGCTACGCCCGCAGTTGCTCGACCGCTTCGGCCTGACCGTCGAGGTGGCCACCAGCCGTGAGCCGTCCGAACGGGTGGAAGTCGTCAGGAGGCGGCTGGCTTATGAGGCCGACCCGGATGGGTTTGCCGCCGGGTACGCCGACGCGGAGGCCGAACTCGCCGTCGGCATCAAGGATGCCCAACGCCTGCTGCCCTCGGTCCGGCTGTCCGACGACGCCCTGCTGCGGATCGCCGAGGTGTGCGCGTCCTTCGAGGTCGACGGCATGCGGGCGGACATCGTCACCGCCCGCGCCGCGGTCGCCCACGCCGCCTGGGCCGGTCGCGGGGACGTCACCACCTCCGACATCAGGGTCGCCGCCCGGCTCGCGTTGCCGCACCGGCGCCGCAGGAATCCGTTCGACGCACCAGGCATCGACGAAGATCAGCTGGATCAGGCGCTGTCCAACGCCGAACACCCCCCAGAGCCGCCGCAAGGACCCGACGACGACGGACCCGGCTCGGGTGCCGACGAACCGTCCGCGGGGGGCCAACTCGGCGCCGGGAACGGCCAACCCAGTGACGCGGGGGGCCAACTCGGCGCCGGGAACGGCCAACACGAGCGGACGGTGGGGTCCGGTCAGCCGTACCGGGCGCGGTTGTTCACCGTGGCGGGTCACGGGGCCGGTGAGCACGGCAAGCGCTCCCGCGCGATCACCGACACCGGCCGCACCATCGGTGTGCAGCCGCCCGGCGTACGGTCGGGCGCCCCGAACCTGGTGGCAACCGTGTACGCGGCGGCCCCGCATCAGCTGGCGCGGGGGCGCACCGGGGCGGGTCTGCGCCTCAAACCGCAAGATCTGCGCTTCGCGCTGCGCGAAGGCCGGGAGGGCAACCTTGTGCTGTTCTGCGTCGATGCCTCCGGATCGATGGGAGCCCGGCAGCGCATGCGTGAAGTCAAGTCCGCGGTGCTGTCCCTGCTGCTGGACGCCTACCAGCGCAGGGACAAGGTCGGCATGGTGGCCTTCCGCGGCAACGAAGCCACGCTGGCGTTGCCGCCCACAGCGAGCGTGGAGGCGGCGGCCGCCCGGCTGGAAGGGCTGCCTACCGGCGGCCGGACCCCGCTGGCGGAAGGCTTGCTGAAGGCGGCCGAGGCGCTGCGCGTGGAGTCGGTGCGCGATCCTCGTCGGCGGCCGCTGCTGGTGGTGGTGACCGACGGGCGCGCAACCCATGGCGCCGATGCGGTGGCCCGTTCGCACGCGGCGGCAGGACTGCTCGCCTCGGCCGGGGTGGCCAGCGTGGTGATGGACTGCGAGACAGGACGGATGCGACTCGGGCTTGCCGCCGAGTTGGCCGCGCGGCTTGGCGGCGAGCACGTGCCACTCGGCGAGGTCGCAGCGGACGCACTGGCCGGAGAAGTGCGCGCACGGACGACGCGCAGATTGGACACAGCCTGATGCCGCAGGGAAAACCAGAGGTCGTACCGAATGACGGGTTGACCACCCGGCAGCGCCGCAACCGGCCCATTCTCGCGGTGCACACCGGCGAGATGAAGGGCAAGTCCACGGCCGCGTTCGGGATGGCGCTGCGCGCGTGGAACCAGGGTTGGTCGATCGGGGTGTTCCAGTTCGTCAAGTCGGCGAAGTGGCGGGTCGGCGAGGAGTCCGCGTTTCGCGCGCTTGGTGAACTGCACGAGCGGACCGGTCAGGGCGGCCCCGTCGAGTGGCACAAGATGGGCGAGGGTTGGAGCTGGTCGCGCAAGCAAGGCAGCGAGGAGGACCACGCAGCGAACGCCCGCGAGGGCTGGGCGGAGATCAAGCGCAGGATCGCCGATGGCAGACACGACTTCTACGTGCTGGACGAGTTCAGCTACCCGCTGCACTGGGGCTGGATCGACACCGACGAGGTCGTTGACGTGCTCCGTTATCGTCCCGGCCGCCAGCATGTGGTGATCACCGGGCGCAACGCTCCGGCCAAGCTGATCGAGGCCGCCGACCTCGTGGTGCAGATGACCAAGGTCAAGCACCCGATGGACGCAGGCCAGAAGGGTCAGCGGGGGATCGAATGGTGAGCCTGCCCCGGTTGGTGATCGCCGCGCCCGCATCGGGCAACGGCAAGACCACGGTGGCCACCGGCCTGATGGCCGCGCTGCGGGATCGCGGGCTGGAGGTGTCCGGCCACAAGGTCGGCCCCGACTACATCGACCCGAGCTACCATGCGCTCGCCACCGGGCGGCCCGGCCGCAACCTGGATCCTTACCTGCAGGCCGAGGAACGGGTCGTCCCGCTGTTTCTGCACGGCGCGACCGGAGCCGACATCGCGGTGGTGGAAGGCGTGATGGGCCTGTTCGATGGTGCGTTGGGCACCGCAGGCTTCGCCTCGACCGCGCACGTGGCGCGCCTGATCGACGCGCCGGTGGTGCTGGTGGTGGATGCCAGCGCGGCCGGGCGAAGTGTGGCGGCGATGGTGCATGGGTTCGCCAGCTATGACCCGGGCGTGCGGCTGGCCGGGGTGATTCTGAACAAGCTGGGCTCCGAGCGGCACGAGACCGAACTGCGCGCCGCGCTGGGCTCCTTGGGTGTGCCGGTGCTCGGCGCACTGCGCAGGACCGACGGGATCCATTCCCCGAGCAGGCACCTCGGGCTGGTCCCAGTCGGCGAGCGGGAGCGGGAAGCGACCGCGATGCTGGCCCGGCTTCGGGCGTGGATCTCCGCCGGGGTCGATCTTGATGCGGTGCTGAGGGTCGCGCGGGATGCCGCGCCGCTGGCCGGAGTGCCCTGGGATCCGGCGGAAGCCCTGGTCAGGCCGCCGGGCGCCGATGGCACCGTGATCGCAGCCGCCGCGGGGCAGGCTTTCACCTTTCGGTACACGGAGAACGTCGAGCTGCTGCGCGCGGCAGGTGTCGAGGTGACCGACATCGATCCGCTGGTCGACCAACGCTTGCCGGATGACTGCGCGGGCCTGTACTTCGGGGGAGGCTTCCCTGAGGTACATGCCGAAGCGTTGTCGGCCAACGAGCCGCTGTGTCGCGCCATCGTTGCCGCCACCAAGCGGGACCTTCCCGTCGTCGCCGAATGCGCCGGTCTGACCTATCTGTGCCGGACGCTGGACGGCCTGCCGATGACCGGGGTGCTGGACGCCACCGCGGTGATGACCGCGCGCCGCACGCTCGGTTACCGCACCGCGCGCGCGGCCAGCGTGAACGTCCTTACGCATCAAGGTGAAACCGTCACTGGGCACGAGTTCCATCGGACCAAGGTGACGCCGGTGCGTGGTGCCGAGGCCGCCTGGCGCTGGGGGAGCACCGAGGAGGGGTTCGCGGGACCGAACCTGCACGCCTCCTACCTGCACGTGCACTGGGCGGGCCATCCGGAGCTCGCCGGCCGATTCGCCGCGGCCGCGCGCGCACGCGCCCCGCGCCTTGTGGGCGAATATGCCTGAGTACGACCTGTGGCACCACGGCGACAAGGACGTCGCCGACGGCCTGGTGGACCTCGCCGTCAACGTCCGGCTGCCCAAGCCGCCTGCCTGGCTACGCCGTGAGCTGGAAGCCGGACTCGACGACGTCGCCGCTTACCCGGACCCGCGGGAAGCGACCAAGGCGGTCGCGGCCCGGCACGGCCGCCCGCTCGAGGACGTGCTGGTGACCTCCGGCGCCGCCGAGGCCTTCTCCTTGCTGGCCAACGCGTTCCGGCCGCGCTCAGCGGTGATCGTGCATCCGCAGTTCACCGAACCGGAGGCCGCCCTGCGGGCCGCGGGGCATCCGGTGCACCGGGTCATCCTGTCCGCCGACGACGGGTTCACCCTCAACCCGCACGCGGTGCCGGAGCGCGCCGACCTGGTCGTCGTCGGCAACCCGACCAACCCGACGTCCGTGCTGCACGCCGCAGGGACGCTGCGTGCACTGTGCCGGCCGGGCAGGATCCTGGTGATCGACGAAGCCTTCTCCGACGCGGTTCCGGGTGAGCAGGAAAGCCTTGCGGGACAGCGCGTTCCCGGTGTGCTGGTCGTTCGTAGCCTGACCAAGACGTGGGGTATCGCCGGACTACGAGCGGGGTATGTGCTCGGTGATCCCACGCTCGTGGAGCAGCTGCGCGCCGTGCAGCCCCCGTGGTCGGTGTCCACCTTGGCCGCGATCGCGGTCGTCGCCTGCAGCAGTGCACATGCCGGAATCGAAGCCGATGCGCTGGCCACCTCAGCGGAAGCTGACCGGGCGTTCCTCGTTGACGGCCTACGTGCGTTGGGGGTGCGGGTGGCGGGTAACCCGCGCGCCCCGTTCGTGCTGATCACCGTGCCGGACGGCGAGCGGGTCCGGCGCCGGCTACGCGAGCTGGGCTTCGCGGTCCGCAGGGGCGACACCTTTCCCGGCCTGTCCACCGACTGGCTGCGCATCGCGGTGCGGGACCGTGCCACCACCACCGGCTTCCTCGACGCCCTCCGCCGCTCCCTCTGCTGAGGAAAGTCGCAGGCGAGTTTCCCGCTGTCAGGTGAGCTGACTGGCCAGGCAGGCGTCGGCGATCGCGCGCACGTGGCGGACGTCGGTACCGCAGCAGCCACCGAGCACGGTGAGCCCGGGATGCTCCGCGCGCAACGCGGCGTACTCCGCACCCAGTTCGAGCGGGTCGCCGTCATCGAGTTCCTCCGCGGCGTCGAGTTCCGCGTGGCTCATCCGGGACGCGTGGGCACGGATGCCGCGGATCCTGGGCATCCAGTCCTCGCAGGAGGCGATCGCATCGGCGAAATGGGTGGGATGCGCACAGTTGATCATGTAGTAGGCGGGGTAGGAGTCGGTTGCCTCGTCGACGGCCGAGATGGCCTCGGCGAGCCGTGTCCCATCCGGTAGCACCCCGTTGGTCTCGACGGTGAACGACAGCACGACCGGCATATCGACGTCCCCGGCGGCGCGGGCGATCCCGACCGCCTCCGCGACGGTGGTCAACGTCAATGCGGTCGCCAGGTCCGCTGCGGTTCCTGCGAACGTCGCCAATTGCGGTCGGTGGTAGTCGCGCGCCTCGTTCTCGGTGAACCGTACGTCGGGTTGGTACCCGTCGCCGCGAGGCCCGATGTTCCCGCTGATCACGATCGGGCCCGTCACCTCGCCCAGCTCGTCGCGGAGGTTGACGAGCAGCTCGATGGCCTTCCGGTTGACCTCAGCCAACGCTTCGGCGTCGTAGCCCAGCCGCTCGCCCCAGTCCGTGCTGGCCCGCCAGGTCGGTGACTCGAGGACACAGCCGGTTTCGTGCTGGGCGGCGATCACCGCGTGCTCCCGGAAGTAGTCGCGAAGCAACTCGGTGCCGTGCTCGTCCGACAGCAGCGTGAACGCCGCGAAGCCGGGCAGTTCGACGCCCTTGTGGAAAATGAGGTGGGTCTCCAGGCCAGAGTCGGTCAGGAAGATCCGAGCGGCCAGCTGGGGCAACGAGTCACGGTAGCGAGCCACGGGGACCTCCCTGGTGGTGATACGCGTCAGCCCTCGATCATGAAGTCGGTACTCGGGCGTGCCGCGTTAGCTCGCCGGAGCCTGCCACCAGAACGGCGTACCAGGTGACCGGGTACAGCGAAGCGCCAATGCGGAGGATGGGACGTCCAGTGTCCCCATATTGGGGACATGCGCCCTACATGCTCAGCCCCAGCAGTGTGCCTACCGTGGCCAGTTCGACGCAGCCGCCGAGCACGTCGCCGGTGATCCCGCCCAGCCGCCGCACGCACCGGGCCAGCAACCCGCAGGCGAGAGCCACCCCGAGCATTGCGCCGAGTGCGCCCTGCCACCAGGGCAGACCCACCACGACCGCACCCAGCGACGTGAGCACGATCCCGGCCACCAGGGCGCTGCCAGCCTGCCAGCGCGCCACCGTCCCGGCGACCGTGCCGCCGAGGCCGTCCTTGCGGGCGGCGGGTATCCCGTCCGCGCAACATCCCGCCAGCACCAGCCTGCCGATCAGCACCGCGACGCCAACGGCGAACACCCCGTGCCCCGCCGCGATGGCACCGGACAACGCCGCGACCTGCACCAGTAGCACCAGCACGAGCGTCGCGACCCCCATCGGGCCGACATCGCCCTCGCGCATGATCTCCAGCGCCCGCGCCCGGTCATAGGATGCGCCGAGCGCACCCGCCCGCCCCGCCCGGCTCAATCCGTCCGCGGTGTCAGCCAAACCGTCCAGGTGCAGGCCCCGGCAGCCCAACCCGACCGCACCGACGGCCAGTGCCGCGGTCACCAGCGACGGCAGGCCGATCAGCTCCCCGGAGAGAACCACGGCGCAGGCGAGCGCCGCGAGCGGCAGCGCGGCCAGCGGCGCGAGCAGCATCGCGCGACCGGCCACCCGAGCATCGATCCTGCCCGGCGCGGGCACCGGCAACGCGGTCAGCGTGCCTACCGACATCCGCAGCGGATCGCGCACCGAGGCGGACAGTGCCTTCATCCGAGGTCCAGGTCGGCCAGCGAGCCCATCTCGGCCAGGATCGCCCGTGCCGCGCGCAGCGTCGGCACCGCCTGCACCGCGCCGCTGCCCTCGCCCAAGCGCAGGCCCAGGTCCAGCAGCGGTCGCAGCCCGAGCGCCTTGAGCGCATACGCCTGGGACGGCTCGGTCGAGCGGTGCCCGGCCAGCCACCACTCGACCGCATCGGGGACGATCTCGCGCGCGATCAGCGCAGCCGCACCGGAGAACACCCCGTCCAACAGCACCGGCACGCCACGGGCGGCGCCCTGCACCAGGAACCCGGCCGTCGCCGCGGCGCACGCGCTGCCCAGCGCGGTCAGCAGCTCGAAGGGAACGCCGACCCGATCACCTGCCCGCGCAATGGCCGATTGGACCACGGAAACCTTGCGCGCACGGCCTGCTTCGCCCACCCCGGTGCCGGTGCCGACCACGTCCTCGGCGGGCAACCCGAGCACGGCGGCCACCAACGCGGCGGCGACCGTGGTGTTGCCGATGCCCATGTCGCCCGGGATCAGCAGGTCGGCGCCGGCCTCGATCTCCGCGTCGGCGATGGCGCGACCCGCGTCGAAGGATCGCCGCGCCTCTCCGGACGCCAGCGCGTCCTCGACGTCGATGGAGCCGGACCCGCGGCGGATCTTGTGGGCCAGCACCTCGGCGGGCACGTCGTCGAGGTCGGCGTCCACCGCGATGTCCAGCACTCGCACCCGCGCCCCGACCTGCCGGGCGAGCACGTTCACCCCGCTCGTGCCGGTAAGGAACACCCGCACCATGGCCGCGGTGATCTCGCGGGGGTAGGCAGACACCGCGCTACGGCTGACGCCGTGGTCGCCCGCGAACACCACCACCCGCACCTCGTCGATCGGCCGCGGGGGGACCACCCCATGCGCCGCACTCAACCAGGCGCCGAGCTCCTCCAGCCTGCCGAGCGCACCGAGTGGCTTGACCAGGCCATCCAGGCGGGTCAGGGCTTCGGTTCGGGCTTCGGCACTCGGGGCCGGGATCACTATCTGGTCCACTGTTCACTTCCCTAGATCAAGTGCTCGTCCCGCGACCACGAGGAGTACGCGGTCGGCGTGCTCGGCGACGCGGCTGTTCAGCGAGCCAAGCACATCACGGAACACTCGCCCAGACGGTGTCGCCGGGACCACACCGCTGCCGACCTCGTTGCTCACCGCGATGATCGGCACTGTCGCCGCACGCCAGGCATCGAGGAACTCGGTGACCCGATCCTCCACCCGCTGCTGCCAACCCTCGGTTTCCTGCCACGCGCCCGCATCGTCGAGCACCCTGTCCAGCCAGGTGGCGAGGCAATCGAGCAGTACCGGCGTGCGGGATTCTCGCAGCACCGCCGCCGGGTCGGCGGTCTCCACCGTGCGCCACCGAGCGGGCCTGCGCTCCCGGTGCAGCCGGATCCGCTCGGCCCATTCTGGATCGTCCGCGCTGGTCGGGTTGCCGGTGGCGAGGTAGGTGACTTCGGGGTACCGGGAGATCAGCCGCTCGGCATGCCCGGACTTGCCCGACCGGGCCCCGCCGAGCACCAACACCTTGCCGGGTGGTCGCGTCGAATCCGCCCATTGTGCGAAGGTGCGCGCCACCAGCTCGAAAACCCGTGCCAGCGTGCGGCGAGCCGATCGTTGTGACATGCCCAGCATTGTTTCAGCGCTCGCCGACGCCGTACCGTGCGAGTCGTCATTGTCGCGTTGCTCATGGAGGTATCCGTGCCGCTCGATCCGATCTTCGACCAGCTGCTCACGAGGATGCCGTCGCTGGTGGGCGAGGGTGACACGGTGCAGGCCGTCCGTCAGCGTCTGCTGGAGATCACGGCGAACCCGGCCCTTGCCGAACTCGGGCCCAAGATCGAGGACGTGACCGACACCGAGATTCCCGGTGCGGACGGGCCGATCGGCGCGCGTACCTATCGGCCGGGGACGGACGGGGCGCATCCCACCGTGGTCTTCCTGCACGGCGGCGGCTTCGCGATCGGCAGCATCGCGACCCATGATCTGATGTGCCGGGAGATCTGCCGGCAGGTGGACGCGGTCGTGGTCAGCGTCGACTACCGGCTCGCGCCGGAGAACCCGTTTCCGGCGAGCGTCGAGGACTGCGTCGCGGCGACCCGCTGGGTGAGCGACCATATCGCCGAACTCGGTGGGGACCCTGATCGGCTCGCCCTGGCGGGTGACAGCGCGGGCGGCAATCTCGCCGCGGTGGTCGCGCAGGAGTTCGCCGGCGACGACAATGCTCCGGCGATCGCCGCGCAACTGCTGATCTACCCGGCCACCGATGTCAGCAAGGACTACCCCTCTCGTGCGGAGTTCGCCGAGGGCTACTTCCTGGACCAGAGTTCGCTGGAACTGTTCGCGCTGGCCTATGTCACCGATTTCGCGCTGCTGCTCGATCCCCGCATGTCGCCGATCCTGTTTCCGAAACTGGAGAGCCTGCCGCCCACGGTGGTGATCACCGCGGAGTTCGACCCCATTCGCGATCAGGGTGAGGCCTACGCGACGGCGCTGGAAGAAGCCGGTGTCCCAGTGACCTCGCGCAGATTCGACGGGATGATCCACGGGTTCATCCACTTTGGACCCTTCGTGCCCGCCGCCCAATCCGCCGTGGACGAGACATGCGCCCTGCTGCGGGAAACCCTCAAGAGCTGAGCATGTCGCGCCCCGAGCGACCCCGGGTGGGCCCTGTTCCCACCGTCATCGGTCTTGTCCTCGGCTACCTCGCGGATGCCGTGCTCGGCGATCCGCGCCGGGGCCACCCGGTCGCCGTGTTCGGTACCGCGGCGGGCGCGCTGGAGCGCCGGATGTGGGCCGATTCGCGGTCCAGCGGCGCCGCCTACGCGGGCAGTTGTGTCAGTGTCAGTGCCGGGCTCGGTGTCGCCTTGCACGCGGTCACCGCGCGGCACCCGCTGGCCCGGGCGGCCGCCACCGGCCTGGCCACCTGGGCAGTGCTCGGCGGCCGCGGCCTGGCCACCGAGGGCGAGACCATGGCGCGACTGCTGGACGTCGAGGACCTCCCGGCCGCCCGCGACCGGCTGTCCCACCTGTGCGGCCGCGACCCAGACGGCTTGGACGCCAAGGGACTCGCAAGGGCCGCCACCGAGTCGATCGCCGAGAACACCTCGGACGCGGTGGTCGCCCCGCTGCTGTGGGGCGGTCTCGCCGGTATTCCCGGCCTACTCGGTTACCGGGCGCTCAACACCCTGGACGCCATGGTCGGCCATCGCTCGCCGCGGCACACCCGATTCGGCTGGGCCAGTGCGCGCGGCGATGACCTGGCCAACCTGGTGCCCGCCCGGATGAGCGCGCTGGCCGCCGCGGCCTGCGCGCCGCTGGTCGGTGGCAGCCCGCGCGCCGCGCTGCGGATCTGGCGGCGGGACGCCACGCGGCATCCGAGCCCCAACGCGGGCCCGGTAGAGGCGGCGTTCGCGGGTGCGCTCGGAGTCCGACTGGGCGGTGTGAACAGCTACTCGGGCACGGTCGAGGATCGCGGCACCCTGGGCGATGGGTCCACACCGTCCCCTGGTGACCTGCGCCGGTCGGTCACGTTGTCCCGTGCCGTCGGTGCCACCGCGCTGGCCGTCGCGGCCGCGCTCGTCATGATGCGCAGGCGACGATGACCGCGGGCGGGATCCTGGTCGCCGGTACCACATCGGATGCGGGCAAGAGCCTGGTGACCGCGGGGATCTGCCGTTTCCTTGCCAGACTTGGCTACTCGGTCGCGCCGTTCAAGGCGCAGAACATGTCCAACAACTCCATGGTGTGTGCCGACGGCGCGGAGATCGGTCGCGCCCAGTGGCTGCAGGCCCAAGCCGCCGGTGTGCGGGCCGAAGCCGCGATGAATCCGATCCTGCTCAAGCCGGGCAGCGACCGCCGCAGCCACGTGATCGCGATGGGCAAGCCGTACGGCACGTTGGACGCGGGGGAGTACGCCACCGGCCGGGCAGGCCTTGCCCGGATCGCGTTCGATGCACTGGCCTGGCTGCGGGAGCGGGTCGACATCGTGGTGTGCGAAGGCGCCGGTAGCCCCGCGGAGATCAACCTGCGGGCAGGCGACTACGTCAACATGGGACTGGCGCGCGCCGCCCGCCTGCCGGTCGTGGTCGTCGGTGACATCGATCGAGGGGGCGTGCTCGCCTCCATGTACGGCACGCTCGCGCTGCTGGGCGCCGAGGACCAGGCACTGATGGCCGGGTGGATCGTGAACAAGTTCCGGGGTGACGTCAGCCTGCTGCGACCGGGGCTGGCCACGCTGACCCAGGTCACCGGCCGCCCGGTGCTGGGTGTGTTGCCGTGGCTGGACGGGGTGTGGATCGACTCCGAGGACGCCCTCGCGCAGGCGGGCTGGCAGCGTGCCGCCGTGCATATGTCGACAGATGCACGCGCGTTGCGGGTGGCCGTGGTGCGGTTCCCGCGGGCGTCCAACGCCACCGATGTCGACGCGCTGGCCGCGGAGCCGGGAGTGAGCGTCACGCTGACCGCAGACGCCGATATGGTGCTGGCCAGCGACATCGCGGTGCTGCCGGGTTCGCGGGCTACGGTCAGCGACCTTGCGTGGCTGCGTGCGCGCGGCATCGCCGACGCGGTGCTCGCCCGCGCCGCAGGTGGCCGTCCGGTGCTGGGCATTTGCGGCGGCCATCAGATGCTCGCGCGCGTCATCGACGACGAGTGGGAGTCGGCGGCGGGCTCGGTTGACGGGCTCGGGCTGCTGCCGACCAGGGTGGACTTCACGTGGGAGAAGACGCTGGGCACCCCGTGTGGCCGCTGGCGGGAGCAGGACGTCAAGGCCTACGAGATCCACCATGGGCGCGCGGCGATCGATCCGGGCGATCCGCGGTCGGCGGAAGCGGAGCCGTTCCTGGACGGCTGGCGCCTCGGTGCGGTCTGGGGGACGACCTGGCACGGCGCGTTCGACAACGACGGCTTCCGCCGGGCCTGGCTGGCCGAGGCCGCGGCGCAGGCGGGCGTCGAGTGGTCGCCGGTCGAGGGCGCGCCGGGCTTCGCGGAACTGCGCGCGTCGATGCTGGACCGGCTCGCCGACGCCGTCGCCGAGCATCTGGACACCGCCGCACTACTGGCGTTGATCAAAGGCGGCGCACCGGAAGGGTTGCTGTTCATCCCTCCCGGCGCCCCAACCTGAACGGAAACTCGCCGGCGACTTTCCCGGTTCAGGCGGCGACGGGTTCAGCCTTCGCGGTCGCCTGGGCGAGGGCACGCTGCGCGAGTGCGCCGAACACCAGTCCGAGCACCGCCCACAGCACGACCAGGTTGCCGAGTGAGGCCACCCGGAAATCCCACAGCACCGTGGCCGGGAAGTCCTCGGGCACCTCGTTGACCGCGGGCAGCAGCACGCCGCAGGTCGCGACCACGGCCAGGTAGCCGACCAGTGCGGCCGTCGCAGCGGTCCAGCCGCCGTAGCGCTGGGCGAGCACTGTGGCCGCGTACAACGCCACGCAGGCGGCGAGCAGCGAAATGACGAGGAACCCGAAGTACAGCTCGGTACGGGAGGCGATGGTGCCCGGTTGGCCTACGGCAGGCGGGTTCGCCGGGTACTTCACGAACGGCACCAGCGCCACCACGACGAACGCCCCGATCGCGAGCGCGGCAGCGTAGGTGCGGGCACTGAACGCGCCGAGCCTGCCGTAGAGGAATGCGAAGGCCAGCGCGAACAGGCCGCCGAAGGCGACGCCGAACCCGGCCTGGGCAGCCAGTAGTCCGATCGTGCTCTGCACGCCCCTGCTGACGAGGGCGTCATCGCCGCCGTGGTCGTGTCCGGCGGCCACTTCGTCAGCCGCTGCGGCCTCCTCGATCGCGATCGCGGCGTCCACCTGGGGTTCACCGACGAAGTAAGCAAAGACGGCCGCGACCATGCCGGCGAGCAAGCCGGCGATCAGGCCGCGCACCAATAACGTACGCATCATGGAGTTTGGTGGCCTTCCGAATCGATCAGTGGCACGGGAAGGCCAGCAGGTGGCGGCCGTCGTGCAGGAACTCGTGCACGTAGCCCCCGGAGAACAGTGCGGTGGCACCGTCCTCCGCGCCCACGAAATAGAGCGTGATGAGCGCCAGCATGCCGACAAGAATCGCCCACGGGACGATCTCGCGGATGGGGATTCGGACGGGCATCGGGGCGGTGCGGGGAGCGGGGAATGCTGCCGCCTGCGACATGGTCATGACCTCCTAGGGCTTTCGCGGCCCGGTTGGGCTGGGTCGATGGCAGCGGGTCTGACTCCCGTGCTGGTTACAGTGGCGCGTCCGTGCCGGATTCTCACCGGACTTCCGCCGGCCATCGCTGAGCCGGACAACCGTATGCCGCCGGTCATGAGCGCGTCAATGTGATCTGCCGGGTGCTCCCCACCTGCCGGTCGAAGCGCACACCGATGGAGCAGCGGCAGGCCTTGTGTGCTGCGCTGCGTGTTCGCTCCGGCTAGCGCTCCAGGTCCACGCCGACGACGGCGTCCCGGAGCGCGGCGCGCAATCGGCCGACATCCAGCGGCGTGAACACTGCCGTTTCACCTGGAGGTGCGATCAGCACGACCTTGCCGTCGCTGACGAACACCGTCACGTTCCGGCGGCGGCCGGCCAGATCCCGGCAGGCGATCGTCCACTCGCGTCCCGCAGGCATGTCGTTCCCTCGTTGTCGTGCTGGTGTCAGGGCTGGGACGTACCGATCGGGTCGCGGTGACGCGATCGAGCGCAACACGCGGGGCAGGACGATTGGTCCGCCTTGCCAGAACGTGCTGATGGTGATCACGACGTGTGCCCGCGCGGGCGGTAGCGTCGGGATACGCACACTGCCGTGGCTTAGCAGCACTGGAGGGTTATTCACAAGGCAGAATAAGACACTGGAGGGTTAACGATGACTCAGCCGAAACGAATCGTGATCATTGGCGCCGGTCTTGCCGGGGCATCTGCGGCAGGTGCACTGCGTGACCGAGGTTATGCGGGCGACGTTCTGCTGCTCGGTGCCGAGCAGCATCGCCCCTATGAGTTGCCGCCGTTGTCCAAGCGCGTGCTGCTCGGCGACAGTGACGAGCCGGACTGGGTACACGACGAGAACTTCTACCTCAAGCGGTCCATCGACCTGCGGCGTGGGGTGCGGGCGACCAAGGTCGAACTCGGCTCCCGGATCGTTTTCGACTCGCACGGTGGCCGGCACCGGTTCGACCGGCTGCTGCTCGCCATGGGCTCGGCCCCGCGCACGCTCCGGATCCCCGGCGCCGACCTGCCCGGGATCCGCACCCTGCGCACATGGGACGACTCGCTTGAGCTCAGGTCCGCACTGGAGGCCGCGCGGCAGGTGGTCATCGTGGGCGCCGGCTGGATCGGCTGTGAGGTCGCCTCGGCGGTGCGCAGCCACGGCGCCGAGGCCACGGTCATCGATCCGCTGCCCCTGCCGCTGGTCGCCGTGCTCGGTGATCAGGTGGCGGGCGTGTTCCGCGACCTGCACGCCGACCACGGTGTGCGCTGGAAGCTGGGGATCGGCGTCACCGAGTTCGTCGGGGACGACCAGGTTCGGGGTGTCGTGCTCGGCGACGGCACCGAACTGAGCGCGGATCTCATCCTGGTCGCGGTCGGCGCAGCGCCGAGCGCCGGCATCGCCCGCGCCGCGGGACTGGACAGTGCCGATGACGGCGCCGTCGATGTCGACGCCGGTCTGCGGACCGCGGCCCCCGACGTCTACGCGGCGGGAGACGTCGCCGCACACTTCCATCCGCGCTACGGCAGGCGTGTCCGGGTCGAGCACTGGGCGAACGCCAAGAAGCAGGGCACCCATGTCGCGGGCAACCTGATCGGTGAGAACGAGCCCTACCTCGAGTCGCCGTACTTCTTCACCGATCAGTACGACCTCGGCTGCGAGTACCGGGGGCTCGCGGACCCGGACCTCGACGAACTCGTGGTGCGCGGCGACCTGGCGAGCAGGGAGTTCATCGCCTTCTGGTTGCGCGGTGAGCAGGTCACCGCGGCGATGAACGTGAACATGTGGGACGACGGCGACGCACTGAAAGCCCTGGTGGACTCCCGCACGACCGTGACGCCGGATCAGCTCAGGGACGCCGATCTAGCCGACCTGGTGCGGTCGTGAGTATTCCTGGCCGTGCGCCGTCGACGATGCCGACTGCACCGAGATGACCGACAACAAATCGGCGCAAGCCCTGGCCTTGAGGCCGGGGATAGCCGATCCGATCCTGTCCGGTCCGCGCAGTGGGGCGGTCACGCTGGCCGCCGCTGGTTCTCGACGTACTGCTTGATGAT
>JBOHER010000460.1:0-9276 GCA_050701115.1 Haloechinothrix sp. | reverse complement strand
ACCCGAAATCCGCGCCGCCCTCCGCACCATCAACCACCACATCGATCAACGAATCGCCCACGCCCGGCTCCCCGCCAGCTGAAACTCAAGACAAACGTCAAAACCTCAGCGACCAAGGGTCGCTAGCCGGTGGTGCCTGCCGGATCGACCAGTTCGGGCACCGGCCGGGCGTCCCAGCGCCGGTGCCTGATCCGCACCGGAACCTGCTCACCGCGGGCTTGTGCGGTCAGGATCACCGCCCGCGCGCGGCGCCACCAGACCAGCGTCCGGATCGTGCCTACCGCCAGCATCACCACGATGGTCAGCAAGGCGATCCGGAAGTTGCCCGACGTCACGTCCAGCACGATTCCGATGGCCAGCGCGGCGATCGTGGTCGCGAGGAACCCGCCGACGTTGACCACCCCGGTCGCGGTACCGACCCTGCCCAACGGGTTGTAGTCGCGGGCGAGAGCGAACCCGGTCATGGACGCGGGTCCGCCGAGGGCGACGAATCCGAAGCAGCCGATGAGCAGTACCGTCGGGACGCGACCGGGCCAGCTGAGCAGCACCGCCCAGATCAGGGCGGCACCACCGAGGTAGACACCCACCAGCGGCATCCGCAGCACGGGCTTGCGGCCGATCAGCGTTCCGTACAGCGGACCGCCGACCAGGCCGCCCAGCACGAACACGATGAGCATGGCACTTGCCGACTCCGGGGTCATGCCTTGTGCCTGCACCAGGAACGGCATGCCCCACAACAACCCGAGCACGGCTGGCGCGAACATGGTGGAGAAGTGCACCCAGAAACCGAGGCGCGTTCCCGGGCGGCGCCAAGCCTGAGCGACCTGGTGCCCGAGGTCGGCGAATCCGAGCCGGGGAACTACCGGCACGGGTCGCCCAGCCGGCAGGTCAGTGACCCGCCAGAGCAGGAACGCGACGTAGAGGATGGTGATCAGCCCCGCCCCCAGGAAGGTCGGAGTCCATCCAGGTCCGGCCAGCAGCAAGGTCAGCGGAACCGTGGCCGCGAGGTTCCCGACGAAACCGAGCGCCGCCGTGAACGCCGTGACCATGGCGTACTGGCGCGCCGGGAAGTGGCCCGCGGCCAGGCGGAGCACACTGACGAAGGTGAGCGCGTCGCCGAACCCGAGGACGCCCCTGGCGAGCAGACCCAGCGGATACGACTGCGCCACGGCGAGCAGGATCTGCCCCGCGCCTAGGAACAGCAGCGCGATGCTGAGAATCCGGCGGGGTCCGAAACGGTCGACGAGCAGGCCGGTCGGGATCTGCATCCCGGCATAGACGCCGATCTGGAGCACGGTGAACATACCGAGGGCGGCGGCTCCGACACCGAAGCGTTCGGCGGCGTCCAGACCCGCGACCCCGAATGAGGTGCGGTGGAACACCGCCATCAGGTAGACCGTCGCGGCGCTGGCCCAGATCAGCCAGGACCGCGTACTCGTGCGCGCAGGGATGGTCGACTGCGGCGACACGAGGCTCCTCACGGTATGCGTCAGCGGACCGGCACACCGCGAAGGATCGGTACCGGCGTGCCACTATGTGTATCGCTTCAGCGCAGCCGATCCATACCCGTTGTTGCAGTGCGGTTGGCCACACCGCGACAACGCCGAAGTCCTCCCTTAGGTCAGCGGGATGCGCAGCACGCTGCCGTCGCCCACGCAGACACCGCAATTGGAAACGTATGCCGCACCGCCCCGCAGCGCGATTCCGCCCGGCAGGAACAGCCCGTCGGACATCACCACGGTCTGGGACCCATCCGGCGCCACCCGCACCAGCGCACCCGTCGGGTCGCCGGAGAGCAGGCCGTTCTGCGCGATCTCCAGGACATACAGCGTGCCGTCGGCGGCGAAGCCGATGTCCATGATGTTGGTGAAACCGTCCGCGAAGACCTGCGGGTCCTGGCCTGGCACTACGCGGAAGACCCGAGCGGAGTCCGGCTCGAACGGGAATCCGGTGAGTTCGCCGACGTAGAAGGCGCCATCCGGTCCGCGCACGACCGAGGTCGGCACCGACTCCATTGGGATCTGGGTGCCCGGCGGAAGACCGAGGAACGGCGGCGCGTCGGCTTGCTGCGTCGGGAACACGGCCAGCGTGGACACCTCGCGGTTGGCGGCCACCCATACCAGCGTGTTCCCGCCCGCGTCGGCTACGGCCTGACCACCGTGGGTCGCCGCCACCGAGTTGGGGTTGCTGTCGTGCTCGCCACCATCCGGGTTGGCCTGGGCTTCGAAGCCCGCGATATCGGCCACCTGCTGCCAGGATCCCCGCGCGGCCTTGCCCCGTAGCAGCCACCCCGAACCCTGCTGGCCGGCCTCGGGGAGTCCCTCCCGCTCAGCGGGATCCGCGCCGAGTCCGACGGTGAAGTACATCCCACCGACGCCCTGGAACGACACATCCGACGGCCCGAGGGCGAACGAACCGTCCTCGCCCGCGATCGAGGGCAGCCCGCTGAGCACTCTGCTCTGCGTGCCGCCGCGGATCTTGGTGATGGCGCCGGTCGTGCCGAAGCAGACTTCGTCACCTTCGGGGCCGGTGAAGCACGGGTCGTCCCCGCCCCGTCCGGCCTCGGCCACGTAGAGCGAGCCGTCCGGGGCGAATCCGAGACCACGAGGGTTGTCCAAGCCGCTGGCGATAGTGGTCGCGTCCGGTGTCGCCTGCGCGAGCCCCGGGGCGAGCACCATGGCCACCGCCGCGCTGGTCGCAACGAGTGCACCGGCCGTTCGGGAGTTCCGAGTCCGCATTTCGCTGTCCTTCCGCTCCGATGAGCCCCTCCGGTGGCTGTGCGGCCACCTCGCCGTGAAGACCCCGAGCTCGCCACGGTGACGAAGGGCGTCACCTACTAGGCGCTCGATCGGGCGAGTCCGTTACCGGATCGCGACCACGTCTTTCGATCGAGTGGCGATCGACCTATCGGATCGCGCCGACCACCGCCCACTGCCCCGAACGCAAGCGGGCGAGCACCGCTGCCAGGCGCAGCACCATGAACGCCGCCAGCCCCGTCCAGATACCCGCCAGCCCCCAGGAGAACGCCAGGGAGGCCCACACCAGCGGAAGAAAGCCGAGCGCCGCACTGGCCAGCGTGGAGGTGCGCAGGTAGCGGGCGTCGCCGGCGCCGAGCAGGACACCGTCGAGCGCGAACACCACCCCGGCGACCGGCTGCAGCGCTACGAAGAACCACCACGCGTGCGGAACCTCCGCCAGCACGCCTGCATCGGAGGTGAACGCACGCGGCAGCACGCCTGACACCACGGCGAAGATAAGGCACAGCACGCAGCCGAGCGCGAGCCCGTAGCCGGTGACCTTCCTGGCGATCACCTTCGCCGCATCGGCCGACCGAGCGCCCAAGGCCGCGCCGACCAGCGATTGGGCGGCGATCGCGATCGAATCGAGCACCAGGGAGAGGAACACCCACAGCTGCAGCACGATCTGGTGCGCACCGACGGCTTCCGCCGAGGTGCGGGCGGCGACCGCGGCCGCGGACAGGAAGCACGCCTGGAACGCCAGGCTGCGCAGCACGAGGTCGCGGCCGAGCACCAACTGCGCACGCATCACCGCGGGCCGGGGCCGCAACGGCACCCGTTCCCGGACCAGCGCCCGCACGAACATCGCGGCCGAGATCAGCTGCGCGACGACATTGGCGACCGCGGAGCCTTCCAGCCCCCAGCCCGCGCCGTACACCAACGCCGGACACAACACGGCCGAGATGCCGTTGCCCGCCAGCACATAGCGCAGTGGGCGCATGGTGTCCTGGACCCCGCGCATCCAGCCATTACCTGCCATCGTGATCAGGATCAGCGGCGCCCCGAACAACGCGATCCGCAACCACGACACCGCCTCGGCCGCGATCGCACCATCCCCGGCAAGCGCCCGCGCGATCGGCCAGGCCAGCAATTGGCCGGCCACCAGCACGACCAGACCGACGGCCACCGCCAGCCAGGTCGCCTGCACCCCCTCGGCGACCGCCTCCACCCGTCGGCCCGCCCCGTGCAAGCGCGCCGTCCGAGCTGTCGTGCCGTAGGAGAGGAACGTCAGCTGGGCCGCGACCTGGGAGAGCACCACACCACCGACAGCCAACCCGGCCAACGGCAGAACGCCGAGATGCCCCACAACGGCGGTGTCGACCAGGACGTACAGCGGTTCGGCGGCGAGCACCCCGAGCGCGGGCACCGCCAGCCCGAACACCCGCCGGGCCGACACCGTCTGGGCTGGACCGCCGGTCACCGCACGCACAGCAGCGGGGCCTCGTTCAGCGCGGTCCGCAGCATGGCCAGCGCATCCTCGGCGGTGCCCTCGAGCGTGCATCCCGATGCCAGCCGATGGCCTCCTCCGCCCAGGCTCTGTGCCGCCACCGACACGTCAAGCCGGCTCTTCGCCCGCAGCGACACCGACCACCGCCGCCCGCTCCCACGGGCAGGCAGCTCCTTGAGCACGAGCGCCACCTCCGCCTCGGTAGTCGACCGCACCACGTCGATCACGCTCTCCACCTCTTCAACCCGCACCGAGGCAGCGAGCTCCCGGGTGACTACCGCGTGTACCAGGCCCAGCCCACGTGCCGCGTCCGGCTCCAACCGCGCGGTCGCGAGCACATCGGCCAGCATCGGCAACCAGGCGAAGGGATGCTCATCCATGAGCTCGCGGCCCAGCTTCTCGGGGTTCGCTCCCGCCTCGACCAGCCGCGCGGCCATCTGATGCGTGTGCGGGCCAGCCCGTCGGAATGAGCTGGTGTCGGTGACCACACCGGCATACAGGCAGCTGGCGATCGCCTCGTCCAGTTCATGGTCCATCGCATCGAGGATGCGCAGCGCAAGCACCGCGCTTGCCTCAGCGCTGGTGTCTACCACGTGGTGCGTGCCGAAGCGGGTGTTGGACGCGTGATGATCGACCACCAGCACGGCGCCGCCCGCCGCTACCGTCGCCCGCACCCGTCGACCCAGCGCGCCGAGCCGCGCGAGGCTCGGCGTGTCCACCACGACCAGCAGTGGATCGTGGCCCGGCAACCGCGCCGGGGACACGATCAGGCCGGCCGTGTCCAGGCCGCGCAACGATTCCGGTGTGTGGGCCGGCTCGGCGAAACTGACCCGGACTCGCGCGCCACGCTGCCGCAACGCGATACCGAGCGCGAGCGCACTACCCAACGCATCGGCGTCCGGGTTGATGTGACCGAGCAGCGTGACGTCGGTCGCCGAACGCAGCAGGGCCGCGGCCTGGTCCACTTCGCTGACCTGAGAGGTGTTCACACCTGGCAAGTTACGCGACCGTGCCGACAGCCTGCGCGCGCGCTAACATCGGCCGCTACTCGCGTCCCGTCCACGAAAGCCCGCCATGACCGACTACGTGATCCTGATCTTCCCGGCAGCGAACCGGGTGTACGCCGAATCGTCGCGCCGGCTGCTGCGGGCGGAGCTCGCGGTGTTCAGCGACACCGCACTGGGCGGGAAACTCAGCGACATCGGCGAAGTCCGCCTGGGTGGAGTGGACTACCTCGCCTTCCGCACGCCGGACCCGTTGCACGACAGCGACATCGCGCTGCTATCCAACACGTCATCGCTGTACGCCCTGTTCGAATGCGCGCCGGATGGGCTGCTCAAGCCCGTCCCGCTCGCGCCGCTCGATCGTTTCGACTCCGACCTGCTGACTATTCAGAAGTATGTCGGCAAGACCAACGAGTTGTTCACCAAGTTGCTCGTCAACGTCACCTGCATGACGATGGACGAGCCCCGCGCGATGGTAAGCCGACCGCTCCGGCTGCTGGATCCGTTGTGCGGCAGGGGAACCACGCTCAATCAGGCGATGATGTACGGCTTCGACAGCGCCGGGGTGGATGTCGACGGCAAGGACTTCGACGCCTACGAACGTTTCATCAAGACCTGGCTGAAGAACAAGCGACTCAAGCATTCCGCCGAGTCGGGGACGCTGCGCCGGAACAAGGTCCGGCTCGGCCGTCGACTGGACATTTCTTACGCGGCAAGCAAAGAGGAATACAAGGCAGGCGAGGTCCGGACCGTGGCCTACCGCGCGGCCGACACCCTCACTACTGACGAGATGTTCCCGGCGGGCTCGTTCGACCTCATCGTCGCGGATGCTCCCTACGGCGTGCAGCACGGCAGCCACCGGGTGCAGGACGCGAGTCTGGCGCGCAGCCCACGGGATCTCCTTGCCGCCGCCGTCCCGGTGTGGACCCGCGTGCTGCGGGACGGCGGCGCGATCGGCATCTCATGGAACACCCATGTGCTGCCGCGCGCAGAACTGGCCGGCATCCTCCGGCGTAGCGGGCTCGAGGTGCGCGAGGGCGGCCCCTTCGAGCAGTTCGGTCACCGCGTCGATCAGGCCATCATCCGTGACCTGATCGTCGCGTCCAAGCCGTCGTGAGGGCGCTTTGGGGGCGTCGGGCTGCACTGAATGGCCCAGTCAGCGCAGGTCGTCGTCCTCGTCTTCCCTGCGGTAGGGGTCCGCGTCACCCGCGTGTTTCGCGCCGGTCGCCCTGCGCGCGACCTCCGCGTCGGCATCCCGCGCCTTGGCCAGGAGCTCATCGATTCGGCGGGCGTCCTCCGGCATGCTGTCCGCGACGAAGGTCAGCGTCGGCGTGTACCGCACGCCTGTGCCCGCGCCGACCTTGCTGCGCAGCACTCCACGCGCGGACTCCAGCGCTGCCGCAGCCCCAGCGAGATCCGGTGCGGAGTCGATGCGCTCGCCCAGCACCGTGTAGTACACCGTGGCATCACGCAGGTCACCGGTGATCTTGGCGTCGGTGATCGTGACGTTGCCGAGCCGTGGGTCCTTGACCTCGTGTTCGATCGCGGACGCGACGATCTGTCCGATCCGCTTGGCCAACCTGCGCGCGCGAGCGTTATCCGCCACAGCGCACCTCCTCGTACTCGGTCGTCAGTTCGATTCCCGGCCGCGCCGCGCTCCTCCCTCGCTGGGGCTCGGTCGATGCTCGCACGGCCTTCATCTCGGCGCCTCCAGTTCGATTCCCGGCCGCGCCGCGCTCCTCCCTCGCTGGGGCTCGGTCGATGCTCGCACGGCCTTCATCTCATTCGTCGTCCGGTCCCAGCCACCGACGGCGGACGGACAGCAGTTCCAGGTCGGGACGCCCGGCTACCAGCCGCTCGCAGGCATCCAGCACGTCCCGTACATGCCGGGCATCCGCCGAGACGGCGGAGACCCCGATGAGCGCACGCCGGTGCAGGTCCTGGTGGCCTGCCTCGGCGACAGCGACCTCGAACCGTTTGCGCAGTTCGGCGATCACCGGACGAACCTGGGATCGCTTCTGCTTGAGCGAATGGACGTCGCCAAGCATGACATCCAGTTCGAGCGCACCTACATACATGGGCTCATCAAGCTGGTAGTAGAAAACGGCGCTCTGGGTGCGGCTTGGTAGTACTTGCAGACATACCAGCCACACCCAGAGTGCACCTCTGCGTTCTACGCGCGCGGCTTCTCGCGTTGCTCGTAGGTTTCGACGACGTCCTCGACCTTGATGTCGCTGTACTTGCCGAGCGTGAGACCGCACTCGAACCCGTCGCGCACCTCGACAACGTCGTCCTTGAACCGGCGCAGCGAGGAGACCGGCAGGTCCTCCGCGATCACCACGTTGTCCCGCAGCAGGCGGGCCTTGGCGTTGCGGCGGATCTCGCCCGACGTGACAAGACAACCGGCGATGGTGCCGTGCTTGGAGGACTTGAAGACCTCACGGACTTCGGCCCTGCCCAGCTCAACCTCTTCGTACTCCGGCTTGAGCAAGCCCTTGAGCGCGTTCTCGATCTCGTCGATCGCCTGGTAGATCACCGTGTAGTAGCGGACATCGACGCCCTCGCGGTTGGCCATCTCGGTGGCCTTGCCTTCCGCGCGCACGTTGAAGCCCAGCACGATGACGTTGTCGGCGATCGCCAGGTTGATGTCGCCCTCGGTGATCGCACCGACGCCACGGTGGATGACCCGCAGCTCGACGTCCTCACCGACATCCAGCTTCATCAGGGCGTCTTCGAGCGCCTCGACGGTACCCGAGTTGTCACCCTTGATGATCAGGTTGAGCTGGCTGGTCTCCTTGAGCGCGGAGTCCAGGTCCTCCAGGCTGATCCGCTTGCGCTTCTGAGCGTTCGCCGCGGCCCGGATCCGGGCCTGACGACGCTCGGCGATCTGCCGGGCGGTCCTGTCCTCCTCGACGACGAGGAACGTGTCGCCCGCACCGGGCACCGAGGTGAACCCGATGACCTGCACCGGCCGCGACGGGGTCGCCTCCAGCACGTCCTCGTTGTGCTCGTCGACCATCCGGCGAACACGACCATAGGCGTCACCGGCCACGACCGAGTCGCCGACCCGCAGCGTTCCACGCTTGACCAGTACGGTCGCCACCGGACCACGACCGCGGTCAAGGTGTGCCTCGATCGCCACACCCTGGGCTTCCATATCGGGGTTGGCCCGCAGGTCGAGCGCGGCATCGGCGGTCAGCAGGATCGCCTCCAGCAGACCATCGATGTTGATGTTCTGCTTCGCGGAGATGTCCACGAACATGGTTTCGCCGCCGTACTCCTCGGCGACCAGTCCGTACTCGGTGAGCTGCTGACGGATCTTCTGCGGGTTCGCACCTTCCTTGTCGATCTTGTTCACCGCGACCACGATCGGCGCTTTCGCCGCCTGTGCGTGGTTGATCGCCTCCACTGTCTGCGGCATCACACCGTCGTCGGCTGCGACCACGATGACCGCGATGTCGGTGGACGTGGCACCACGGGCACGCATGGCGGTGAACGCCTCGTGACCAGGGGTGTCGATGAAGGTGATCAGCCGAGGTACGCCCTCGAGCTCGGTATCCACCTGGTAGGCACCGATGTGCTGGGTGATGCCACCGGCCTCACCCTCGGCGACCTTGGCCTTACGGATGGTGTCCAGCAGACGGGTCTTACCGTGGTCGACGTGACCCATCACGGTCACGACCGGCGGCCTGACCTGCAGATCTTCCTCATCCCCCGCGTCCTCGCCGAAGGTGATGTCGAAGGACTCGAGCAGCTCGCGATCCTCCTCCTCCGGGCTGACCACCTGGACGTTGTAGTTCATCTCGGAGCCGAGCAGCTCGAGCACGTCCTCGGGGACCGACTGGGTCGCGGTGACCATTTCACCGAGGTGGAACAGCACCTCCACCAGCGAGGCCGGGTTGGCGTTGATCTTCTCGGCGAAGTCGGTCAGCGAAGCGCCACGCGGCAGCCGGATGACCTCGCCGGAGCCGCGCGGCAACCGCACGCCGCCGACCGACGGTGCCTGCATGTTGTCGAACTCCTGGCG
>JBOHER010000459.1:0-13449 GCA_050701115.1 Haloechinothrix sp. | reverse complement strand
ATCCAGGACACCAGGTCGAGCAGGTGCATGTACTTGTCGTGATCGCTACTGTTTTTCATGGGTCGACTCCTCACAGTCGATCAAGGCCTCCGGCTGGGTGTTCGCGCACCCGCCGGGGGCCGCCTTTTTTATTCGGGGGTGATCACCCCTCCCCCGGTTTGCGTGCCGGGCGGGGGAGTTCTGCTCCAGATTTGCTCCATGATCATGGACAAACGCCGAGGCCATTGACATATGCGGGTCACCTCGTCATGGTGCACATGTCGACAGATGACCTGTGGATAACTGCGGGGTTGGGCGTGCTGTGGCGGCGCTGTGGACAACTTTCCGAGATTGTCGGCGTCCGCGATCACCGTGAGCGCGTGACGTACCGCAACGTGCTCGACATCGCCCACATCCACGGACCGTTTCTCGGCTCCCATGCCATCAGTGAGGGCTGGCTCGGACGAAAGCAGTTGCGCTCGCCGCTGTTCGTCCGGCTTTTCCACAACGTCTACCTACCGGCAGCGATACCGGTGACGCACGAGCTGCGCTGTCGTGCTGCCGCGACGATCGCACCGGCGACCGCGACCTTGACCGGGTGCTCTGCCGCTGCGGTGTACGGGTTCGATTTCGCGGCCGCCTACGACCCGGTGGAGTTCGTGGTCGATGAGGACGACAAGTTCACGGCTCAACGCGGAATGGACATCCGCCGGTCGACCATCGGACCGGTTTCCGGCGATCCTTGGCACGAGATTCAGCTCGCCACACCATTGCGCATGACGCTCGACATCCTCACCAACACGAAGCTGAGGCGATCGCTGCCGCGCGTTGTCGGTTATCTCGACGCGCTGCTCCGTTCCGGCATCATCGTTCGCAGGCACCTCGAGCTCCTGTTGGAGGCCCGGCACGATCGAGGCATCGTGCGCGCACGGCACGCCCTCGCACTTGCCGATCCACGAGCGGAGTCGATACCGGAGTCCGAGGTTCGGATCTGGCTTGTGTGCGGCGGTCTTACGCCAGAACCGCAGGTCGATGTCTACGACGGACACGGACGATTCCTCGGCCGGCTCGATCTGGCGTTTCCCGAGTACAGGATCGCGGTCGAGTACGACGGCTCATGGCACGGAAACCCCGAGCAGGCGCGCCTTGACGCGCAGCGGCGCAGCCGGATGGAGGCCGAAGGCTGGACTTTCATCATCGTCACCAAGGCGTGGCTTCGCGATGACCCGCGGGGCATCGTCGATGCGGTCCGGGCCGCGATTCGCCAGCGCGAAGTAGCGCGGTAGACGTGCATCTGTCGACATTTGCACCTGTGGACAACTCGGCGGCGCGGCAGAATGACGCCCATGCTGCCTACCACCGAGTTTGCGCTGCTCCGCAGGATCGCGACCGAACAGGCGACCAATCGCGCGCCTTCACTGGTCGCCGCCCTGGTGCGGGACGGGGAGATCGTCTGGTCCGGGGCGCGCGGATTCGTCGATGGCGCCACCCCGGACAACGACACCCAGTACCGGCTCGGCTCGATCACCAAGCCGTTCATTGCGGTGCTGGTGATGCGGCTGCGCGATGAGGGCAAACTCGACCTCAAAGATTCGCTGGAGCGGCACCTGCCGGGCACGGAGTTCGGCCGGCTGACCATCGCGCAACTGTTGTCGCACACCTCCGGAATCACCGCCGAGTCGCCCGGCTCATGGTGGGAGCGCAGCGCGGGCGGCGACTGGGACGCGCTCAACGCGACCTTGCCGCGCCAAGCGATCAAACTCCGGCCCGGGCAACGCTTCCACTACTCCAACGTCGGCTACGGCGTGCTCGGCGAACTGGTTGCCCGCAAACGAGGCCGCAGTTGGCTGGAGGCTCTGCGCAGCGAAATCCTCATCCCACTCGGCATGAACCGCACCGGCGCCCACCCCGACGGCAAGCACGCCAATGGTTGGGCGGTACACCCGTTCGCCGACGTGCTGCTACCGGAGCCCACACCGGACACCGGCGCGATGGCTCCGGCGGGCCAGCTGTGGTCGACCGTCAACGACCTCGCCCGCTGGACGGCGTTCACCGGCGGCCACACCGGCGAGGTGCTCCGCCCGGAGACCGTGGCCGACATGCGCGAGGTAGCCACCGTGGAGGACGGCGAGGCATGGACACTCGGCTACGGCCTTGGCCTCCAGGTGGCTCGGCACCAAGGCCGCAGGCTGGCCGGGCATACCGGGTCCATGCCCGGGTTTCTGGCCTGTTCGATGATCGACGCAGGCACTCAGACCGGTGCGCTGGTCATGGCAAACACCACTGCGGGCATTCCGATCCTGGCCATCACCCTCGACCTGATCACCATCGCCGATGAGCACGAACCCGCGCTGCCCGAGGAGTGGCAACCGTCCACCGCCGATCCCGCGCTGCTCGACCTGACCGGCCTGTGGCACTGGGGGCCGAGCCCGTTCCACCTCCGCCTGCTCGCCAACGGCTGGTTGGACCTCTACCCCGTCGGGGCAAAGGGCCGCGCTTCTCGATTCCGCCCGCTCGACGATGATTCATGGCAAGGTCTCGACGGCTACTACGCGGGCGAGACACTCCGCGTGGTTCGGGCGTCCGACGGCACGTCGCAGCATCTGAACCTGGCGACGTTCATCTTCACCCGCACCCCGTACGACCCGGCTGCACCCATCCCCGGCGGGGTTGACGAGGGCGGATGGCGCGCGTGACAAACTGTGCGCATGACTGCTGAGCTCACCATCCCCGACGACATCAAGCCCGCCGACGGCCGGTTCGGTTGCGGACCGTCGAAGGTACGCGCCGAGCAGCTTGCCAACCTGGCCGCCGATGGCGCGGCGGTGATGGGAACCTCGCACCGCCAGAAGCCGGTGAAGGCGCTGGTGGGTCGGGTGCGGGAGGGCTTGCGCGAGCTGTTCAGCCTGCCGGAGGGTTACGAAGTCGTGCTCGGCAACGGTGGCACGACGGCGTTCTGGGACGCCGCCGCGTTCGGTCTGGTACGCGAGCGGGCGCAGCACTTCACCTACGGCGAGTTCTCCTCGAAGTTCGCCTCGGTCACCAAGGGCGCGCCGTTCCTCGCCGACCCGATCGTGGTCAGCGCCGACCCGGGCAGCGCGCCCGCGATCGCCTACCAGGCGGGTGCCGACCTCGTCGGCTGGGCGCACAACGAGACCTCGACCGGCGTGGCAGTTCCGGTCAGCCGCCCGGGCAACAGTGACGGCGCACTGATCGCCATCGACGCGACCAGCAGCGCGGGCGGCCTGCCGGTGCGCGCCGACGACTTCGACGTCTACTACTTCGCGCCGCAGAAGTGCTTTGCGGCTGATGGCGGTCTCTGGCTCGCCCTGATGTCGCCCGCCGCGGTCGAGCGGATCGGCGAGATTGGTGGCTCGGACCGCTGGGTTCCGGAGTTCCTGTCGCTGACCACCGCGCTGGACAACTCGCGTAAGGACCAGACCTACAACACCCCGGCGGTGGCCACCCTGTTCCTGCTCGCCGACCAGATCGAGTGGATGCTCGCAGGCGGCGGGCTGTCCTGGACGACCAAACGCACCGCCGAGTCGTCTGGCCGGCTCTACGAGTGGGCCGAGAAGACCAGCTACACCACGCCCTTCGTCGCCGACCCCGCACTGCGCTCGCACGTCGTCGGCACCATTGATTTCAGCGACGAGGTGGACGCCGCAGCGGTCGCCAAGGTCCTACGCGCCAACGGCATCGTGGATGTGGAGCCCTACCGCAAGCTGGGCCGCAACCAACTGCGCGTCGGCATGTTCCCCGTTGTCGATCCGGACGACGTGACGGCGCTGACGCAGTGTGTGGATTGGGTCATCGAGCGACTCGGCTGAGCGGGCGCGCCACCTACCCGAACGTGCGTTGGGCTGATCGGGCGACATGATCGAGTGACATCCGCAGGGCCTCGGCGCGCCTCGCGCGTCAAGCCGACGCGCCGAACTAACGTGACCACCCAAGTAGGTGACGTCGTGGGAGGCGGGACATGCGAGCGCTACGTGTTGTTGGGTTGCACGAGGACGGTAAGTCCATCGTGTGTGAAGACCCAGCACGTGGTGAACGCTTCCAGTTACCAGCGGACGACCGGTTGCGTGCCGCCGCTCGTGGCGACATCGCCCGGCTCGGACAGATCCAGATCGAGTTGGAGAGCCACATGCGTCCCCGCGAAATCCAGGCCCGCATCAGGGCGGGCGAAACTGTCGCACAGGTCGCCTCGAGCGCGGGTATACCTGAACAGCGCGTGGAACGGTTCGCCTACCCGGTGCTCTTGGAACGTTCCCGCAACGCGGAGCTGGCCCAGCGGGCGCACCCGGTGCGTGAGGACGGCCCTGACGTGCAGACGCTCAGAGAAGTCGTCGCGCACGCGTTCGGCGTCCGCGGTCAGGACTACGCGCAAGCGCGCTGGGACTCTTGGCGGGGTGACGACGGCAAGTGGGTGGTCGGGCTGCGCTGGAAAGCGGGTCGCTCGGACAATCGGGCCCTCTGGGTGTTCTCTCCCGGGGCGCACGGCGGCACCGTGACCGCGCTGGACGACCACGCCCAGGACCTGCTGGATCCGCACGCCAACCGTTCGCCGCGGACCCTGCGCCCGGTGCAGAAGGATGCGGAGGTGCCGCACGACGAGCAGCCGACCTTGGACTCGGCGGACCGGGATGGGCGTGATTCAGCCGAGGAGCCGGATTCCTGTGACGAGGGCACGGTCATCGAGGCGCGTATCCCGGAACCGGGCGACGACGACACCACCGAGATCCCGAAGGTGCCTGCTGCCGAAACGCAGGATGACGCAGGCGGCACGCGGGCGAAGGCCAAGAAGAAGGGCCACCCGGTGGTGCCCGCTTGGGAAGATGTGCTGCTCGGGGTGCGCTCCCAGCGCATGTAGCTACCCGCTCGCCTCCAGCCTGGCCAGCAGCGTCTTCGGTGCTACGCAGCGGTAAGCGTCCGTGACGATTTCGGCGATCTCATCCCAGTCGACCCGCACATCGAGGTAGACGCCGAGCCAGCCACGATGGCCGACATACGGAGGGCGGAAGTAGCGCTCAGGGTCGCTGGCCACCAGCGCTTCCTGCGCACCTGGTGGTGCCGCGCACCAGAAACCGAGCCGGTCGTCGTGGTGGTGGTTGGCGTAGGTGACGAATGTCTTCTTTCCGCGCACGAACCAGGTCGGCTCGCCATGGCTGACCCGTTCGGTCGCCTCGGGCATCGCGAGGCAGAGTGCGCGCAGTGTGGTCAAAGGGTCGTCAGGCATGGCCGCAGTATGGCCGAAGCCACCGACAAGCTTGCCGATTCTCCGACCGCATATCGCGTTGCTAGACTCCCCGCGGCGAAAGGGGGTGATCATGAGCGGTGGTTATGCGGTACACATCGGCGAACTGGGCAAGCTGATCACCACACTCGAGGAGGCGGCCGATCAGATCACCGATGCGAACAAGACGTTGTCTGCGGTCGGTGAACTCGAAGGCATGATGGGTAACGACCGCCTTGCCAGCGAGGCAAAGGGCTTCGACGACACCTGGGAGTACGGAATCGAGAAGCTCGCTGAGGCAGCGAGCGCGGTTTCGGAGAGACTTCTCGAAGCCAAGAAGAACTACCAGGCGCTGGAGGAGATGACCGCTGACGCATTCGGCGGTACAGGTGGCCTTGGCAGCGAGGTGCCAGGGGGCGGATGGACCGGATCCTTTCCCACCGGACCGAACATTTCCGCTCCGGGTGGAAGGGCTCCCGGTTTCGATCCAAGTATCGACGGACCGGTCGGCGGCGGCTACACCGGCGGCATCGGTGATGTCCTTGGCGGTGGACGATGAGCAGCCCCGTCTCGACTGCCGATAGCTTCCCTGCCCTCGGGTTCGACCCCGCACCTGGTGCGCTCAATCGCGTCACCGAGGCCGCTGACAAGTACCGCACTGTGAGCCAGAAGCTGCAGTTCGCCAATGGCGCGCTGAGCGACATCCTCAACCAGACCGGCACATGGGAAGGCGAGGCCAGCGAAGCGTTCGCCCGCCGGGTCGGTGACCTACCCGAGTACCTCGATACGGCGACGCGCTCCATGTCGCAGGCATCCGGCGCGCTCACGAGTTGGGAATCCGAACTCGCGGAGATGAAACGACGGGCCGCTGAACTCGAGCTCGAAGCTCGCCGCGGGGCAGAAGCCGCCAAGAAGGCACGCAGCAATCCCGATTTCGCGCTGGCCAACCAAACGTTCTACGACCAGCAGGCCCTGCAACATGCGCAGGCGCTCCTGGACAATGCAGGCCGGCAACTCGAAGACGCGATCAGTGCCTGCCACCAGATCCAAGAACAGGCGAAGCGCCTGTATCAGCAGCACACCGAAGTCGCGGAACGAATCGCCGACCTTGTGAAACGCGCCCGCGAATTGGCGCCCGACGAACCCGGAGTCCTCGCAAAAGGCCTCGAAGCGCTTGGGGACCTAGCGGGAGAGATCGCGAATGATGTCATTGATACGACCCGAGATGCGATTCGTGCTGTCACCGATTTCATCGAGGACAACGCGCAACTGATCTCCAACCTCTCGGACGTCGTTGGCGACATCAGCACGATTCTCGGTGTTGTGTCCGATTTCCTGCCTGAGCCGGCGGGCATCATCGTCGGCGGGATCTCAGTGGGACTTGGTGTCACCGCGCTGCAAGGCCACCTCGTCGCAAGAGCAGCAGGCGCCGACGTTCCGGACGAGACCATAGCGCTCGATCTGGTCGGCGTAACGTCCGGAACCGTCGGCCTGATCCCCGGGTTCCCGAGCACGCTCATGCGGTTCTCCGGTACAGCACTGGTCGCCGGGCAGGCCGCTGGCGAGTTGGCGACCGGCGGCGAAGGATCGACGTTCTTCGACAACGTGGGGAAGTACTGGGCACCACGCAACGACCGTCAGTTGGCCACCTACGCGGCCGCGGTTGCCACCATGCCCATTGGCGGGATCGGAATCGGAGCCGCGTACGCGGTGCCCTTCGAGAACGCCGCGCACGACGGGATCGAAGCCGACAATGCCACGCAACCCGAACGCGACCGCCAGCGCGCCGAAGATCGGGTATGGGAGTGATCCATGGACACGATTGACGAACCCCAACTGCTCATCGATCTTCCCCCAGGCTTCACCGGGATGCCCATCGGACACTCTCCAGAGCAGAACACCGAGCGAATCCACGAACTGGCTTTGAAGATCGCGGCACATGCCAAGCAGAACGTCGAAACAACTGAGCTCTACCTCACCGCGGTCGCGCAGTCGATGGCAGCAAACCATGTCCGTCTGTACGGGCAGTTCGCGGTTGGCGGTGACGATCTCGACGAACCTGCGCTTGCGAGCATTACCCTCGCGATGCCTCCGGCCCGGCGATCGGTGGACCCTGAGGTCGCCACGATCGAGAGCCATCGCAACACGGTGGCCGCGCTATTGGTCAAGAAGCATCGCGACCGTCGTCCTGAAGCGGATGTCAACGTTGTGGAACTGGGCATCGGGTCGGCGATGGCAGCGACCAGCGCTGGCGAATACCGCATGCCGCCCGAGGTTACCGGACAAGATCAGGTGGTCGTGCGACCCCAGTTCAAGGCAGAGTTTCAGATTCCGGCACCGGAGGGTGTGAAGATCATTGTCCTGGCCGTGACAACGGACAATGAGGCAGGCTGGCCGACTGTCGCGGCGGCGGCGATGCGAATCGCAAACAGCATCCGATTCGAGGCCTCAGTAGACGAAGCCGGCAGCTGAGCGAGCAGGAGCGCCCATGACAAATCCAACCAACCCAGAGCTCGTCGAGGAGATGCGCTGGCAGCTGGAGAAGATCCGCAACAAGCAGGCCGAGAACGCCGAACTGCTCGGCAAACTCGATGCGGCGCAAACGGAGCTGGCCGCCTTAGAGGCCACCGCGACCTCGCCGGATCGCACCGTCACCGTGATCGCAGGGTCAGGTGGCATCGTCCACTCCGTCGAACTCTCCGACGACGCGATGAGTACCAACGCAAGGACGTTGGCCGCCACCATCACTGCCACGATCCGGGAGGCCATCGCCATTGCGACCAGCAAGCAACTCGACATCGTGCGGACCCGGGTCGACGAACGGGTCGACCCCCAGCAGATCCTCGGGCCACAGGCCAGGCTCGCGGGTTACCGCACACAGACCGAACAGACTGCCGGACCGGCCGACGAGGAACCGATGAGCGAGAGCGACCAGTTCCTCCGCAACCTCGGCATCCGCGACCACTGACCGTATGGAATTCCTCGGCGTACTCCTCCTCGTCCTCATCGCGCTGCCGTTGTCCTTGGCGGCGGTCATCTGGTTCATGGTGGTCGTGGTTCGGCGCAACAAGCACGAGAACCAGCGGCTGCAGTTGAGCAGCAACTGCTTCACCGGATATCCCGAGGTCGTCATCGCTGCCGGCCAGTGGGCGCTCACACCGGAAATCATCCGGCGGACGGCATACGAGCGCGGCTACGTGGAAGTCAATCAGCCGAACCCGGACGCGCTGGTCTTCCATCACGCGCCGCATTCGACGCAGCGCCCCGCCGTTCCCCACAGCGGCCGGCCCTCGCGGGCTCAGACGAGAAGGCGGGCCAAGTTCACCGCTGGCCTCGCCACCGAGCGGTTCGCCTGGATCGAGCCGAGCGCCCTCGGCGCAGGCGTCGATGATGTCGCCGCCCTCGGACGCCGACACGGGTTCGGCGTCGCCCGCGTGCTCGGCAGCAGGTCCGCCCCCATGGTGTTGCTCAGTAGAACGCCCATTCACCGGGTCGACGACACCCTCAGCGCCGACGGCCGGAAGCCGCTGTCCTCGTGGGCCAGGCACTGGATCGGCGCGGGTCTGGTTCTGTGCTCCCTGCTCATGGTCCTACCGCTCGGGGTCGTCGCTAATGCATCAGGCTCAGTATCGCCCGTGCTCTGGGTCCTGGGCGGGGGCGCCGTCGTGTCGCTGATCGCGGGGACGGCCATTCCGCTCATACCGGCCTTCGGCAGCACCACCTCGCGCATGTCCCGGCTGATCCTCGAATTCAACGGCAGGATGCACTTCCGGCTCTTGGCCCACCACTACCGACTCGATAGGACGGTCATCGGCGACGTCGCAACGGAAATGGGCTACACCTACCTGGGATCCCAGAGCAGCTGGCGAACCAGCTCCCGCTGGAACGAATCCTGGATCTCCTACGCCCGCAACGCCGACTATCGCCAACGCGCAGCCTAAAGCAGCACGAACAACAACCCGACCCACGAAGCGGCGAGTCCCGCAGCGGCACCGAAGCACACCCAGCGCAGGATCGGTACTCCCCTGCCCAGCCACAGTGACGGCGCCATGCCCGCGGTGACCAGCACCGACGCCAGGACCGCGATCCACTCGTTGGTCTCACGAGCCAGTGTTCCCACCAACGCGAGCATGCCGACCAGCACCACCGCCAGCATGAAGGCCGACACGGTCAGCCCGGTACCCCACGGCACTGGCTCGCCGGGGGTCCGGCGGAACAACGTGGTGCCATCGGAGCGGGCGTGCCGCGGCCCTCTCGGGACTGCGGCAGCAGGATCGGGGACCACGACGATGGACGTCTCGGTGACCGGGTCCACGTAGTGCACCGGCATGCGCATCTGAGACGCGACTCGCCCGGCCAACTGCCTGCCCCGGCGGGAAACCACACCGACCGCATCCTCAACAGGGTCGGCCAGCGCCGCGCTCTCCCCCATAGACGCTCTGCGCACCGCGGAAGCCACCCTCGCCCACTCGTGCAACGCCGCGGCCAGGTCAGGACCGAGCGGCAACTTCTCCGGCTCGACCTCCCCGTTGGGGGACTCACGATCGGCGAGCACGGCGCGATCACCTTGGACCCGCAGTTCCACCCGCGCCTCCTGCTCCGACCGTCCCTGCCCTCCTTACCTTACGTCTGACCTGCGCGGTAGGGAGCCGGGTGGGGCAAACGGCGACTCGCGAGTTCATAGCACACCACGGCTGCCGCGGTCGCCACGTTCAGCGAGTCCATCCCTTCGGCCATCGGGATCCGCACGGCAGCGTCGGCAGCCTCGATGGCCTCCTCCGACAACCCGTGTCCTTCCGACCCGAGCAGGAGCGCGACCGGACCCGCAGCGCTTCCGCCGAACTCACGCAAAGCTACCGAGTTCGCACGCGGGGTCAGCGCCGCGATACGGAAACCCTTGCTGCGTAACACCTCCAGGGCATCCGGCCAGGGTGCGAGCTCCGCGAACGGCACCCGGAGCACATGTCCCATCGACACCCGCACGCTGCGCCGGTACAGCGGATCCGAGCACCCGGCACCCAGCAATACCCCGTCCACACCGAGCGCGGCGGCGTTGCGGAAGATCGCGCCGAGGTTCTCGTGATCACCGACTCCCTCCAAGACGACCACGGCTCGGGCACCCGAGGTCAGTTCGTCGACCGACGGCTGGGGCGCGCGATCGGCCACCGCCAGCACGCCACGATTGAGGTGGAATCCGACCACATCGGCCATCACCTCGGCCGAAGTCACGAACGCCGGTACGTCGACGTCGGCGAGCGCGTCCCCCAGTTCCCGGATGCGACGTTCGACGCCGAGCAGGGCCCGAACGGGATAGGGCGACTCGAGCAGGCGGCGCACCACCACGGTGCCTTCCGCGATCACCAGACCCTTGCCGCCGGGCCGATCTGGCCGGCGATCCGCGCGCGTGAGGTCCCGGAAGTCGTCGAGCCGGACGTCCGCCACATCATCCGTGAAGATCACTTGCGCCACCGGCCAAGTCTCGCACTCCGATGCATCATTCCCCGCCGTTGTGCCGGGTTGGCCCACAACCTTGGTGTCGATCATCGCGCAGAGTTAATCTGCCCTTACCGACAGCACCAGTTTGGCCGCTAGCTACCTGGTCAATCCCTATGTCACGGTTATCCGCCGGGGTCCGCGCACATGTCAGCCAACGACGTCGGAGACGGAAGCAGGAAGACACCATGGGTAAGGACGTGTCGGCGGTCCCGTTCACCTCACGAGATCGCGCACGGTACCGCCGCAAGGTCCAGCGTTGTCTGGACACGATGGAGCAGATGCTGTCGGATGGGAGCTTTTCTTTTCCCCGCAAGCACATCGGCCTCGAGCTCGAGCTGAACCTTGTCGATGAGTCATTGCAGCCGTCGATGAACAACACCGAGGTTCTCGAGAAGCTCGACGATCCGTCGTTCACCACCGAACTGGGCCAGCATAACCTGGAGCTGAACGTGCCACCGAGGCCGCTCGCAGGCGACTCGCTCCAGGAACTCGAGAAGGATCTACTTGGCTACCTCGCCAACGCCGACGCGAAGGCGCGGGAGACCGGCGCCCGGTTGGCGATGATCGGCATCCTGCCCACGTTGGCCGAGGAGCATTTCGAAGCGAAGTGGCTGACCAGCAACGCCCGCTACTCGGTGCTCAACGATCAGATCTTCGCCGCGCGCGGCGAGCAGACGCAGTTGTCCATTGCGGGCCAACCGCTGCCCGGCCGCCGCCCCGAAAGGCTGCGCAGCCACGCCGACTCGATCCTGCCGGAAGCCGCCTGCACCTCGGTGCAGTTGCACCTGCAGGTGGCGCCGGAGGAGTTCGCGCCGCACTGGAACGCCGCCCAATGCCTGGCTGGCGTGCAGCTCGCCCTCGGTGCGAACTCGCCGTTCCTGTTGCGCAAGGCGTTGTGGCACGAGACCCGCATCCCGCTGTTCCTGCAAGCCACCGACACCCGCCCTGAGGAGCTCAAGAACCAGGGCGTGCGCCCACGGGTGTGGTTCGGCGAGCGGTGGATCACTTCGATCTTCGACCTGTTCGAGGAGAATGTGCGGTACTTTCCCGGGCTGCTGCCCAAGACCGACCCGGAAGATCCTTTCGAGGTGCTCGAGTCGGGCAGCGCCCCGAAGTTGACCGAACTACGGGTGCACAACGGCACGATCTGGCGCTGGAACCGACCGGTGTACGACGTGGTGGACGGCACCCCGCATCTGCGGGTGGAGAACCGGGTGTTGCCCGCAGGGCCCACCGTGATCGACATGGTGGCCAACTCCGCGTTCTTCTACGGCGCCCAGCGCGCCCTGGCCGAGGCGGAGCGCCCGGTATGGACGCAGATGTCGTTCCAGGCCGCCGAGGACAACCTGTACAAGGCGGCCAAGCACGGTATGGAAGGCCAGCTCTACTGGCCCGGTATCGGCTGGGTCCCGCCGGACGAGCTGGCACTGCGGGTGCTGCTCCCCCTCGCCGCAGAAGGCCTGCGCATCTCCGGAGTGCCGGGCAGCATCTCGGACCGCTACCTCGGCGTGGTCGAGCAGCGATGCCTCAGCCGACGCACCGGCGCGACCTGGCAGCGCGATGCGGTGGTCCGGCTCGAGGCTCGCGGTATGGACCGCGGCCCAGCACTACGTGCCATGCTGACCCGCTACCTGGACCTGATGCACGTCGGCGATCCAGTACACGAATGGGCTCCCATCGGTTGACGACTTAGGGTGGCCTAACTCCCTGATCTCGCTTAGGCTCGGGTTGACAGGTCGTCACTCGCCGACTACGGAACGGAATACTTGATGCTGCGAGCCGGGCAGGATCCGACCGAGAGCACGCTGTTGTCCCAGGCGCTGCGTTCCGCGACGCGAGAGGTGCACGACCGGGCGCATCACACCAGCTACATGAAAGCTCTGCTCGCCGGAGCCCTGACGCTGGACGGCTACGCCCGCCTCGCGGCGCAGTACTACTTCGTCTATCGCACGCTGGAAGAAGCAACGCTGGCGATGCGCCACGATCCGATCGGCGGGCGGTTCGCCCTGGACGAACTGACCCGCCTGCCCGCGCTGAGCAGGGATCTGGCGTTCCTGCTCGGCCCCGGCTGGAAGGTCACTATCGACCCGAGCCCAGCCACGACCAGGTACTGCCAGCGCATGCGCGCCGTCGCCTTCGATTCCTCGGGCGGGCTGGTGGCGCACCACTACACCCGCTACCTCGGCGACCTCGCAGGCGGCCAGGTGGTGCGCGCCTTGCTGAAGAACGCCTACGGCATCACCGAGGACGGCGCGCTATTCTATCGGTTCGACGGGATCGGCAACCCGCACGCGTTCCGCACGCGGTACCGCAGCCTGCTGGACAGCTCCCCGTGGAGCGCACGCGAACGCCGGCACATCATCGACGAGGCGGTGCTCGCCTTCGAACTCAACATCGCTGTCCTCGCCGACCTGGGCGAGGAACTGGCCGAATACCGCGTCGCCTCCTGACTGTGGCGCTGCCGACATTCGTGTTGATCTCTACCTCACTAGAGGGTGCAGCCTGGAACACGAGAGGCGACCTTGTTGATCACCGAACTGGGTGGCTGTCTCGCAGTATGGGCACCGCCCGGCAAAGCGATCACCCAGTTCGCTCGTCGACACGATCCCTACTAGGTTTGCACTGCACGGACAACAAGACTCGCGTCAACATTGAGGAGGGCAGATGGCTCTGTACGAGCTTCCTGACCTGGATTACGACTACGGCGCACTCGAGCCGCACATCTCCGGTGAGATCAA
>JBOHER010000458.1:0-8326 GCA_050701115.1 Haloechinothrix sp. | reverse complement strand
TGGAACGCGAAAGCCGCGCCCAGGCACCCCACCCAGCCGCTACCCGCCGATCGCGTGTTCGTGCACAACCGCCACCCCTCGGACACCATGGGGGTTCATCTCCCCGGAACACTCACTCGGCGTCATTGCAACGATTCGGTGGTAAGTCGCAGTGAGCCGAGTCAGGTGTACTCGCCGGACGACACGGCTGGTCTCCACACATTCCGAGATATAGCATCTGCTATATGGTTGCGGACGTAGAGCTCATAGAGTCGTTGGCGAAGGTCGCCGCAGAGACCGATCGGCTGCGTGTCCAGGCCAGCACCTCCCTGCGGGAGGCGATCGGAGAAGCTGCCGATCGAGGCCTCACGCAGGAGCAGATCGCTCACGCGATCGGCAGGAGCCAGCCGGAGGTCTCCCGGCTGATCAGAGCGTATCGGGCCACACGCTTTCGGCCGACCTCGCCGCTCGGTAGGATCCTGGCCCGGCATCGCGACGAAATCATCGCCATCGCTCACTCGCACAAGGTCAGCAACGTTCGCGTCTTCGGAAGCGTGGTGCGCGGTGAAGACGACGATGCCAGCGACATCGACCTCCTCGTCGACCTCGCACCTGGCGCCGACTTGCTCGATCTCGCCGCCCTCGACATGGAACTAGAGCGGCTACTTGGGCACCCGGTTGACATCGTCCCCGCGCGGATGCTCAAGCCACACGTCGCCCCCTCCGCACTCGCCGACGCGGTGGAACTATGACGAAGCAGCGGCGCAAAGACTCCCAACACCTCGACGATGCACGAGAACACCTCCGCTTGCTGCACGAGCACCTGTCTCGGGGCTCATTGGACGATGTCTTGGTCCGCGATGCCGTAAGTCATCGCTTGGAAGTCGCCATCGACGCCGTCGGCAAGGTGAGCCAGGACCTGCTCCAAGCCGAAGCACCCGCGGATTGGCCCAAGATCGTCGGCATGCGGAACATGCTCGCGCACCAATACGCCGACCTCGACCAGGAAATCCTGCAGAACACCATCGACAATCGGATGGAAGGGTTCGTTCAACTCGTCGACCGTCTCCGCAAGGCCGCGATCGTCGGCGAGGAAGCGTAATCCAACTCGAACCGTGGCAGCGGTCATCACGGCGGCCGCGTCGTTCCCGGCACCCCAGTAGCCAAGATTCAGTCCCAGTCGCACGGCCAGGACCCTATCGGTGCGTGGCCGTGCGCCCTTCGCGCGGGCGGCTCGCATACTCTGCACGCCATGGAACAGCGACGACTCGGCGCTTCGGGGCTGCGGGTGTCCCGCATGGCGTTGGGCACGATGACCTGGGGTGCGGACACCGACGCCGAGGAAGCGGCGAGCCAGCTGGTGGCCTTCGTGGATTCGGGCGGGACCCTGGTCGATACCGCCGACGTCTACCACGAGGGGGCGAGTGAACGAATCCTCGGCAGCCTGCTGGCCGATCTGGTTCCGCGCGAGGACATCGTGCTGGCGACCAAAGCGGTGGCCCGGCGCACCGATGGCCCGTTCGGCGGCGGTGCGTCCAAGGGGGCTCTGTTGACCGCGCTTGACGGTTCGCTGCGCAGGCTCGGAGTCGAGTACGTAGACCTGTGGCAACTGCATGCCTGGGACGACTCGGCGCCGATCGAGGAAACCATGGCCGCCCTGGACACCGCGGTGAGCTCGGGCAAGGTGCGCTACGTCGGGGTGTCCAACTACGCGGGCTGGCAGCTGGGGACCGCGGCCGCCCGTCAGCGGGCAGTGAGCCCGGCCAACCCGATCGTCTCGACGCAGATGGAGTATTCGCTGCTCGAGCGCGGGGTGGAACGCGAAGTAGTGTCGGCCGCCCGGCATCACGGGGTGGGCCTGCTGCCGTGGGCGCCGCTGGGCAGGGGCGTGCTGACCGGCAAGTACCGGTCCGGCACCCCTGCCGACTCGCGCGGCGCGTCGTCCACCTACGCCGCCTATGTGGAGCACCACCGCACGGAGCGTGCGGCCCGCATCGTGCAGGCCGTCACCACCGCAGCCGACGGGCTCGGCACCTCACCGTTGGTTGTCGCGCTGGCCTGGGTGCGCGATCAGCCCGGGGTCGCCGCCCCGGTGGTCGGTGCGCGGGACACCGGTCAGCTCACCGGTTCGTTGGCCGCCGAGCAGATCAGGTTGCCCGCCGAGATCAAGGCAGCGCTGGACGACGTCAGCTCGATCGAGTCCGGCTACCCCGAGCGGCGGTTACGGTGAGCCCGCCCGGTCGCGCGATCATGGCCCTGGTCGGCTGTGCACTGGTGACCGCGGCTTGCAGCACAGACAGCGGAGGGGGGGACCCACTGCAGGTGGTGCAGAACCCGGTCGCGGCGGCCCCGGCCCGCTCGCCGGATCAGGCGAAGACCCCCGCGGGCACGGTGGTGTCCGCGCCGGGGAAGGCCACCGCGGTAACCATCCAGCCGAACACCCGCACCATTGCGGTCGCGGTGACCGACGACGGGGGTTCCGCGGTGCTGTTCCTCCCGCTGGACGATCTCGACGCGAAGCCGAAGCGGGTGCCGGTCCCAGGGCGCGTCGAACGGCTGGCGCCCGATCGGGGTGAGGAGTTCCTCGCCACCGTGCCGAGTGAGGATCTGCTGGTCTACCTCTCCCCCGACGACACCATCATCGGCGAGACCTCCGTCGAGGGCGCCCCGGTGAGCGTTGCCAACCGAGGCGCGCAGCGGCTGGTCGCGCTCCGCGCGGCCAAGGCGATCGATGTGCTCGAGTACGAGCAGCGGACCAAGACCATCTCCGGCGAGATGCAGAGCGCCGACCAGGTGCTCTCCGTCGGTGACCAGGCGGTCGTACTCGACCGATTGCGCAGCGCGGTGTTCGAGGTGGACGTCGACGAAGGATCGATCGGTGTCGGTCTCCGAGCGGGTCAGGGGGCGACCAATGCGGTGACCGACCGGTACGACCGGGTCCTGGTCACCGACACCCGCGGGGGAAGTCTGCTCGCGTTCTCGGTCGATCCACTGCTGCTGCGCCAGCGTTATCCGGTGCCCGGCGGGGTGTACGGCATCGCCTACGACAACGCCCGTGACCTGGTCTGGGTGACGCTCACCGAGCGCAACGAGGTGGTCGGATTCGATGTCGCGGGGGGTGAGCCGCAAGAAAAGCGGCGCTTCGACACCGTATCGCAGCCAAATTCGGTTACCGTCGACGAAAGGACCGGTCGCGTGGTCGTCGCTTCGGCGGCGGGCGAAGGGATACAGGTGATCGAACCATGACCGAGGCGGTGGTCGAGGACGATTCCGAGGTCGACGGCGGGTGGGAGTACCGCAATCTGCGGTTGCCGCCCGGGGTGTCGCGGCGGGCGGCCGCGGTCCAGCTGTCGATTCACGCGGAGTTCGCCGAGTGGGAGCTGTCGACCGTGCGGTTGTACTCGGACGGCACCCGGCGGGTATGGCTGCGCAGGCGTCAACGGCCCGCGCTGGCCGGGCTACCTGGCTTGATCACCTAACCTGCGCTGCGCGCCGTGCACCATGGCCACGATGCGCGGCAACACCTGCGCGGGACTTTCCAGCGGCAGCATGTGACCGACGTCGGGAAGCACGATCGCGGTCGCACCGGCCACCCCGGCCACCAGCGCGGTAGCGCGCTCCGGTGGCACCAGCCGGTCCCGTTCGCCTACCATGGCGGTCACCGGCGTGCCCTCTGGCACAACAAGTTCAGCGGTCCGCACGTACTCGTCGAGCCCTGGGCGGAACAGCGCCATGGTCTCTGGCCAGTGGTGCCGGATCATCCGCAGGGTCTGCACCACATCGTCGGGCCGGGGCGCTTCGCCGAACATCGACCAGCGCATCGCGGTCACCACCGCCTTGTGTGCCCGATCGGTGACCAGATCCACCAGCTTCGAGCCGAGCACCGATTCGAGGTCCCACATCAGTTTGCTGATGGCGCTGGGTCGCACGCTCGAGGAGTCCACGGCCAATCCGGTTGCCGCCCGCGCCTCGGCCGCCAGCTCGCCCGCCCCGGTGGACAGCAGGACGAGTCCGGCGACCCTGCCCAGGCCGGCGGGCTCGAACATCGCCGGGTGGCGCTCGCTCAGCGCGAGCACGGCCAACCCGCCCATGCCGTGCCCGACGACGATCACGACGCCCGAGGGTGCGACCTGCTCGATCAGTTCCGCCAGATCGTCGCCGAGCCGTTCTACGGTCGCGGTTTCCGCCGTTGCGCGTCCGGACTTCCCGTGTCCGCGCTGGTCGTAACTGATCACCTGAACCGGGCGTTCGACCGCGGCGGGCAGGTCCCCGGTCAGCGCGTGCCAGCAGCGGTGATCCAACGCGTAGCCGTGCGCAAACACGACCGTGACGTCCGCTCCGGGCTCGCCGCCGCGCTCGAGGTGCAGCCGCGTCCCGTCGGTGAGCGTGACGTGTTCTGTGGCACTCATGGTTGCCGTTAGCTGGTGCGCAGGAACCGGTCGAGCACCCGGGTGCCGAACTGCAGCGCGTCAACCGGAACGCGTTCGTCCACACCGTGGAACAGGGCGGAGAAGTCGAGATCGGCGGGTAGGCGAAGCGGCGCGAAGCCGAAGTTGCGGATACCGAGCTTGGCGAAGGCCTTCGCATCGGTACCGCCGGAGAGCATGTAGGGAAGCGTCCGTGCGCCGGGGTCTTCGGCGAGCACCGCGGCAGTCATGGCGTCCACCAGCGCGCCGTCGAAGGCGGTTTCCACCGGCGGCAGTTCCATCCACTCGCGTTCGATGTCCGGGCCGAGGATCTCGTCCAACTCCACGATGAAGGCGTCCATCCGACCGGGCAGGATCCGGCAGTCGACTGCGGCTTCTGCCACCGAGGGCACCACGTTGGCCTTGTACCCAGCGGTGAGCATGGTGGGATTCGCCGTGTCGCGCAGCGTCGCACCGATCACCCGGGAGATGTTGCCGAGCTTGGCTACCGCGCCATCCAGGTCGTCCTCGGGGAACTCCAGCCCGGTGATCTCGCTGACCCCGGCGAGGAACTCGCGCACCGAATCGGTCAGCACCAGGGGGAACTGGTGGTTGCCGAGACGAGCCACAGCCTCGGCGAGCTTGGTGACCGCGTTGTCGCGCTGGATCATCGACCCGTGCCCGGCGGTGCCGCGCGTCCGCAGCGTCATCCAGCGGATGCCCTTCTCCGCCGTCTCGATCAGGTAGGCGCGCACGTTGTCCTTGAGCGTGATGGAGAATCCGCCGACCTCACTGATCGCCTCGGTCGCCCCCTCGAACAACTCGGGGCGGTTGTCGACCAGCCACTGTGATCCGTAGCGACCGCCGGCTTCCTCGTCGGCCAGGAAGGCGAAGATCAGATCGCGCGGCGGCACGATGTTGTCGCGCTTGAAGTGCCGCGCGATCGCCAGCGTCATGCCGAGCATGTCTTTCATGTCGACCGCTCCCCTGCCCCAGACGTATCCGTCTTGGATAGCGCCGGAGAACGGGTGCACCGACCACTCGGACGCATCGGCGGGCACCACGTCGAGGTGGCCGTGGATCAGCAGCGCTCCCCTGCTGGGGTCGGCGCCGGCAAGGCGGGCGATGACGTTGTGCCGGTTCTTGCCACCGGATTCCACATAGGTGATGTCGTAGCCCACCTCGGTCAGTTTCGCCGCCACGTACTCGGCGGCGGCGCGTTCGCCGACCAGGGTGTCCATATCGCCGGTGTTGGTGGTGTCGATCTGGATCAATTCACTGGTCAGCGTCACGGCTTCGGCGGCAGCGACGTCGATACTGGCCTGGTCTGTCACGCGCCCTTCCTACCATTGCCGGGGCCATAATCGGGCATCGTGACCGGTTTGACACGGCGTTCTCACGCCTGCGCTACCCCAGCTACCCCGTGTGCGAACCGCCCTGCCGATCGGTTAGGCTATCCATCCAGCAGGTCCGAGTGGCGGAATGGCAGACGCGCTAGCTTGAGGTGCTAGTGCCCGTAATGGGCGTGGGGGTTCAAGTCCCCCCTCGGACACACTTTCGTGGCATCCCTGCTACATCTAATGTACCGGTGCCTGAGCGTACTCCAACACCCTGAACCGGAGTTCTGCCGGACCCCGCGACGCCCCTGGCGGCGGTGGTGGGCATGACCGGCGCTGTGATTGACCCGGTCGCCTTCCCGACCACGCCGGTCCGGGACCGGCGCTCCCCGAGGGCCGCGTCCCACCGGCCGCTGCCGTTGCCCACGGTTCCCACGCCGCGCGCCGGAACGGCGGTGTACGGGCTGGCGGCGGTGGACTGCCGCGGGCGGGTCGCGGACCGCATGGTGTTCGCCGCGTTGGGTTGGGTGGCCGGTACGCCGTTGGCCATCAGCTCCGCGCACGGGACGCTGGTGATCGGCACCGACCCTAGCGGCGTGTTCGGCATGACCAGCCAGGGGCACCTCCGACTTCCCGCGCCGGTACGACACTGCTGCGGGCTGGCCTCGGGCGATCGCGTACTGCTGGCCGCCTACCTCGATCGCGACCTGCTTCTCGTACACCCACCGGCGGTGCTCGACCTGGTGCTCGCCGACTGCCACGCAACGCTGCTGGGCGGTGATCGCGCATGACCGCCCACCACCAGCAGGACGCGTCGGCGGACCGGGCGGCCGATCTCGACGCCGCCAGGCTGTTGCTGGCCCGGATGGGCGTCACCGCCGAAGACCTGATCAGCGAGCCGGTCACCCAGCCGTTACTGCCGACCTTCGCCGAATATATCCCCGTCGTGTCCGACGCAGTCTCCGAGGGCACCCGCCGCGTCTACACCTCGTACGGGAACCGGATACTCGACCACTGGGGGCACCGCCGCCTGGACGAGCCGACACCCTCACAGATCAAACAGCTCGTCGAGCACGTCAAGGCCAATGTCGTCGGCCGCCGCAACGCTCGCGGCGGACGCAGCGCGGGCGAACACCTCATCGCCGCCCTGCGCTGCCTGTACCGTCACGCCGAAGACGACCGCCTCATCGCACCCGGCAACAACCCAGCTCGCAAAGTCGCCAAACCCGCACGGCTGCCGTCGACGCGCCGCGCGGTCGCGGGCGACCGGCTGGCCGAGATCAACCACACCGCCGCCACCACCGGCAACGACCCGGCCCTCGACACCCTCCTGCTGCGGCTGCATACCGAAACCGCGTGCCGCCGCGGCGGCGCACTCGCCCTGCGGCCACAGGATCTCGATCCAGCCCAGTGCCTGATCTTCCTGCGCGAGAAAGGCGAGACGGTTCGCTGGCAACCGGTTTCGCCCACGCTGATGGCTCACCTGCAACACCACGCGCACGACCGGCACGCGCCACGCGACGGGCAACTGCTGCGCTACCGCAACGGCCAACCGATCACCAGGCGCCGCTATGACCACCTCTGGACACGGCTAGGCAAGCATCTGCCCTGGGTAGCCACCCAGCAGATCTCCACCCACTGGCTCCGACACACCACCCTCACCTGGGTCGAACGCAACTTCGGCTACGCCGTGGCCCGCGCCTACGCCGGACACAACGACCACGGCAGCAGCGAGGCCGGAACCACCACTACCTACGTCCGCGCCAGCCTGAACGAAGTTGCCGCTGCGCTGGCAGCGCTCACTGAAGAACCACACCCTCTCGCCTAGCTCATGCCCTCGAACTGTAGAAAGAACCCCGGGCCGGACGGTCGGCCAGTCAACGGCTGCCCATTGGTGGAAAGATCGAATGCAGCTCCGGCCGGAGCGGCGGCCACTCGTGTAGATCGGCACGGACGCAAGTCGCGACGCTGCTGAGCAGGTGCCGGCATCCCCCCGAGGGACTCGTTCGCGCTTCGAGCACGGCAACGCGATCTACCACGTTCAGCCAATCAGCGGTCCGCGTTGCGCGTTGCGCGCAGATGGTCGCCGGGCATTCCCAGCGATGCGGCGGATGCACCGGGTACCCTCCGGCGTCATGGTTGACGCACTACCGCTCCGCATCTTTTTGGCCTCGCCTGGCGACCTTGCGGATGAGCGTGAGGTTGTTCGTGCCTGCGTTGACGAGCACACCGCTCGGCACAGGAGCGAAAGCAATGTTACCTACGAGGTCGTCGGGTGGGAGCGCGTGCGAGGGACTGCCCGGCGGCCGCAGGAAGCGATCAACGAGCTCATCAGCGAGTGTCACTTTCTGATCGCGCTGTTCAAGGGATCGTGGGGCAGCGAGCCAGGCAGTCCCTGGGGATACACCTCCGGCACCGAGGAGGAGCTCTTCACAGGTCTGCTTGAACTCGGCCGGGCCGAGCAGCCAATGCGGGACGTGTGGGTGGCTTTCCTCAACCATTCCTCGCCCGCCGACCGGATCGTAGAGCTCCGGCGGCAGATGTCCCAACATCACGCGATGATGTACGAGGTAATCGCCGACATCCGTGAGCTCAAGCAGAAGC
>JBOHER010000457.1:0-3991 GCA_050701115.1 Haloechinothrix sp. | reverse complement strand
TTCCCGCCGGTCACGAGCCGGCCAAGCCGTTCGTCGGTGCGAGTGCCGACGACGCCGAGGAGGTCCCCCGCGTGCTCAGCGCATTCCGCTCGGCTCTCGCGACGCCGGACCTGCGCCGGAAGATCCTGTTCACGTTGATGATCGTGACGGCGTACCGGATCGGATCGGTCATCCCCGCTCCCGGTGTGTCCTACAAGAACGTGCAGGCCTGCCAGCCGGAGGACTCGGAGGGCATCTACTCGCTGCTGAACCTGTTCAGCGGTGGCGCGCTCCTACAGTTGTCGATCTTCTCGACCGGCATCATGCCCTACATCACCGCGAGCATCATCGTGCAGCTGCTCACCGTGGTGATCCCGCGGTTCGAGGAGCTCAAGAAGGAAGGCCAGGCGGGCCAGGGCAAGCTGACCCAGTACACGCGGTATCTCACCATCGCGCTCGCGGTGCTGCAGGCCACCGGCGTGGTCGCGTTGGCCTCGCGCGGCGGCCTTTTCGGCGACTGCCCCGACCCGGTGATTCCGGACAACACCGTCGCCACCACGACGATGATCGTGTTGACCATGGCAGCGGGCACCGCGGTGATGATGTGGTTCGGTGAACTGATCACCGAGCGCGGCATCGGTAACGGCATGTCGCTGCTGATCTTCCTGAACATCGCGGCGCGGATCCCGATCGAAGGTGGTCAGATCCTGGAGAACCGCGGCGGCACCGTCTTCACCGTCGTCTGCGTGTTCGCCCTGGCGATCATCGCAAGCGTCATCTTCGTCGAGCAGGGCCAGCGCCGGATCCCGGTGCAGTACGCCAAGCGCATGATCGGCCGTCGGATGTACGGCGGGACCTCCACCTACCTGCCGATCAAGGTCAACCAGGCGGGTGTCATCCCGGTCATCTTCGCCTCATCACTGCTGTACCTGCCTGACTTGATCAACCGGCTGATCACCGACCCGGGAGCTGAGCCCGGCTGGTTCCAGATCTTCATGGCTGAATACGTGATCAAGCAGTCCAGCTGGGTGCACATCACCGGCTACTTCGCGCTGATCATGTTCTTCACCTACTTCTACATCTCCATCACGTTCAACGTTGACGAGCGTGCTGAGGACATGAAGAAGTACGGCGGGTTCATTCCCGGAATCCGGCCCGGCCGTCCGACGGCCGAGTACCTGCATTACGTACTTGGGCGCATCACGCTCCCTGGTTCGATCTACCTCGGTATCGTCGCGGTCCTGCCGAACTTCTTCCTTTCGGTCACGCAGGAAGGCGCCAACCAGAACTTCCCGTTCGGTGGTACCGCGGTACTGATCATGGTCGGCGTCGGCCTTGACACCGTGAAGCAGATCGAAAGCCAGCTGATGCAGCGCAACTATGAAGGGTTCCTCCGATGACGCGTGTCGTTCTGGTCGGTCCGCCCGGGGCCGGTAAAGGTACCCAGGCTGTCGTCCTGTCCGAGAAGCTCGCGGTTCCGCATATCTCCACCGGGGACCTGTTCCGCGCGCACGTGGCCAACCAGACCCCGCTGGGCGTCGAGGTGAAGCGCTACCTGGACTCCGGTGGGCTGGTACCGGACAGCGTGACCAACGAGATGGTGCGTGAGCGATTGGCCGAGGACGACGTCAAGGCCGGCTTCCTGCTCGACGGATTCCCGCGCAATACGGCGCAGGCAGGCGTGCTCGGCGAGATCCTGGCCGACCACGGCACCAAGCTGGACGCGGTGATCGAGCTCAGGGTGGACGAGGAGGAACTCGTCCAGCGATTGCTGGCCCGGGGCCGTGCCGATGACACCGAGGACGTCATCCGGCATCGCCAGCGCGTGTACCGCGAGGAAACCGCGCCGCTGCTGGAGTACTACGCGGACCGGCTGATCACGGTCAACGGCATCGGGGAGATCGAGGAAGTGTCCAGCCGGGTGCTGGACGCGCTCGACGAACGCCAGTGACCGGACGAGTCAGAAGTGTACTGCGAGCTTTCCGCCGGGGGCGCGCCATCGAACTGAAGTCTCCTGGCGAGCTGCAGGCCATGCGCGCAGCCGGTTTGGTGGTCGCGCGCACCCTCGCCGCCATCACCGAGGCCGCGCGTGTTGGGGTCAGCACCGGAGAGCTGGACGAGCTGGCAGAGCAGACGATCCGCGACGCAGGCGCTGTTCCGTCGTTCAAGGGGTACCACGGCTTTCCGGCATCGATCTGCGCCTCGGTCAATCAGCAGGTCGTGCATGGAATCCCGACCGTTTCCCAGGTGCTGGCGGATGGCGACCTGCTCTCGGTGGACTGCGGCGCCATCCTCGACGGCTGGCACGGCGACTCCGCGGTCACGCTCCTGATCGGGGAGGTCTCCGCTGCCGACCGAGCGCTCTCCGCGGCTACCCGTGCCGCGATGTGGGCAGGCGTTACCGCGGTGCGTCCGGGCGGCAGGCTGACCGATATCTCGCACGCCGTGCAGACCGCAACTGAGCGGGCCCGCGACGCCGACGGCGTTGACTACGGCCTGATCACCGAATACGGCGGTCACGGCATCGGCACAGCGATGCATATGGACCCATTTCTGCCGAACGCGGGCAAGCCGGGCAAGGGGCCGCGGCTGAAGGTCGGCATGGCGATGGCCATCGAGCCCATGCTGACCGGCGGCACCGCGGAAACCATCGAATTGGCCGACGGCTGGACCGTGGTCACCGAGGACGGCTCCCGTGCGGCCCACTGGGAGCACACGGTCGCGATCACCGAGGACGGCCCGTGGGTGCTGACCGCCCTGGAGAACGACCAACACGCTGCGCAGTCTCCGTTGACGCGCTGACCAGCCCGCATCACCCAGGAGTTGTAACCCCGGTTTCTCGCTCGCACCGCGCATGCGTACACTTATCAGCTGGCGTGCTCATCACGTCGGCTCCATCGTGCCTAGAGGCAGATCTTTAGTGCTTCGAGACACAGCGCTCGTGGATTCGGTGGCGAATATGCGTTGTTTGGAGTCGAGGTGGGGTGCGTGCCTGTGGAGACATCAAGCACTCACCGCTCAACTAATCACGAAACGCGGAGGACATGGGCAAGAAGGACGGGGCCATCGAGGTCGAAGGCCGCGTAGTCGAGCCGCTTCCCAACGCGATGTTTCGCGTCGAGTTGGAGAACGGCCACAAGGTCCTTGCACACATCAGCGGCAAGATGCGGCAGCACTACATCCGCATCCTGCCCGAGGACAGGGTGGTCGTAGAGCTTTCGCCCTACGACTTGTCCCGTGGTCGCATCGTCTACCGCTACAAGTGATCACGGCGAGCTCGTGACGGGGTAGGACCCCCGTCAGGGGGTCGGTAAAACACAGCACTACAGGAGAACACAGACGTGAAGGTGCAACCGAGCGTCAAGAAGATCTGCGACAAGTGCAAGGTTATCCGGCGACACGGCCGGATCATGGTGATCTGCGAGAATCTGCGGCACAAGCAGCGGCAGGGCTGATCACCGGGAATCGACCCGATGACACTTTCCGGATCGGACGGACAACTACATCGAGACCTCCCCGAACCTGCCTTGGCGCACGGCCAAGGTTCACCCCCGGACTTCAGGCCGGGGCCGGGACACCTCCGGCGAGAGCTGGCGGCACGACACGCGAGTCGGTCCCGGGATGGTCAGGGAGCAGACCTGAAGCAATCAGAGAACTAAGGAGCACACGCGCCAATGGCACGACTCGCTGGCGTCGATCTTCCCCGCGAGAAGCGGTTGGAGATCGCGCTGACCTATATCCACGGAATCGGCCGTACCCGTTCCAAGGAGCTACTCACCGCCACTGGTCTGAGCCCGGACCTCCGGGTCAAGGAACTTGGCGATGACGACCTTGTGAAGCTGCGGGACTACATCGAAGAGAACTTCAAGGTCGAGGGTGACCTCCGCCGCGAGGTGAACGCGGACATCCGTCGCAAGATCGAGATCGGGTGCTACGAGGGTCTGCGCTGGCGTCGTGGTCTTCCGGTGCGTGGCCAGCGCACGAAGACCAACGCCCGTACCCGTAAGGGCCC
>JBOHER010000456.1:0-6659 GCA_050701115.1 Haloechinothrix sp. | reverse complement strand
GCAGGACTTCGGCCACCTTGTCCGCGTAGCCGCGCTCGTGCACCAGCGCGACCAGGTCGGCGTTGTCGAAGAGGTAGCGCAACTCGTCGGCCACGTACCGGTAGTTGACGCTCACCGAGATCGCGCGGAGCTTGTATGCCGCGAACATCGCCTCGACCGTTTCGATGGAGTTGCGGGAGTAGACGCCAATATGGTCGCCCTTGCCTACTCCGTTCGCGGCCAGATGATGAGCGAGCCGGGTGGCGCGTTCGTCCAGTTCGGCGAAGGTGATCCGACGCCTCCCGCAGATGATCGCCGTGCGATCCGGCACGGCGTCGACGGCGTGCTCGAGGAGGTCTGCGATGTTCAGTGCCATGTACACCAAACTAGAACATGTTATCGTTTCGGGCAATGGGCAATATGCGTCGCCCGCCGCCCTATATGCACTCGTACCCCAAGAGGTGTCCAGATGACGTCAACCCCGGTTGAAACAGGTACCAACTCCGGCCCGCACGCGTTGGTCGAGCAGCGCGGCCACACGCTCATCGTCACGATGAACCGGCCGCACGCCCGCAACGCGCTCACCGGGGAGATGCTCGCCCTGATGGTCGAGGCCTGGGACACCGTGGACAACGACCCGTCCATCCGCTGCTGCGTTCTCACCGGCGCGGGCGGTGCGTTCTGCGCGGGCGCCGACCTCAAGGCGATGACGAAGAGCGACCCGGGCCGGGCGATGTCCGGCGGCGGGTGGGACCCGTCGAAGATCGAGGGCCTGCTGAAGGGCCGCCGTCTGACCAAGCCGCTGATCGCGGCCGTGGAGGGCCCCGCGATCGCGGGTGGCACCGAGATCCTGCAGGGCACCGACATCCGGGTGGCAGGCGAAAGCGCCAAGTTCGGCATCTCGGAGGCACGCTGGAGTCTCTTCCCCATGGGCGGCTCCGCCGTGCGGCTGCCGCGGCAGATCCCGTACACGATCGCCGCGGACCTGCTGCTGACCGGACGGCACATCACCGCGACCGAGGCCAAGGAGATCGGCCTCATCGGGCACGTCGTCCCGGACGGCACCGCGCTGGACAAGGCGCTCGAGATCGCCGAGCAGATCTCCGCCAACGGCCCGCTCGCGGTGCGGGCCATCCTGCAGACGATGCGCGAAACCGAAGCGCTGCCCGAGGACGAGGCGTTCCAGATCGACGCCCGCCTTGGCGTCGGCGTCTTCACCAGCGAAGACGCCAAGGAGGGCCCTCGCGCCTTCACCGAGAAGCGCCAACCCGTCTTCAGGGGGCGCTGATCCCGTGCGCGTGTCCGCGGTTCCCGTGCCCAGCGCGCGGACACGAGGTCAGATGGCTCGGTCGCGACCTTCCCAGTAGGGGTCGCGAAGCTTGCGCTTGTACAGCTTGCCGTTGGGATCGCGCGGCAGTTCCTCGACGTAGTCGATGCTGCGCGGCAGTTTGAACTTGGCCAGTCGTTCCCGTGCGAACGCCAGGATCTCCTCGGTCAGGTCAGCACCGGTCTGCACACCGGAAGCGGCCTGCACGACCGCCTTGATCTGCTCGCCCCACTCCTCGTGCGGCACTCCGAACACGGCGACATCGGCGACCTTGGGGTGCACGACGAGTTCACCCTCGATCTCGGCCGGGTAGATGTTCACCCCGCCCGAGATGATCACGTCGTTCTTGCGGTCACACAGGTACAGGTACCCGTCCTCATCGAGATACCCGACGTCGCCGAGGGTGAACAGGTCGCCGACCCGCGCCTTGTCGGTCTTCTGCTTGTCCTTGTAGTACTCGAAGGTGGACGCGCCCATCTTCATGTAGACGGTGCCGGCCTCGCCGGGCGGCAGCTCGGCACCATCATCGTCGAGAATCGTCACCGTCGAGCCCGGCCAGGGCCGCCCCACCGAACCCGGCTTGCGCAACCACTCCGCACCGCTGATGGCGGTCCCACCACCCTCGGTCGCTGCGTAGTACTCCGTGACGACCGGTCCCCACCACTCCAGCATGCGCCGCTTGACCTCGAGCGGGCAGGGCGCGGCACCGTGGATCATGTTCCGCAGCGAGGACAGGTCATAGCCGGACCGCACCTCGTCCGGCAGCGCGAGCAGCCTGCGGAACTGGGTCGGCACCAGGTGACTGTGCGTGACCCTGTAGCGCTCGATCAGCCGGAGCATCCCGTCCGGGTCCCAGCGATCCATGAGCACCGCGGTGTGGCCCAGCTGGATGGAGATCGCCACGAAGTTCAGCACGGCCGTGTGGTACAGCGGCGACCCGCACAAGTGCACGTGATCGTCAAAGGGCGCGAGCCCGAAGATGCCGAAGAACCAAGTGGCCGCAGGCGGAACCTCGTCGGGATCGGCTCCGGTCAACGGACGCCGCACACCCTTGGGCCGCCCGGTGGTGCCCGAGGTGTAGAGCATCGGCGAGCCGGTGGTCCGGTCGGCGGGCCGCCCCTCCGGCCCGCCCGCACCGAGCTCGCTGACCGGCCGGAACCCGGGCACCTCCCCCACCGCGAATCGCGCCCCTACGGGCAATCCCGCCTCATCGGCGGCCCGTACCGCGGCATCCGCGAATCGCCCGTGCGCGATGAACGCCTTGGCGCCGCTATCGGAGAGCAGGTAGGTGATCTCGCCTGCGACCAGATGCCAGTTGACCACGACGACATACAGCCCGATCTGCATCGCGGCGAAGTGTGCGGCGAGCAGCTCGGAACCGTTGGGTTGCAACAGCACGATGGCGTCGCCCTCACCCAACCCGAGCTCGCGCAACCCGTGCGCGTACCGGTTGGCCCCGGCCGCGAGCTCGCGGTAGCTGATCTCCTTGCCGTCCGGGTCCACGACCGCGACGCGGTCCGGCTGCTCCTCCGCTATGCACCACAGGCCGGGCGTCGCGGTCTTCGCACCCAGGGTCTGACTCATCGCCACACTCCGATCACGCTTGGTTCACTGCAAGGGAATACGTTTAACTTAGAACTCGTTCTACATATCGGCAACCCCTCCGGATCGTGGCAGCCACCCACGGAGGAGCAACACCACCCGGACACTTGCTCCCATTTCGAGAACATGTTTCACTCATGAGGTGATCGCTGAAGCAGCTCCGCTGTCCGCACCACTCGAGATCGGCTTCGACTACACCCGGTCGCTCGGTCCGGTGCTCGGACGATTCATGACCGCGCTCGCGCAGCGGCGCATCGAGGGTGTACGCGGCTCGGACGGACGGGTACATGTCCCGCCCGTCGAGTTCGACCCGGTAACCGCGGCACCACTGTCCGATTTCGTCGAGGTGGCCACCAAGGGCACCGTGTTGAGTTGGTCGTGGTGCGCCGATCCCGTTGCCGGGCAACCCATTCAGCGGCCGTTCGCGTGGGCACTGATCCAACTCGACGGCGCCCACACCGCGCTGCTGCACGCGGTCGACGTGGCCTCCCCCGACGACATCCGCACCGGTATGCGGGTACGGGTGCGCTGGGCCGACGAGCCGATCGGACACATTCGCGACATCGCGCACTTCCTCCCGGCCGAAGCCCCGGCGGACACCCCCGCCGCGCCGACCCCGGCCCAGCCGGCGGTGGCCGAACGGGCCGATGGCGAGCCGGTGAGCACCATCATCACGCCGATCCAGCTGAGCTATCAGCATTCGGTGTCCCCCGAGGAGAGCCGTTACCTGCGCGGACTGGCGGACGGCAAGCTGATCGGCCAGCGCTGCCCGGTGTGCGAGAAGGTCTACATCCCGCCGCGCGGAGCGTGCCCCACCGACGGGGTGCCCACCATCACCGAAGTCGAACTGCCCGACACCGGCATCGTGACCACCTTCTGCATCGTCAACGTGCCCTTCCTCGGCCAGCGGATCACGCCGCCCTACGTGGCCGCCTACATCCTGCTCGACGGCGCCGACATCCCCTTCCTGCATCTGGTGCTCGGCTGCGAAGCCTCCGAGGTGCGGATGGGCATGCGAGTGCGGGCCGCGTGGAAGCCACCCGAGGAATGGAATACCACGCTGCGCAACATCGACCACTTCCGACCGACCGGCGAGCCCGACGCGCCCTACCCGTCCTACGCGCAACACCTGTGAGGGAGATATGAGCGAGGCAGATCCAACACAGGGCAACGTCGCGGTTGTCGGCTTCGCCCAGTCGCCCTGTGTCCGCGCGACCCAGGCGACCACCAATGGTGTCGAGATGCTGGTGCCGATCTTGGCCGAAGCGTTCGAGCGCACCGGAATGTCCAAATCGGACATAGGCTTCTGGTGCTCGGGATCGTCGGATTACCTTGCCGGAAGAGCATTCTCGTTCATCTCGGCGGTGGACGCCCTCGGTGCGTTTCCGCCGATCAACGAGTCGCACGTCGAGATGGACGCGGCGTGGGCGCTGTACGAGGCCTGGGTGAAGATCCGCACCGGCGAGGTGAGCACCGCGCTGGTGTACGGGTTCGGCAAGTCCTCGGCCGGCCAGCTGCGCAGGGTGCTCTCCCTGCAGCTCGATCCCTACGTCATGGCGCCGCTGTGGCCGGACTCGATCAGCATCGCCGCACTCCAAGCTCGACTGGGGCTGGAGTCCGGCCGGTGGAGCGAGAAGGACATGGCCGAGGTCGCCGCACGCAGCCTGGCCAACGCCACAAGCAATCCGCACGCACAGCGCTCGGGACACTACGATGTCGCCGACCTGCTCGATGAGCCATTTGTCGCGGATCCCTTGCGAGCACACGACATCGCACCCATCACCGACGGGGCAGCGGTGCTGATTCTCGCCGCGGAGGACCGTGCTCGGGAGATCGTCGAGCGACCCGCGGTGATCACCGGCATCGAGCACCGGGTGGACTCCCCAGTGCTCGGCGCGCGCGATCTGACCCGCTCGCCCTCCACCGAAGCCGCAGGGCATGCGGCAGACGCGACAGGCATCGAGGTCGCGGAACTGCACGCGCCGTTCACCCACCAGGAGCTCATCCTGCGCGATGCACTCGGCCTCGACGAGGCGGTGCGGATCAGCCCCTCCGGCGGCGTGCTGGCCGGGAACCCGATGTTCGCGGCCGGCCTGGCCCGGATCGGCGAGGCGGCGCAGCGAATTCTCACCGGCGAGGCGAGCAAAGTACTCGCGCACGCCACCAACGGGCCTCTGTTGCAGCAGAACCTGGTCGCCGTCATGGAGGGCACACGATGACGAAGCAGCTGGCAGCGGTGGTCGGTACCGGTCAGACCCAGCACAAAGCCAAGCGCACCGATGTGTCGATGGCCGGGTTGATCCGCGAGGCGATCGACCGCGCACTCGCCGACGCCCAGGTCGGCTGGCCGGACATTGACGCGGTGGTGATCGGCAAGGCCCCCGACCTGTTCGAGGGCGTGATGATGCCCGAGCTGTACCTCGCGGACGCGCTGGGCGCCCACGGCAAGCCGCTGCTGCGAGTGCACACCGCGGGTTCGGTCGGCGGTTCCACCGCCATCGTGGCGGCCAGCCTTGTGCAGTCGGGTGTGCATCGCCGGGTGCTCACGGTGGCCTTCGAGAAGCAATCGGAATCCAACGCCATGTGGGCGTTGTCCATCGCGCCGCCGTTCACCATGCCGGTGGGCGCCGGTGCGGGAGGCTACTTCGCACCGCACGTGCGTTCCTACATTCGCCGCGCGGGCGCACCCGAGCACATCGGCGCGATGGTGGCGGTCAAGGACCGGCGCAACGGTGCACTGAACCCGTACGCACACCTGCGGCAGGCCGACATCACGCTCGAATCGGTGCGCGCATCCCAGATGCTCTGGGATCCGATCCGTTTCGACGAGACCTGCCCCTCGTCGGACGGCGCCTGCGCCATGGTGATCGGCGACGAAGCAGCGGGCGATGCGGTCGAGGGCGGCGCGGCCTGGATCCACGCGACCGCTATGCGCACCGAGCCGACCACGTTCGCGGGCCGGGATCAGGTAAATCCGAAGGCAGGGCGGGACGCTGCCGCCGCGCTGTGGAGAGATGCCCGCATCACCGATCCATTGTCCGGAGTGGACGCTGCGGAGATTTACGTGCCGTTCTCCTGGTTCGAGCCGATGTGGCTGGAGAACCTCGGCTTCGCCGAAGAAGGCAGCGGGTGGAAGCTGACCGAGACCGGTGACACCGCGATCGGTGGCAGGTTGCCAGTGAACCCCTCGGGCGGCGTGCTGTCCTCCAATCCGATCGGCGCGTCCGGCATGCTGCGCTTCGCTGAAGCAGCCAAGCAGGTCATGGGCCGAGCGGGTGCTTACCAGGTGGACGGAGCACGCAAGGCCCTCGGCCACGCCTACGGCGGCGGCTCCCAGTACTTCGCCATGTGGCTGGTGGGCTCCATCAAGCCCGCCTGAGCCCGTTCGTCTGTTCACCCTCTGGTCTGCCCGCGGGGAGAGGCGAATAATGCTAAGTTGCGGAATCTGGATGGCCGCGGGGCCACCCGCCGCACAGGAGGTTCACGATGAAGCGAGGTCTCATTCTGCTCGCCCTGCTCGTTGTCGTCCCAGCGCTGCTCGCCGCGCCAGGGCAAGCGGCCGGGCCAGAGAATTTCCGAGCTCACCTGAGCGGCGCCGAGGAGGTTCCCCCGGTGGACACCAACGCCACGGGCCAGTCGACATTTCAGCTCGACACCGATGCGACTGAGCTGCGCTACCGGGTGACCGTGGCAAATATCGAGGACGTGACGCAGGCCCACATCCACTGCGGCGCGACTGGCGTGAACGGCC
>JBOHER010000455.1:0-12127 GCA_050701115.1 Haloechinothrix sp. | reverse complement strand
GCACCAAAGGCCACCTTCAGCTCGCCCCTCACGCGCGCAGATGGCGTGGCGCACGTGTGATCGGTACACCCATAGGGCACAGGTGGTCGAGCCTGCTACCGTCCGCGCCATGCGGCGAGCGGTGTGTCCCGGTTCCTATGATCCTGCGACCAACGGGCATCTCGACATCATCGAGCGGTCGTCCCGGCTGTTCGACGAGGTCGTGGTCGCGGTGCTGATCAACAAGAACAAGAAGGGCTTGTTCTCCATCCAGGAACGGATGGACATGCTACGCGAGGTCACAGCACACCTGGATAACGTGCGGGTGGATTCCTGGCACGGGCTGCTGGTCGATTACTGCAAGGAACACGGCATCGCCGCGATCACCAAAGGACTGCGTTCGGTCAGTGACTTCGACTACGAGCTGCAGATGGCCCAGATGAATCGTGAGCTCTCCGGCGTAGAGACACTGCTGATGGCGAACAACCCCCAATACAGCTTCCTGTCCAGCTCGCTGGTCAAGGAGGTCGCGACCTACGGTGGCAACGTCTCGCACCTCGTGCCCGATCACGTCCGCGATCTGCTGATCACGAGGCTCGCCGAGAACGCTTAGCCCCCCGGGTGGGTGAGGGACACGCCCGAAGACCGGGTAAGTGCGCACATTCGCGGGATTGACCAGGCAAACTAGCTCGCGTAAGTGCGCCCATGAAACCCAGGGCCCATGAAAGCCAGGGAGTGTGCCGTGTACCGGGTGTTCGAGGCCCTCGACGAACTTGTCACGATCGTGGAAGAAGCGCGCGGCGTGCCGATGACCTCAAGCTGCGTGGTGCCCCGTGGTGACGTGCTCGAGCTTCTCGACGATGTGCGGGATTCCTACCCGCGTGAGGTCGACGACGCCCAGGACGTGCTGGACAAGCGGGACGGTCTCATCAACGGTGCTCGTGCGGAAGCGGACACCACCATCAGCACGGCGAACGCGGAGGCCGAGCGCACCATCGCCGAAGCCCAGGCCGAGGCGCCTCGGCTGATCGCCGAGGCGCAGGCGCACGCGGACCGGCTCATGACCGATGCCAACGCCGATGCCGATCGCGCGGTCGCAGGGGGCCGCGCGGAGTACGAGAAGCTGACCGACCGCGCTCGGGCCGAGGCCGACCGGATGGTTCAGGCGGGCAGGGACGCCTATGACCGCTCCGTTCAGGAGGGCCTTGCCGAACAGGCGCGGCTGGTGTCGCAGACTGAGGTCGTGCAGGCCTCGCACACCGAAGCCGCGCGCATCGTGGACGAGGCAAACGCCGAGGCCGACCGTCAGCGCGACGATTGTGACGCCTACGTGGACGGCAAGCTGGCCGAGTTCTCCGACCTGCTCGCGCAGACGCTGCGCACGGTCGACCAGGGCCGAAACCACCTCAGGGGCACCAGCGTCGGGGTCGGCGCGCGCAACGGCTTCGACTACCAGATGTAGCCGCACGCCCGCTCGCCGTCGACGCGATCTGCTCGCGCACTGCGCGTCGCGTAACCTGGGGTGGTTGCGGCTACTTCCGCCCGCCCCCGTCGGGCACACAACCCTGTGAGCTTCTGAGATGTCTGAGCAACACCGCTCCCGTGCGCATGGCGCCAAGTCTGCTGTTCGCCCGTCCGTGCCGGACGCGCGGCGTCCCTGGGTGATCGACACCCGCGACCTCGGCAGGCGTCCCGGTGCCGGCCGTGACGTGCACCGCGTCGTGCCGGTGGAATCCCCGCTGGGCTTTCCCGGCGTGATCGAGGTGCCCGAGGGTGCCGAGTTCGAACTCGACCTGCTGCTGGAATCGGTGGTGGAAGGCGTTCTGGTCAGCGGAACCGCCACGGCGCCCATCGAGGGCGAGTGCTCGCGCTGCCTCGACCCGATCGCCGACGAGGTGCGGATCGGAATCACCGAACTGTTCGCCTACCCATACTCGACCACCGACGCGACCACGGAAGAAGACGAGGTCAGCAGGCTCGTCGACGACCTGATCGATCTGGAGCCGGTGGTGCGCGACGCCGTCGTGCTCGCGCTGCCGCAGGTCCCGCTGTGTTCCCCTGACTGCCGCGGACTGTGCGACGTGTGCGGGGTGAAGTGGGTCGATCTCGAGCCTGGACACGTCCATGAGAAGATAGACCCTCGGTGGGCTGCGCTGGTCGAACGGTATGGGGAATCTACCGGGGACGGGCCTTCCGCCCAGACCTGACGAGCACTGGCTCGTGGTGACAATGACAAGTGTGCTCGCAGGATGCGGGCACACCGTGATGAGGAGAAACAGTCGTGGCCGTCCCGAAGCGGAAGATGTCGCGCTCGAACACGCGTTCCCGCCGCTCGCAGTGGAAGACCAGCGCAGTGCACCTCGTGCCGTGCGCCAACCGCGCGTGCAAGGAGCCGAAGCCTCAGCACGTGGCGTGCCCGAACTGCGGTCAGTACGCGGGTCGTCAGGTCGTCGAGTCCGCCTGATCGGCGGGCAGTCATGACGGCCAAGACGGTGACCGGCCCGGCGGCCGATCCCACGCCGTTGCTCGCGGCGCTCGGCATCTCGGTGGAGCCCGAGTTGCTGACGCTCGCGTTGACCCATCGGTCCTACGCCTACGAGAACGGCGGGCTGCCCCCGAACGAGCGCCTCGAGTTCCTCGGGGACGCCGTCCTCGGCCTCGTGGTCACCGACCACCTGTACAACGCACACCCTGAGCTGCCGGAAGGCCAACTCGCCAAACTGCGGGCCAGCGTGGTCAACATGCACGCGCTGGCTGGGGTGGCGCGCGGCCTCGGCACGGGTGGCCTGGGGGCACACCTGCTGCTGGGCAAGGGCGAGGAGCTTACCGGCGGCAGGGACAAGGCCAGCATCCTCGCCGACGGCCTGGAAGCGATGATCGGCGCGGTGTATCTCGAGCACGGCATCGATGCCGCACGGGAGTTGGTGCACCGGCTCTTCGACGACCTGCTCACCGAGGCTCCGCTGCGCGGTGCCGGTCTGGACTGGAAGACCAGCTTGCAGGAGCTGACCGCCTCGGCCGTGCTCGGTGTACCGGAGTACCGGGTCGTGGACACCGGGCCGGATCACCAGAAGGAGTTCAGCGCCACCGTGCTGGTGGGCGGACGCGAACTCGGCCACGGAGTTGGTAGCACCAAGAAGGAAGCCGAGCAGAAGGCGGCCGAGACGGCGTGGCGGGTGCTGAGCACCGAGCGCGCGACGGCGGAGATCGCTGAGCAGGAGGGCGCCGCACCGCCCTGTTGAGGCTCGGCGGGCTATCGCGTCGGACCCGTGGGTCGTATCTCTGGGGGCCCTTCGCCGCGAATGACCGCGGTCACCGCGTTGATCAGTGCCAAATGAGTGAATGCCTGCGGGAAGTTGCCGAGGTGGCGTCCGGTCCGTGTGTCAATCTCTTCGGCGTAGAGGTAGAGCGGGCTCGCGTAGGACAGCAGCTTCTCGCACAGCGTCCGTGCGCGGTCGATCTCCCCGATCATGGTTAGCGCCGACACCAGCCAGAACGAGCAGATGGTGAATGAACCCTCCGCGCCGGTCAAGCCGTCCCTCGTGTGCTCCACGCGGTAGCGCAGCACCAGTCCGTCTTCGGTGAGTTCGTTGGCGATCGCCAGCACGGTCGCCTTGACCCGCTCGTCGCTCGGCGGCAGGAAACCCAGTAGCGGAATCAGCAGCACCGAGGCGTCCAGCGCGGTGGTGGCGTAGTGCTGAGTGAACACGCCGCGCTCGTCTACCGCGTTGGCCAGTACATCGGCCCGGATCTCCTCGGCTGCTTCGCGCCAGGTCGCGGCGAGCTCCGCCTCTCCCCGTGCCTCGGCAAGCATCGCGCCGGCGTCGGCGGCCATCCAGCAGGCGACCTTTGACGACGTGAAGTGCTGTGGGTCGGAACGCACCTCCCAGATGCCCTGGTCGGGCTCGCGCCATCGCCGCAGGCACTGCCCGACCTGATCGAGCACGATGGCCCAGAGCCGGTCGTCGATTCGGCCCCGCGACCCGGTGTAGAGATGGATCGAGGCGACCACCGAACCCCACAGATCGTGCTGTTTCTGCTTGTACGCGGCGTTTCCGACCCGCACCGGACGGGCACCCTTGTACCCCGTCAGGTGATCTAGGATTGACTCGTCAAGACGCTGCTCCGCGCCGATTCCGTACATGATCTGCAGTTCTCCGCGCTCGGACTCGGCGAGGTCGGCAACGAAGTGGAAGAAATCGGTCGCCTCCCAGTCGTAGCCCAATGTGTACAGTGCCCAGAGGGTGAACGTGGAGTCCCTGATCCAGGTGTAGCGGTAGTCCCAGTTGCGCTCGCCGCCTGGCGTTTCCGGTAGCGAGGTGGTTGCCGCGGCCACCATCGCCCCGGTCGGTGCGAACGTGAGCCCCTTCAACGTGAGCGCGCTGCGCTGCAGGTATGCGCGCCACGGGTGATCGGGAAACCGTCCGCGGTCGAGCCAGTGCTGCCAGTGGTGGCAGGTCCAGCGCAAACGGTCGCGCGCCTGGTCGAAGGTGAGCGGTGGATCGTGCTCGCTCCAGGACAGTGCGACGAACCTGCAGTCGCCCCTCTTGAGCAACGTACGAGAGGTGGCGCGGGATCCTTCGACGCCAACGTTGAGGTCGGTCGTCAGTCGCAGCCGTATGTTTGATTCCTCAGCGGTGGCGAGCAGATCGTGATAGTCCATGCCGATGTAGTCCCACTTGGCGGGGTGCAGTCCGAAATCGAACATCGGACCACAATCCATGCGAACTTGCACTTGCCCGTTGACGCACCGCATTGTTCGCAGCAAGACGTGCTCAGCATCGTAGTCGGTTGGTGCTCGCCGATGGGTTTCGGAACGTTCGGACTCGTGGTGCCACGGCCCGACCAGCAGCGCGTCGTTGACCACCAGCCAGCCCTCGGGCGTCCACCAACTGGTCTCCAGGACCATCGTGCCAGGGATGTAGCGGCGCGCCGCCGGAACTTCAACGGTTGCCGGGCCGACGCGAAAGCCACCCGCCCCCCGGTCGAGGACCGCTCCGAACACGCTCGGGGAGTCCATCCGGGGCAGGCACAGCCACTCAACGCTGCCGCCGGGCGAGACCAGCGCGGTAGTCTCGCAGTCAGACAGAAAGCCGTAGTCCGCGATCGGCGGGAAGTCTCCGCTCTCCATCGGCCCGATTTCCATTGCCGCCTCCACCTGGTGGGTGTGCGCGTCCCGAGTATCCCGGAGACTGCGACAATCTGCACTTGTGCCTGAACTACCAGAGGTCGAAACCGTCCGCGCCGGTCTGGCCGGGCACATTCTCGGACGCACCATCGGCGGCGTCGACGTCCTCCACCAGCGAGCCGTACGGCGGCATCTGGCCGGCTCGGCCGACTTCACCGGCAGGTTGATCGGCCAGCGGATCGAGGCGGTCTGCCGCCGGGGCAAGTACCTCTGGCTGGAACTCGCCGACGGTTCGGCGATCCTGGGTCATCTGGGCATGAGCGGGCAGTTGCTGGTGCAGCCGCGCGAGTCGCCCGCCGAGAAGCATCTGCGGGTGCGGGTGCGGTTCTCCGATGACGAGGCTGAACTGCGGTTCGTCGACCAGCGCACCTTCGGCGGCTTTACCCTCGCCGAGTTGATCGAGGTCGACGGCACCCGGGTCCCCGCCACTATCGCGCATATCGCGCGTGACCCTATCGACCCGGCCTTCGACGCCGCCCTGACGGTGCGGGCGCTGCGGGCCAGGCGCACCGAGGTCAAGCGAGCCCTGCTCGACCAGACGCTGGTGTCGGGAGTCGGAAACATCTACGCGGATGAGGCACTGTGGCGCGCCAAGCTGCACGGTGCGCGTCCGACTGGTCGGCTGACCGGCGCGCAGTGTGCTGCTGTGCTCGCGGCGGTCACCGAGGTGCTGGCCGAGGCGCTTGCCGCAGGTGGAACGTCCTTCGATTCCCTGTACGTCAACGTCAACGGGCAGTCCGGCTACTTCGACCGTTCGCTGAACGTCTACGGCCGAGAAGGCGAGCCGTGCACACGCTGCGGCGTGCCCATCCGGCGGGAGAAGTTCATGAACCGGTCGTCGTACTCCTGCCCACGGTGCCAGCCACGACCCCGCGCGGTGGGTTAGGGCCTACGGGAGCGTCAATGCGGAGATTGGGACGCTGGATGTCCCCAATGTGGCACTGGGCACATGCTCAGGGCTGTGTCGAGTTATCCCCACCCGAACTGGTGCCATCGCTCGTCGTGGTTGTGCTGGATGTTTCGCTCGACGTCTCCGACGTAGATGTCGAGCTTTCGCTCGGGCTCTCGGACGGCTCCTCGCTGGTGCCGCCGTCGTCGGGGGTGGTGGTGGTGGTGGTGCCATCGTCGGGGGTGGTGGTGGTGGTGCCGCCGTCGTCCGGCGTGGTGCTGGTGCCGCCGTCGTCCGGCGTCGTGGTGCCGTGCGTTGTCGTCGTCCTGGGCGGGGGTGGTGGGAGGACCGTCGTGGTCGTCGTCCCGTCCGGGTGGGTGACCACGACCACGGTCGGGTCGGTCGGATCCTTCGGGCGGAACGTCTCGGCGACCGCCGCACCGCTGATCGAGATCTCGCCGTGCTCGGGATAGGCCTCGCCGGGGATCATGTTGGACCCGGCCGGTGGTGCTATGGTCCCGCGCTCGAACTCCTGGACGCGAGAGGAACCGGGAGACGCGCTGGGGATCGTGTTGCTCGCGAGGTCAGCTATGCCCGCGAAGGCGGTCGCGGTGATCAGTCCGCTCGCGGCGAGCGCAAGGTATCCGGTGCGACGGGACCTGACACTGTCGCTCGCGGAAACCGGCGCCAGCACATGGAGATCGTCCGACGACCCTGCTTGGGTCATAAGGGCTCCTTGCTCGAAAAGACAGGTCGGCAGTCGGGGAGTCCGGCACTGGGCTGAACGGCCCAATGTCCGCCAGCAAAGCGGTGCGAACTGTATCACTCTCGAGTGATTGTGCGGCGCGCCGGGGCATCCCGGTGTGAGTAGTCGGCTCCGTAGCGTGATAAGGCAGGATGCTGGGAGTGAGCGACCGTCCTGATCAGATTCGGCTGACCGCGTGGGTGCACGGCCATGTTCAAGGAGTGGGTTTCCGCTGGTGGACGCGGGCCAGAGCGCTGGAACTCGGCCTGGCCGGTAGCGCGAACAACCTCGCCGACGGTCGGGTGGAAGTGGTCGCCGAGGGGCCACGTGATCGGTGCGAGCGGTTGCTCGCGGCACTGCGATCGGACGACGCCCCCGGGCGAGTTACCACGGTCGTGGAGCAGTGGTCACCCGCGAAGGGTGGGCTCAGCGGGTTTCGCGAGCGCTGAACCGTGCAACTGGTAAAGCTGTTAACTCATGATGCTGATGTGGCATACGGGCCGCCACCGCCGGGTGGCTCGACCAGCAACACGCCGCGCCTTCCCACTGGCGTAAGTGACCCGCAGGTAGGCTCTGTCAACTACAGCCATGCATGTCCGTAAAACACCGCGCACCGGGAAGGTTGCCGTTTCGTGCATCTGAAAAGCCTGACGCTGAAGGGATTCAAGTCCTTCGCATCGGCTACGACGCTGCGCTTCGAGCCCGGCATCACCTGCGTCGTTGGTCCTAACGGTTCAGGCAAGTCGAATGTGCTCGACGCGCTGCGCTGGGTGATGGGTACCCAGGGTGCGAAGGATCTGCGCGGCGGCAAGATGGAAGACGTCATCTTCGCGGGCACCGCTGGACGCGCGCCGCTCGGCCGCGCCGAGGTGACGCTGACCATCGACAACTCCGACGGCGCGCTGCCCATCGACTACACCGAGGTTTCCATCACCCGGCGCATGTTCCGGGACGGCGCGAGCGAGTACGAGATCAACGGCAGCAGTTGCCGACTGCTGGACATCCAGGAACTGCTCTCCGATTCCGGCATCGGCCGCGAGATGCATGTCATCGTCGGACAGGGCCAACTCGCCCAGATCCTCGAGTCCAAGCCGGAGGAGCGCAGGGCTTTCATCGAAGAGGCCGCTGGTGTCCTCAAGCATCGCAAGCGCAAAGAGAAGGCGCTGCGCAAGCTCACCGCGATGCAGGGCAACCTCGATCGCCTGAACGACCTGACCGCGGAGCTGCGCAGGCAGCTCAAGCCGCTGGGTAAACAGGCCGAGATCGCCCGCAGGGCCCAGGCCGTGCAGTCGGAGCTGCGGGACGCGCGACTGCGCCTGCTGGCCGACGACCTGGTGACCCAGCGGGCCGCGATCGCCAAGGAAGTAGCCGACGAGAACCGGATCCGGCAGCGGCGGGGCGAGGTCGAGCAGGCCCTGGAAGAGGTGACCTCCCAGCAGGCCGAGTTGGAGGCCGCCCTGGCCGAGGATGCTCCGAAGCTCGCTGCCGCCCAGGACACCTGGTACAAGCTCTCGGCGTTGTCCGAGCGGCTCCGCGGCACCATACGGCTGGCCATCGAGCGGCAGCGGCACCTGTCCGCCGACGTGCAGGCGCCCACCGGTGGACGTGATCCGGAGGACCTCCTCGCCGAGGCCGAGCAGGTCGCCGAGCGCGAACACGAACTCGCCGAGGTGGTGGAGCAGGCGCGCGGGATGCTGTCGGCCGCCGTCACCCGGCGCGAAGAGCTGGAACGCGCGGTCCAGGCCGCCGAGAAGGCGCATATGGCCGCAGTGCGTGCCATCGCGGATCGCCGCGAGGGGCTGGCGAAGCTCACCGGCCAGGTCGAGGCGCTGCGCAGCAAGAACGGCGCGACCGCGGAGGAGATCGAACGGCTCAGCGTCGGGATCGACGAGGCAGGCGCGCGGGCCGAGCTGGCCGTCGAAGAGCTCGAAGAAGCGCGCGCCGATGGCGGGCTCTCTGATAGCGATGACGCCGAGTTGCTCGAGCGGCACGACCGGGTGGTGCGGGCCAACGACCTCGCCAAGGCCAGGGTCGAGGAGCTGGTGCGGGCCGAGCGCCAGGCGGAGCGAGAGATCGCATCGGAGCGTGCACGCGTCGATGCGCTGTCGATGGGGCTCAAGCGCAAGGAAGGCGCGGGAGCGTTACTGGGAGCCGCCGACGAGCTGCCTGGCCTGCTCGGCTCGGTAGCCGCGCTGCTCACCGTGGAAGCCGGCTACGAGCTCGCGCTCGCCGCCGCCCTCGGGCCGGCCGCCGAGGCGGTCGCCGTGCGGGGTGGGCCCGACGCGCTGGCCGCATTGCGGTACTTGAAGGCCAACGACTCCGGGCGCGCGGGCATCCTCCTGGGCGCGGGACAGGCCGGCCCTGCGGATTCGGCGAGTTGGCCCGCGCTCCCACCCGGCGCACGCTGGGCCCGCGAGGTGGTGACCGCGCCGGAGGCGCTGCGTCCGGCCGTGGAGCGCGCCCTCGACCGGATGGCGGTAGTGGACGGCCTCGACGCCGCGCGGGATCTGGTCGCCGCGCCCCCGGCCGTGCGCGCGGTAACCGCCGACGGCGACGTGTTCGGCGCGCAGTGGGCGGTCGGCGGCGTTACCAGCGGCGAGAGCGTTATCCAGGTGCAGGCAGCGGTCGACGAGGCACAGGACCGGTTGATCGCCGCCGAGCGGCGGCTGGAACGCACCGTCGCCGAACTGGACGGTGCCCGTGCGGAGCAACAGGCGCGCAGGGATGAGGTTGTCGCGGTCAAGGAAGCCCTGTCCGAGGCCAAGGTCACCAAGGCGCGCATCTCGGAGCGGCTCAACCGGCTCCAACAGGCGGCTCGATCCGCCGAGGCCGAGGTCGGGCGGCTGCGCGATCAGCGGGCCAAGGTCGAGGCCGGCAGGGAGCATGCCCTTGCCACGCTCGCCGAGCTCGAGGAGCGGCTGGCCGCGGTGTCCGATCAGCCGGTCGATGTCCATCCGGACACCACCGAGCGGGACACCGCTGTGGCCGCGCTGGCCGAGGTGCGGCAGGAGGAGGTCGATGCGCGGCTGGCGCTGCGGACGGCCGAGGAGCGCGCCCGGGGCATCGCAGGCAAGGCTGAGTCGCTGCGCCGGGCGGCGCATGCCGAGCGAGCAGCCCGGGAACGCGCCGAGAAGGCCAGGATCGCCCGCAAGCGCGGCGCTGAGATCGCGGCTGCCGTGGTGGACGGCGGTGAGGTCGCCTTGGAACGGATCGAGATCTCGTTGCAGCGCGCCGCCGCTGAGCGCGACGCCGTGCAGGCAGCCCGCCAGGGCCGGGAGGCCGCGCTGGCGCAGGTGCGGGGATCGGCGCGCGAGCTGGCGGGAGAGCTCGAGAAGCTCACCGACGCGGTGCACCGGGACGAGGTGCTGCGCGCCGAGCAGCGGCTGCGCCTGGAACAGCTGGAAACCAAGATCGCCGAGGACTTCGGGATCGGACTGGACGACCTGGTCACCGAATATGGCCCGGACCAGCCGGTTCCGGCCAGTCCGGCGGACATGGAGGAGTACGAGGAAGCCAAGGACCGTGGTGAGGACGTCACCGCGCCGCAGCCGATTCCCTATGACCGGCCCACCCAGGAGCGCAGAGCGAAGCGGGCCGAGCGCGATCTGGCCCTGCTGGGCAAGGTCAACCCGCTGGCGCTGGAGGAGTTCGCCGCTCTGGAGGAGCGCTACAAGTTCCTGTCCACCCAGCTGGAAGACCTCAAGGACACCCGCAAGGACCTGCTCACCGTCATCAAGGATGTCGACGACAAGATTCTCGAGGTATTCACCACGGCCTACACCGACGTGGCGCGGGAGTTCGAGATCGTGTTCTCTGTGTTGTTCCCTGGTGGCGAGGGCAGGATGGTGCTCACCGAGCCCGATGACCTGCTCAGCACCGGGGTAGACGTGGAGGCCCGCCCGCCCGGCAAGAAGATCCAGCGGCTTTCACTGCTGTCGGGTGGGGAGAAGTCCCTGGTCGCGGTGGCGATGCTGGTGGCGATCTTCCGCGCGAGGCCGTCGCCGTTCTATGTGCTAGACGAGGTCGAGGCGGCGCTGGACGACACCAACATGCGGCGCCTGCTCGGCCTGCTCGAGCAGTTGCGCCGGAGCTCGCAGCTGATCATCATCACCCACCAGAAGACGACCATGGAGATCGCGGACGCGCTCTACGGGGTGAGCATGCAGGGCGATGGCATCACCCAGGTGATCTCGCAGCGCCTGCGCGCCGTACCGGAGGAGCTGGCGGCCGCCGCCGTATAAAACGGACTAGGGTCGGCCAGGTGTTGCCGTTGGAAGCCCAGTCGTTTCTGTCGTCGGCCAATGCCTGCGCCACGTCCAGTGAGCTGGTTCGCCTTGTCCCCTGTTCCGGCAATCGCGGTGCGACGGGCGCCGTCGCTTTGCCCGCTGCGACCAGGCGGTCGAGCAGTGTTTCCGCGGGGCTAATGGGCACCAGCCGAGCAACCGGCGTGCCGGCACGTTCCGTTCTACGTCGGCAAGCGCCACCTGCAGGGGCGCCCCTGCCGTCAAGCCGGCGGATGCGAGGATGGCTGCGTGTCGAGCAACCTCTGGTTTTGGATCATCGTCGTAGTCGTCGTGGTCCTGACGATCGCGCTGGTCGCCGGGCTCACCATCGCCCGCAGGAGAAAGATCAGCCTTGCCGAGGCCGAGCAGGTTGAGGAGGGTGATGCCCCACCGAGAGGCGGCGGGTACAGCGCAGGCGGAGGTATCGCGCTCGCGCCGGGTGGCCCGATGGACGGCGCGCCCGATGTGCCCAGCTCGCCGCCGGTGCATCCGGTGCAGGAACGCACCGAGGTCGACGGCCAGCCCGGGGTGGGTGACGACGCGTCGGTGCCAAGGGACGCGCCGCGCCGGGGCATCGTCGACGTCCGCCTGCCCACCGAAGACGTCTCCGAAGCCGAGCGCATTGCAGAGGTACCCGAGCCGGAATTGACTGCCGGGCCAGCGCCAGTGGTCGTGCCCGAGCAGTCCGCTCCCGCTCCGGTCGAGGAGATCGAGCCGACGACCGGGCGGATCGAGCGGCTCCGCGGCAGGTTGGCCAAGTCGCGGTCGGCGTTGGGCCAGAGCCTGCTCGGGCTGCTCGGCGCGGGCGACCTCGATGAGGACTCGTGGGAAGAGGTCGAAGACACCTTGTTGGTCGCCGACCTCGGCACGGCCACTACGACCGAGATTGTGACGAATCTGCGGGCGGAACTGTCCGCACGAGGTGTGCGGACCGCCGAACAGGCGCGCGCGGTGTTGCGGGAAGTCCTCATCGGCGCGCTGCATCCCGAGTTCGATCGCTCGGTGCGAGCGCTGCCGCACGCGGCGCCGGGTGGCGGCAAGCA
>JBOHER010000454.1:0-32425 GCA_050701115.1 Haloechinothrix sp. | reverse complement strand
GCCTTCGGTACGGCATATGCACCGAAGGCCACCTTCAGCTCGCACCCCGAGTGCACCACGGCAACGGTTCAACCCATCGTGCGATGGTCGCCGTGGGGGGTTCGTTTACTGGGGAAGCGCTTCGAGGTTGGCCTGGTGCCGCAGATGGCATCGCGGTTGACCCTGCGCGACCTTAACGCGGATGAATCAACTGAACTGGGGGAACAGATGCGACGTTGTACAGAGATCTTTACGACCATCACAGCAATGCTTGTGTGTGTCCTGGGTGCCGCAGGTTCTGCGGTTGCTGGTGTGTCTTCCCTGCCGACAGATACCGCGGTTCCGGCAAGCGGTGGTGAGTATTCCGTTGCTATCGGTGGTGTGGAGCTTCGTTCGTTAGTGATCAACTACTCCGGCAGACCGCCGTGGGCTGCCTGCGGCGCTTCATCTGACAAGATGAAGCGGGTCAGTACTTATCGTCGCGCGGCAGGTCCGCAAATCGCAGCAGGTGAGGCTTACCTGCGGTGCGGGAATGACAAGTGGGGCTATCGACACATTGCCAACCGGCACGGCCAGGACTGGCAGAATGTAGCCACAATGATCGGGAGCAACTGGCGTGACCTCTGCGATTTCGCAATTGCAGAGACTTTGAAGGTTCCCGGCTCTGTGACGTATAATCAGGATGATAATACCTGGCTATATATCGCCCCATTGGAGATCAAGAACAGTAGAGGTGAGGTTATCAGGAGGTATCAGGCAAAGGTTGCGATCGGCAATGGGAAGAATATACTTACAGCGTTTTTTAGTCGTTGAGAGAAGGCTTGAGATTGAGATGCGCAATGCTGACCTGTTTGCGGAGTTCTTGCGTCGATTGCGGCACAGAGACCCCTTAGCGTCGTACGACGCAGCGACGCAAGCGATCCTCTTGAATCGGTGGGAAGAGGAGGTTTTCGCCTACCCGATGCGGGTGAAGTTGACTCCGGAGACGTTGGCGGACCATCTGAGCACCATGGAGGAGGACGGGGAGCTCCTGTTTCCCGACGTCGAGCCGATCATCGGCGCAATGCAACTCTTCCTCGTCCACATCGACGAAACGATCCAGACGCGGCGGGATGGCCACAACACGCTCGCACTCGTAGATGGTGATATCTACGCGATACCGGACGATCAAGGATAACTGTGGCCGACGCCACCGGCCAACTCGCCGACGCCACCGGCCAACTCGCCGTCAGCCGGCGAGGAGGGAGGCTACGTTCTGGCGGAGGGTGGCCATGGCCTGCTGCGCGGCGGCCTTGGCAGCATGCAGCGTGTCGGCGGCTGCCACCGAGTGCACTACCTCCAGGTAGGCCTTCAGTTTCGGCTCGGTACCCGACGGCCGCACGACCAACCGGACACCGCTGCCGGTCATTCGCAGGGCGTCGGTCCGGGGCAGCAGATCCTCGACGGCGACCTCCACCCCGCACAGTGCGGTCGGGGGATACGCGCGCAGGCGGGCCATCAGCGCGGTGATCTCGTCCGGCGAGTCCACGCGCACCGAGACCTGATCGGTCAGGTGCACGCCGTGCCGCACCGCGAGTTCGTCGAGCAGATCCCGCATCGACCCGCCCCCGGCCTTGAGTGTCGCTGCCAGATCGGCCGCCAGCACCGCGGCCGAGATCCCGTCCTTGTCGCGCACCGCCGCCGGGTCGACGCAGTGCCCGAGCGCTTCCTCGTAGGCATACACCAGGCCTGCACCGTCCTCGCCCGCCCGGACCAGCCATTTGAAGCCGGTCAGCGTCTCCGCATAGCGGGCTCCGTGCCGACGCGCGATCGACCCCAGCATCGACGAGGACACGACCGTGGTGGCCACAAGGGGAACATCAGAAGGTTCCACAGTGGACAGTATGTGCTCGCCGAAAAGCGCGCCGACTTCGTCGCCGCGCAACATCCGGTAGGTGCCGCCCGCAGTGGCGATCCCGAGCGCGCACCGGTCCGCGTCGGGGTCGAGCGCGATGGCCAGATCGGCCCGCACTGCTCGGGCCAGATCCAGCAGCCGGTCGGTGGCTCCTGGCTCCTCAGGGTTGGGGAAGGTGACCGTCGGAAAATCAGCGTCCGGCGCGAACTGCTCGTTCACCACATGCACATCGGTGAATCCGGCGCGCCGCAACGCCGTCACCACGGTGGCGCCGCCGACGCCATGCAGCGGGGTGAGCGCGATTCGGACCGCGCGGGCGGAACCCCGCGGCACGGCGGCGACCCGGTCCAGATAGCGCTCCAGCAGGTCATCGCCGAGCACCGGCGCTCCCGCCGCGCGCGCAACCGACACCGCGGCAGGCGCCGCCGCGATGGCCGCCTCGATCTCCCGGTCAGCGGGCGGGACGCTCTGCGCGCCCGAGGCGTCGTAGAGCTTGTAACCGTTGTCGGCAGGCGGATTGTGCGATGCGGTGATCTGGACACCCGCGACCGCACCGAGGTGGCGCACCGCGAACGCCAGCACCGGCGTCGGCAGCGGATCGGCCAGCATCCGCACCACGAAGCCCGCCGCGGTCAGCACCGCGGCGGCGTCCTCGGCGAAGGCGGTGGATCCACGGCGTGCGTCGCGCCCTACCACGACAACGCCGCCACCGTGCCCGTGCCCGAGCAGCCAGCTGGCGACCCCAGCCGTGGTGCGCACCACCACCGAACGGTTCATGCCGTTGGGGCCAGCCCGCACCGGGCCACGCAGCCCGGCTGTGCCGAACGTCAACGGCCCAGCCATCCGGTCGGCGAGGTCGGCGGCGGACGCGACATCGCCTGTCATGGCCGCGACGAGCACCCGCTGCAGTTCGGCGCGCGCGGCCTCATCCACGTCGTCGGCCATCCACCGCAACGCCGCATCCCGCGCGGCGGGCGCGATGCTCACGCACGCTCCATCAGTTCGCGCAGCAGGGTGCCCATCCGGTGCGCCGAGGCGCGGCCCGCATCGAGCACCTCCTCGTGGCTCAGCGGTTCACCGGTCAGGCCCGCGGCGAGGTTGGTGACCAGCGAGAGCCCGAACACTTCGACGCCTGCTGCCCGCGCGGCGATCGCTTCCAGCACGGTGGACATGCCGACCAGGTCCGCGCCGAGCGCCCCGAGCATGCGGATTTCGGCAGGCGTCTCGAAATGCGGTCCGACCAGCCCGGCATACACACCCTCGGTCAGGGAGGGGTCGATCTCTTTCGCCAGGGCACGCAGTCGCGGTGAGTACAGGTCGGTCAGGTCGGTGAACTGTGCGCCCACCAGCGGGGATCGCGCGGTCAGGTTCAGGTGGTCACTGATCAGCACCGGCTGCCCGACCGCATAGCCCTCGCGCAATCCGCCCGCGGCGTTGGTCAGCAGAACCGTGCGCGCACCGGCCGCCGCAGCGGTGCGCACGCCGTGCACCACCGGGTCGATGCCCTTGCCCTCATACAGGTGGGTGCGCCCGAGCAGCACCAGCGTCCGCTTGCCGCCCAGCCGTACCGAGCGCAGCGTTCCGCCATGTCCGGCGGCGGCAGGCTTGGCGAAACCGGGCAGTGACCCGAGGTCCAGTTCGGCGTCGGGTTCGCCGATCACATCGGCGGCAGGACGCCACCCCGAGCCGAGCACGACGGCAAGCTCGTGGGCGTCGACGCCGGTGCGCTCCGCGATCTCGCTCGCGGCTTTCTGGGCCAGGGCCATCGGTTCGTCCGAGGCCATTGGGGTGTCTATGGGGTGCTCCTCCGTTGCCGCGCCGGTGTTGCTCGCCTCAGCAGTCTCCACCAGGGCAGGCGAGATTGCCGAGCGCGGTGAAGAAGATCCGCTGGATGTCGGTGACCTTAGGGGCGAGGAAGGTCTGGCCGCCGGTCACCCGGGAAACATCGCGTAGCTCCTTGGGATCCACGTCGGTGCCGAGCCCGACGAACACGATTGGCGCCGGACGATCCAGGTCGGTAAGCCTGGCCAGCTGGGTGAGCAACTGGGATCGCGAAGTTCCGTCCTCGTCCTCGTTGCGCCCATCGGTGAGGACCACCAGCAGGTTGAGGTGCGCCGGATCCCAGACCCGCATCGTCTCCCGGTACCCGGCGAGCACGGTGTCGTACAGACCAGTCTGGCCGGTGGGAGTGGAGAGCAGGTCACCGAGTTTGTCCGGCAGGTCGTCGGCGATGTGCTGGATGATCGGCTTGAACGGAACGATCTCGCGGTGATCGGCATTGCCGTCCAGATTGGTGGAGAACTCCCACATCGCGAGTTGGGTACCCGGACGGAACAGCCGCAAGCCCTTGCTCGCCGCCTCCACGGTCACCAGCATGCGGGTCTTCCCGCTGTCGCCGACCGGTGCGTTCATCGATCCGGACACGTCCAGGACCACAAGCACGCGCGCGACGCGGGACAGTGCTGCCCACTGCTTGAGCACCGCCTCGCCGTGCTCGGCGCTGGGCGGCGGACCGACCGGGCCCGCCCCGGCGTGCACCCGGCCGTCCCTGGCGGCAGGCCCGGCCAGTTCTCCGTCCGCATCGCGGAAGCCGTGCTGGGCGAAGACTAGCGCGGCGGCGGGGCCGCGCAGCACCTTGCGCAGGGCTTCACCCGCCGCGCGCTGTCCCTCGTCGAGGTCGGTGCGCACGACAACCGGGTAGTCCAACCATGGCGTCGGGTTGTCCGGGTAGGCGGCGACAGCCGAACCGGAACTCCCCCATGGCGCCGTGCGGTTGTGCCGCAGCACCTGCTGCTCGGACGACGGGAACACGGTCACCGTCGGCGTGGACCCGCCCCTCGGGAGCCGGTGGTACGGGTCGTCGTTCGCGGTCATGGTGAGCTTGGACAGGGTGGTGATCGACTTGGTCCGCTTGGCGGTGGGCCAGCTGAGATTGTCGATGCCCATCAGTGCGAACAGCGCGCTGGTGTCCACCGACGGATCTGAGATGCCCGGGGAGCTGGGATCGTCCAGGATCTCGGACCACACGGCGGGCTTGGCGGGCCAGCCTGCCTCGGTCGCCGTCCGTTCGGTGGTGGCGAGTACGACCGGGCTGGTCGCGATCGAGGTACCGCGCTCCGGAATGTTGGCGCCTGCATCGTTCGCCCGTTGCAGCCACACCGTGGAATCCGGGATCCAGACGTCGGCAGGCCGCTGCCCGGGTTCGTCCTCGGTGAATGCGTCGGTCACGGACTTGGGGCTGGCCGTCCTGACCTGAGGCCGCAGACACTGTGCCTCGCCTTCGATCTGCGGTAGCCGCTTCTCGATGAACTCGGTCACCGCGGGCGCGATGCTCGGGGCGGCGTCTACGGTCAGCGTGACCTGCTGCTTGCAGTCGCTGCCTGCGTCGAGGATCCATCGGACGGTGAGTGTCGCGATAACCGCGAGCACGAGCAGCGCGCCAAGAACTGACCATCCCGCTCTGCGCTTGGTCGCGCCGCCGCCCCCGCTCCGGTGCCGTCCAGTCACCTGCCCTCTACCTCACTGATGCGTCTCGTACCAGGTGGATTCCCGGCCGCAAGGCCGGGCAGCGGCTCAGCTGCCGCTGATGCGTGCAGGATACGGGCAGGCATGGGTGCTGTGATGCGGAGTGCCGGATTTCGTGCGCTATCCGAACAGTGCGCGATTGATCACTTCCTTTCGGTAATCGTGCAGGTCACCCGGGCGAGTCTTTGGTGACCACCGGGAGCGTTTCGGTCTCAGCCGTGTCCATCGGACTGGTCGCGGCCGTCGCCGTCGTGGCGGGCGCTACGGTCTTCCGCCTGCGCTTGCGGAACAGCCATGCGGCGATGATCCCCGCTACGAACCCGGCCAGGTGTCCCTGCCACGAGATCGGTCCATCTTGGGGCAGCACCCCCGCGACGATCTGGTAACCGAAGGCGACGGCGACGCCGAGCGACACCACGATGTCGACCGGTCGGCGGTCGAACAATCCGCGGGTGAGCAGGTAGCCGAACAGGCCGAACGCAATGCCGCTGGCACCGACCGTGATCGTGTCCGGCGGGGAGATCAGCCACTGGCCGAGTCCGCCGAGCAGCAGGATCAGGGTGACGATGCCGAGGAACCGCCACACTCCGTACAGGCCCGCGATGAGCCCCAAGGTGAACATCGCGCTCGCGTTGGCCACCAGGTGCGGCACGTTGCCGTGCAGGAAAGGCGAGGCCAGGATGCCGATCAGCCGATCCGGATCGCGGCCGATGACGCCCAGCTGGACGTTCAGCGCGCGATCCTGCGACGCGTTCACCACGTCGACCACCCAGAGCACGATCAGGTAGACCAGCATCAGCGTGGCCGACTTGCCAAGCGGCGATCGCAGGGAACCGCCGTCCCAGTCCGAAGTGGACGCCGTGCGCGATGGCCCCTGGCCTTGCGGCGATGCCGATGACATGGGGCCGAGCATAAACGGCATCTCGCCGTCAGTCGGTAGTGGTGAAGGTCGGCGCGATCCGGTCGAACAGCTGGGTTCGGCCCCGGCCCTCCTGCTCGGTCGGGACCGTCACGCTGATCACCCACAGGCTCGAGTCGATCCGCAGCACCTGAGCGAACGTGGTCCGGCTCAGCGTGCGGGGCGAAGGACCCGGACTCGGCGACGCCGGTTCCTCCGGCGACGACCCGTTGGCCACCTTCTCCACCGTGCGATAGGTGATCACGACGCCGGAATCCGGTCCAGCCAGCCGCTCCCGCCCGACCAGGACGAAATCCTCCGCGTACCAGTCCGACTCGACCGCCGTGAGGTAGTTGTCGAGGTCGTGTGATTCGAAGAACCCGGCGAATCGCTCGACGTCCAGTACCTGCCCGCCGTCCGGGGAGACGAACTGCACCAATGTGCTGTCCGGCAGCGTGCCGTTGGGTTGCTGGGTGGAGAACTTCGCCCAGTCGCCCGGCACGGACACGGTGAACAACCCACCCTTGGTGCCCTTCAAGCCGGACGCGTCGCCACTGCGCTGCTCGAACCGCGCCAGTGACTGTGCGGCGGCCGACACCGGTTCGGAGCCGAACACCGGCAGCACGTCTGCACCACCGAGCAGGCGCGCTGCTGCGAATCCGGCCGCGCCCGCCAGCAGGAACACCACGATGGCGAGCAACGCGATCAGCACCGCGGACACCGGGCCACGTCCGGCGCGCACCGGCTGGGCGCCCGTCGCATCGGGCCGCACGGGTGAGCGCGGACCGGCGGGTGCGAACGGCAGGGGACCCGGGTCGGCCGCCAGTGGCGCAGTTCCGCCATCAGGTGCGGCGCCGACCTCCTGCTCGATCACCGGGGCGGATGCGGCCCGCACGGGGACAGCTGCCCCGTCCGCCTGCTCGGTCTCGGTGTCCCGATCGAACAGTGCCACCGGGAACAGCGGCTGATTCGGTTGCGCGCGGAGCGGAAACAATTGCGCGCGGACCGCACGCGGGGTGGGCCGATCGGTCGGGTCTTTCGACATCAACCTGCTGATGATGTCGGCAAACGGTCCCGCAGACGGTGCGGGCACCTCGTCGTGCACGACCGCGCTCGCCGTGGCCAGCGGGTCACCGTCGGCGTCGTAGGGCGGATGTCCTTCCACGACGGTGAACAGCGTCGCGCCAAGGCCCCACAGGTCGGCGGCGGGGGTGACACCCTTGCCCGATGCGACTTCGGGAGCCATGTAGGCGGGGGAGCCGAGCATGATCCCGGTCCGGGTCATGGTCACCTCGGACACGTTGCGCGCGATCCCGAAGTCGGTGAGCTTGACGTGACCGTCCCTGGCCACCAGCACGTTGCCCGGCTTGACGTCGCGGTGGGTGATGCCCGCCGCGTGCGCGGCCTCCAGCGCGGCGGCGACCGCCTCGCCCACCGTCGCTGCCTGCTCCACGGTCAGCGGGCCGTGGTCGGCGAGCAACCCGCCGAGGCTGCGCGCGTTGAGCAGTTCCATCACCACGAACGGCTCGTCGTCCTCGCGCACCACGTCGTGCAGCGTGATCACGTTCGGGTGGGACAACGCGGCGATCGCCCTGGCCTCCCGCAGCGTGCGTTCGCGCAATTCCTCAACCTGGCTGGCCGGGAAGCCCGGCGGTAGCCGCACCTCCTTGACCGCGACCGGCCGGTGCAGGAACTCGTCGTAGGCCGCCCACACGGTGCCCATCGAGCCCGCGCCGAGCACCGATCGCAACCGGTAACGCCCGGCAACGATCCGCTGTTCGGTTTCCTGCGGGGGCACGCTTGTATTGTGTCCGACCTTGCCCGAGTTTTCGCGAGCGGAGCGGGAGCGCGCGCAGATCGACTGGGCGCGCGATCAGCCTCACACCGCGCTACCTGTTCTGGGCTCTACCATGGCTAGTCATGACAGAGGTGTCACCGCCGTCGCACGCCGAGCCGCAGGAACTCGCGCTCGCCGCCGAGTTCGATACGCCAACCCGTGCGGACTGGCGGAAGCTGGTCACGGCCGTGCTCCGCAGGAGCGGCGCGCTGCCCGAAGACCTGCTTGCAGGGTCGAGCACAGGCACCGAAGGTGGGGAGACGACGTCCCCGGAGAGCCTGCTCGCCAGCAGGACCTACGACGGTATCGAATTGCGGCCGCTGTACACCAGGGAAGACACTGCCGACCTGGCCAGCGCCGGATTCCCCGGCCTGCCACCGTTCGTGCGTGGCGACCGGCCCGAGGGCAAGGTCGCGGCCGGTTGGGACTGCCGCCCGCTGCACACCGATCCCCATGCGGTGGCGACGAACACGGCTGTGCTCGCCGACCTGGCGAACGGCGCCAACTCGGTGTGGCTTCCGGTGGGCGGATCCGCGCTGCCGATCGAGTCCCTTGCCGACGCGCTGAACGGCGTGTACGTCGACCTCGCACCGGTTGTGCTCGACGCCGGTTCCGACTACGCCGCCGCCGCCGACGCGCTGCTCGAGGTGTTCGCCGATCGGGAGATCGCGCCGAGCGAGGTGATCGGCACCATCGGGGCTGACCCGATCGGATCGCGCGCCCGTACCGGGCAGGCACACGACATCGCCCCCGCGGCCGAACTCGCCGCCCGGCTGAGCGCGCAGTACCCGCAACTGCGCACGATCGTCGTCGACGCGCTGCCCTTCCACGACGCGGGCGGCTCGGACTCGCAGGAGCTCGGCGCGTCGATCGCGTGCGGCGTCGCCTACCTGCGCGCGTTGACCGACGCCGGGCTGAGCGTCGAGGCCGCGGCGGCGCAGCTGGAGTTCCGCTACGCCGCCACCGCCGACCAGTTCCTGACCATCGCCAAGCTGCGGGCCGCCCGCAGGCTGTGGTCGCGGGTGTGCGGGGCCTCCGGTGCGCCCTGGGCCGGTGCGCAGCGTCAGCACGCTGTGACCTCATCGGCCATGCTGACCAAACGCGACCCCTGGGTGAACATGCTGCGGGCGACCGTCGCCTGCTTCGGCGCCGCGGTCGGCGGCGCCGACGCGATCACTGTGCGACCCTTCGACGCGGCGATCGGCCTGCCGGACGCGTTCTCCCGCCGGGTCGCCCGCAACACCAGCGCGATCCTGGCCGAGGAGTCCAAGCTGGCCGGGGTGATCGACCCCGCGGGTGGCTCCTGGTACGTGGAGAACCTGACCGAAGCGCTCGCGCACGCGGCCTGGCGGGAGTTCCAGACGATCGAGGACGAGGGCGGCATCGAGGCCTCCCTCGCCTCGGGTGGCATCGCCACGCGGCTCGACGCGACCTGGCAGGCCCGCTCGGCGCGGCTGGCCACCAGGCAGGACGCCATCACCGGCGTGTCCGAGTTCCCGATGCTGGCCGAACTGCCGGTCGAGCGGCCAGCGGCTCCGGCCGAGCCTGATGGGGGTGGGTTGCCCCGGATCCGCTACGCGCAGGCGTACGAGGAGCTGCGCGACCGCTCCGACGCGCACCTGGCCGAGCACGGCGTCCGTCCGCGCGTCTTCCTGGCCACCCTCGGCCCGGTCGCCGCGCACACCGCGCGCGCCGGCTTCGCTGCCAACCTGTTCGCCGCGGGCGGGATCGAGCCGGTCAACGCCGGCCCGACCAGCGCCGTCGCCGACGTCCTCGCCGGGTACCTGCACAGCAAGACGAGCGTCGCGTGCCTGTGCGGCACCGACCTGGCGTATGCCGAGCAGGCCGAGGACGTGGCCGCCGCGCTGCGCAAGGCGGGAGCGAAGGCCGTGCTGCTGGCAGGCAAGCCGAGCGACGCCTACGACGGCGTCACCGGGTTCGTCCACGCCGGTTGCGACGCACTGGATGTCCTGACCACGACGCTGCAGACGCTGGGAGTGACCGATGGCGATTCCTGACTTCACCGGCATCGAACTCGGCACACCGGATCCGGGCAGCAAGGCCGGCTGGGCCGCCGCACTGCAGGCCAGCACCGGCAAAGGCGAAGACGCCCTCGAATGGGAGACCCCGGAAGGTATCGCCATCAAGCCGCTGTACGGCGCCGAAGACCTCGCTGAGCTGGACTTCCTGAACACCTACCCGGGCATCGCCCCGTACCTGCGCGGGCCGTACCCGACGATGTACGTCAACCAGCCGTGGACGATCCGCCAGTACGCCGGATTCTCCACAGCCGAGGAGTCCAACGCCTTCTACCGGCGCAACCTCGCGGCAGGCCAAAGAGGACTGTCGGTGGCCTTCGACCTTGCCACCCACCGTGGCTACGACTCCGACCACCCCCGGGTTTCCGGTGACGTCGGGATGGCGGGCGTGGCGATCGACTCCATCTACGACATGCGTCAGTTGTTCGACGGGATCCCGCTGGACAAGATGAGCGTGTCGATGACCATGAACGGCGCCGTCCTGCCGGTGATGGCGCTCTATGTCCTGGCCGCAGAGGAGCAGGGCGTCAAGCCCGAGCAGCTGACCGGGACCATCCAGAACGACATCCTCAAAGAGTTCATGGTCCGCAACACCTACATCTACCCGCCGCAGCCGTCGATGCGGATCATCTCCGACATCTTCACCTACACCTCGACCCACATGCCGCGGTTCAACTCGATCTCCATCTCCGGCTACCACATGCAGGAGGCCGGGGCGACCGCCGATCTTGAGCTGGCCTACACGCTGGCCGACGGGGTCGAGTACATCCGCGCCGGTCTCGACGGCGGGCTGGAGATCGACAAGTTCGCGCCGCGGCTGTCCTTCTTCTGGGCCATCGGGATGAACTTCTTCACCGAGGTGGCCAAGATGCGCGCCGCCCGGCTGCTCTGGGCCAACCTGGTCAAGAAGTTCGAGCCCAAGTCCGACAAGTCGCTGTCGCTGCGCACGCACTGCCAGACCTCCGGCTGGTCGCTGACCGCACAGGACGTGTTCAACAACGTCACTCGCACCTGCGTGGAGGCGATGGCAGCCACCCAGGGGCACACCCAGTCGCTGCACACCAACGCGCTGGACGAGGCGCTGGCCCTGCCAACGGACTTCTCCGCACGGATCGCCCGCAACACCCAGTTGCTGCTGCAGCAGGAGTCCGGCACCACCCGGGTGATCGACCCGTGGGGCGGGTCCCCGTTCGTCGAGAAGCTCACCTATGACCTGGCCCGCAAAGCCTGGGCGCACATCACCGAGGTCGAGGACGCCGGGGGCATGGCGCAGGCCATCGACGCGGGCATCCCGAAGCTGCGCATCGAGGAAGCGGCGGCGCGCACTCAGGCGCGGATCGACTCCGGCCGCCAGCCGGTGATCGGCGTGAACAAGTACCGGGTGGTCGGCAAAGACGCTGATCAGCAGATCGACGTGCTCAAAGTGGACAACGCGGGCGTGCGTGCCCAGCAGTTGGAGAAGCTGCGCAGGCTGCGCGAGGAGCGCGACTCCGGCGCGGTTTCCAATGCTCTGCACGCGCTGACCGCGAGCGCCGGAGGCGCGCAAGGCGCTGCGAATCTGCTCGAACTCGCCGTGAACGCGGCCCGCGCGAAAGCCACCGTCGGGGAGATCTCCGACGCGCTGGAGCAGGTCTGGGGCCGTCACTCGGGCCAGATTCGTACCATTTCCGGTGTGTACCGCCATGAGGTCGGCAAGTCGCCCAACGTCGAGTCCGCAAGGGAGAAGGTCGACGCCTTCGCAGAGGAGGAAGGGCGCAGGCCGCGCATCCTGGTCGCCAAGATGGGTCAGGACGGCCACGACCGGGGCCAGAAGGTGATCGCGACCGCGTTCGCCGATATCGGCTTCGACGTCGACGTCGGCCCGCTGTTCTCCACCCCGGCCGAGGTCGCCCGCCAGGCGGTGGAGGCCGACGTGCACGTGATCGGCGTGTCCTCGCTGGCTGCGGGTCACCTCACCCTGGTGCCCGCGTTGCGCTCCGAGCTGGCCGAACTCGGTCGCGAAGACATCATGGTCGTGGTCGGTGGGGTCATCCCGCCGCAGGACTTCGACGCGCTGCGCGAAGCGGGCGCCGCGGCGATCTTCCCGCCGGGCACGGTGATCGCCGACGCCGCGATCGACCTGCTTGACCAGCTCGCAGCCCAACATTCCCACTGAGCGCATGCCGCCACGGAAGGTCGACGTCTCGGCGTACGCGAAGGGGGTCCTCGCCGGGGACCGCGGGATCCTCTCCCGAGCCATCACGCTGGTGGAGTCCGCGCGCCCGGATCACCGCGCGCACGCCCAGGAGCTGCTCGTGGAGCTGCTGCCGCATGCCGGTGGCGCGCATCGGGTCGGCATCACCGGCGTGCCGGGCGTCGGCAAGTCGACATTCATCGAGGCGCTGGGCGGCACGCTGACCGGCGCGGGGCACCGGGTCGCGGTGCTCGCCGTCGACCCGTCGTCCACCCGGACCGGCGGTAGCATCCTGGGTGACAAGACGCGGATGGCCCGGCTGGCGACCGATCCGGCCGCGTTCATCCGGCCCTCGCCGACCTCGGGCACGCTGGGCGGGGTCGCCAGGGCCACCCGGGAAACCATCGTGCTGATGGAGGCCGCCGGCTACGACGTCGTGCTGGTGGAGACCGTCGGCGTTGGTCAGTCCGAGGTCACCGTCGCCAACATGGTCGACTGCTTCCTGTTCCTCACTCTGGCGCGCACCGGCGACCAGTTGCAGGGCATCAAGAAGGGTGTGCTCGAACTCGCCGACGTGATCGCGGTGAACAAGGCCGACGGCGACCACGAGCGGGAGGCGCGCAAGGCGGCGCGGGAGCTGTCCGGGGCGCTGCGCCTGTTGTACGGGCCCGAAGCGACCTGGACGCCACCGGTGCTGACCTGCAGTGGGCTGACCGGGGCCGGGCTGGACACCGTCTGGCAGCAGATCAACCGGCACCGCGAGACGCTGGACGAAGCCGGCGAGCTGGCCGATAAGCGCAAACGGCAGCAGGTCGACTGGACCTGGTCGATGGTGCGCGAGCAGCTGCTTGGCAGGCTGGAGCGGCATCCCGAGGTGCGAAACGTGGTGCCCGAGGTGGAACGCGCCGTCCGGGAAGGGGAGCTGACCGCGACCATGGCGGCCCAGCGGATCCTCGACGCCTTCTCCGGTGCCGAGTAGTTCGGGTTTAGGATGCGTGGCGGCGTGACCCCACGTGCCCGGATGGACACACTGGTCGACGTGACCTGATACCTGGGAGATGCGATGACCAAGCTGCGCGGACTGGCGCTGACGCTGCTGCTGCTCGGTGTCCTCTGCGCCTTGGTGCCGATTCTCGGCCTGGCAGGCCCGGCCGAGGTCGCGGTCTCGGGCAGTCCGGCCACCGCGACGCCGCCGTCGCCGGTGTCGATGCACCAGCCGCAGGAGCCACCTGCGCGGTCCGACCGGGAGCCTGCCCAGGTCGAGCCGGGCCCGGTGATCGATCCGGAGAACAGTGAGCGCGCGAACAACGAACGGGTCAAGAACAAGTTCATCGTCGGCGCCGCGACCGTGCTGTTGCTCGGTATCGTGATCTGGGGACGGCGGGTCCGGAAGCATCGCAGGCACAAGGCTAAGACCTAGGGTCTTGTCAAGGCGCGGTGATCTTCCGTCGGGCCGAACTTCTGATAACCGTTCGTCGCAGGCCCACTACCGGCTGTCTCCGTGGCTGCGGCCGATGGGGTGATTCGCGGATCGATGGTGCAAGATTGATCGCAATGGGTTCGACGTTCGCTGCTTGATTGACAATGAATGCTCTAGTGGTGACGCGCGCTCGTAATTCGCGCGGAGGTGCTGCATGACGGTGGTCGATTCACGACCAGAAGTGCCAGGTGATCGTGATGGCCACGTGGCCATCACGGATTCGACGCTCGACGGGCTAATTACCGCGAGTGGGGTCAGCATGGCATCCGTGGAGGACATCGGTGCGGGACGCGGGCCGGCATGGCTCGATCGGTCCCTGGTGTCCGGTGCCGCCGATCTGGTGGCCTGGCGCAGGCACATCCACACCAACCCTGAACTCGCTCGCCACGAATACGGCACGACCGAGCTCATCGTCAGCGTGCTGCGTTCGGTCGGCCTCAAGCCCGACGTGCTACCCGGCGGCACCGGCGTGATCTGCGACATCGGCACCGGCTCCACCTGCGTCGCGCTGCGCGCCGACATCGACGCGCTGCCGATCACCGAAGCCACCGGGTTGCCGTTCGCCTCAGCGGTGGACGGCGTCGCGCATGCCTGCGGCCACGACGCGCATACCGCTATCCTGATGGCGGCAGCGGTCGCGCTGGCCGCCGCACCGGAGTTGCCTGGCCGGATCCGGCTGATCTTCCAGCCTGCCGAGGAGGTCATGCCCGGCGGCGCGCTCGAAGTCATCGAGGCAGGCGCGATCGAGGGCGTTGAGCGGATCTTCGGGCTGCACTGTGACCCTCGGCTGCCGGTCGGCACGGTGGGCGCACGAGCCGGAGCGGTCACCTCGGCCGCCGACCTGATCGAGCTGCGGTTGACCTCACCGGGCGGGCACACCTCCCGGCCCCACCTGACCGCCGACCTGGTGCACGCGCTGGGCAGCGTGATCACCGGCCTGCCCGCGTTGCTGTCCCGCCGGGTGGATCCCCGTTCCGGCACGGTGCTGGTCTGGGGTGCGGTGCACGCGGGTGAGGCCGCCAACGCTGTGCCCGAGGACGGCCTGCTGCGCGGCACCCTGCGTACCGCCGAGCATGATGTGTGGCTCGATCTGGAACCGTTGGTCGGCGCGTCGGTGGACTCCTTGCTTGCACCGACCGGTGTCGGGTTCTCGCTGGATTACCGGCGCGGTGTTCCGCCGGTTGTGTGTGATGCCGACAGCACCGCTTATCTGCGGGCGGGCGTCGAGGCCGCGCTGGGTGAGGATTCGCTGACCTCCACCGCGCAGTCCTCCGGAGGCGAGGACTTCGGCTGGTACCTGGAGCACATTCCCGGTGCGTTCGCCCGGCTCGGCGTGTGGCCAGGTGAGGGCCCCAAGCGCGACCTGCACCAGGGCACCTTCGAACTGGACGAACGTGCCCTGCTCGCAGGCACCCGAATCATGGTGCACACCGCCTTGGCCGCCCTCGCCTAGCACCGTGTCACGGTGGGGTCAGGGTCCGATACCCACGCAGGGGCGAGTGCGCAGGTCGGCAACATAATCACCGGGGGCGCCCGCGGCCTCGGCAGCGTCGGCGAGCACGCCCAGATAACGCGCGGAGGGCAGGCCGCCCTCGTAGGCGTCCAGCACATACAGCCAGGCGAGTAGGGGCCCGTCCAGCGTTTGCACCCGCAGGCGGATCTTGTTGTGCAGGAAGAGCTCGCCACCCTCCCATCGGTCGAGACCGCTCTCATCGGCCGCACACACGTCGTAGAGCACCACGAACACTCGCGAGGCCGGATCTTCGACGATGGTGGCCAGCGCGCCTTCCCAACCGAGGTCCTCGCCGCCGAAGGTCAGCCGCCAGCCTTCCAGCCAGCCGGTACCGGCCATCGGCGAATGCGGGGCGCGTTCCATCATCTGGGCGGGTGCCATGTTGGACCCATACGCGGCATAGAGGGGCACAGCGGACAGCCTAGCGATTAGTGGATCACCCCGAAGGGCTGGAGTGTGTTCAAGGTAGCAGCGGATGCGGCCCGCAGGCACCCCGAGACACACCCCGGTTACGGTTGTCACTAGCTGAAGAAACGCGGCGCGGCGAGGAGGCGGTCAGGTGACCAGGATCGTGATCATGGGCGGTGGACCCGCGGGTTACGAAGCGGCACTGGTCGCCGCTGCGCATGGTGCCGAGGTGACCGTGGTCGAACGCGACGGGCTCGGCGGCGCCTGTGTGCTCTCCGACTGCGTGCCGTCCAAGACGTTCATCGCCTCCTCCGGCGCTCGCGCGAGCCTGCACGGAATCAACGAACTGGGCGTGTCCATCCCCGCTGACCAGGTGCGGGTGGACAACCGGACGGTGCACGGCAGGGTGAAGGGCCTTGCACTCGCCCAGTCCGCGGACATCAGGGCACGGATGCAGCGGGAGGGGGTCAGGGTGATCGGGGGTACCGCGCGGTTCTGCGACCCCGAGCCGGGTTTGGCCGTGCACCAGGTGCGGGTGACCACTCCATCCGGTACGGACGAGGTGCTCACCGCCGACGTCGCGCTCATCGCGACCGGGGCGACGCCGAGGGTGCTACCGGGGGCGGTGCCCGACGGTGAGCGCATTCTCGACTGGCGTCAGCTGTACAGCCTCTCCGACCTGCCGGAACACCTGGTGGTGATCGGTTCCGGCGTGACCGGCGCCGAGTTCGCTTCCGCCTACGCCGAAATGGGTGTCAAAGTCACCGTGGTGTCCAGCCGGGACCGCATCCTCCCGCATGAGGACGCCGACGCCGCCGCCGTCATCGAGGATGTCTTCGACCAGCGGGGCGCCACCCTGGCCAAGCACGCTCGAGCGGACAAGGTCGAGCGCACCGAAAACGGGGTACTGGTGCACCTGGCCGACGGGCGCACGATCGAGGGCACCCATGCCCTGATGACAGTCGGGTCGGTTCCCAACACCGGCGACATCGGCCTGGAGACCGTCGGCATCGAGCCCGGACCCGGCGGGTTCATCTCGGTGGACCGGGTCTCTCGCACCAACGTGGCGGGCATCTACGCCGCGGGCGACTGCACCGGCCTGCTCATGCTCGCCTCGGTCGCGAGCATGCAGGGCCGGATCGCCATGTGGCACGCGCTGGGTGAAGGCGTGGCTCCGATCAAGCTCAAAACCGTCGCGGCCAACGTGTTCACCCACCCGGAGATCGCAGCGGTCGGCATCAGCCAGGCCGCGATCGACTCGGGCGAGGTTCCCGCTCGGACGGTCACGCTGCCGCTGGCCACCAACGCACGCGCCAAAATGGAAGGCCTGCGGCGCGGTTTCGTGAAGCTGTTCTGCCGGCCGGCGACCGGTGTGGTGATCGGTGGCGTCGTGGTGGCACCGTCGGCAAGTGAACTCATCCTGCCGATCGCACTCGCCGTGCAGAACCAGTTGACCGTGGAGCACCTCGCGTTGACGTTCTCGGTGTACCCGTCGCTGTCCGGCTCGATCACCGAGGCCGGACGCCAGCTGATGCGGCACGACGACCTGGACTGATCTCGAAACTGTCGGTGGTCCGGCGGAGACTCTGCACTGTCCTACACCCACTCTGACGGGAGACACGATGACTTTCCGCGATACGCCGTGGCCGGACGGCACACCCTGCTGGGTCGACCTCATGGTTCCCGACGCGGCCAAAGCTCAGGCGTTCTACGGCGAGCTCCTCGGCTGGGAGTTCGCCGACGCTGGTGACGCCGACAACCCCTACCTGCTCGCGACGCTCGACGGCCGCCAGGTGGCCGGGCTGGGCCAGAACGGCACCAACCCCGACCTGCCCCCGGTGTGGACCAGCTACATCGCAGTCTCCGACATCGACGCCGTTGCCGGCACGATCGAACGGGCAGGCGGCAAAGTCATCCTGCCGCCGATGGCCATCCCGCCGGCAGGCACGATGGCCGTGTTCGCCGATCCGACCGGCGCGGTGTTCGGCTGCTGGCAGGCCGGCGAGCACCACGGTGTCGAGGTGGCCAATGTGCCCGGTGCGTGGACCTGGGGCGAAGTGATGACGCGCGACTACGACACCGCGAAGGCGTTCTACACCGAGGTCTTCGGCTACCAGTTGGAGGACATGTCCGACCACCAGGTGTCCTATTCGACGCTCGCGGTGAACGGCGAGGTCGTCGGCGGGCTCGGTGGGCTGGCCCCTGGCATGCCTGCGGGCGTCCCGTCGCACTGGCGGGTCTACTTCGCCGTTTCCGACACCGATGCCGCGCTGCAACGGATCACCGAGCTCGGCGGCAGCGTGCAGGGTGCGCCGTTCGATTCACCCTACGGGCGGCTCGCGCCGGTGACCGATGACCAGGGGGTACCGTTCCTGGTGATCTCGACGAGCCAGCAGAGCTAGCCCTCGTCCTCCACCCAGTCGAACGTCCTGGTCACCGCCTTCTTCCAGCTGCGGTACTCACGTTCGCGGCGGTCCTCGTCCATCGACGGGTCCCACTGCTTGTCCTTGGCCCAGTTGGTGCGGATGTCGTCCTCACTGGCCCAGAAACCGACCGCGAGGCCCGCCGCGTAGGCAGCGCCGAGCGCGGTGGTCTCCGCCACGACGGGACGGATCACCGGCACACCGAGGATGTCCGCCTGGAACTGCATCAGCAGATCGTTGACGACCATGCCGCCGTCGACCTTCAGGGAGGTGAGCGCAACTCCGGAGTCGGCGTTCATCGCGTCGATGACCTCGCGGGTCTGGAAGGCGGTGGCTTCCAGCACCGCGCGCGCCAGGTGGCCCTTGTTGACGTAGCGGGTCAGCCCGACGATGGCGCCCCGGGCGTCGGACCGCCAGTACGGCGCGAACAGGCCGGAGAACGCGGGAACGAAGTAGGCGCCGCCGTTGTCCTGCACCGTGCGCGCGTGATCTTCGATCTCGGCGGCGGAGGTGATCATGCCGAGGTTGTCCCGCAGCCACTGCACCAGCGAGCCGGTGACCGCGATGGCGCCTTCCAGTGCATACACCGGTGCGGCGTCCCCGATCTGGTAGCAGACCGTGGTGAGCAGGCCGTTCTCCGAAAGCACCTTGTCGTTGCCGGTGTTGAGCAGCACGAAGTTCCCCGTGCCGTAGGTGTTCTTGGCTTCCCCAGGTGACAAGCAGGCTTGGCCGAAGGTGGCTGCCTGCTGATCGCCGAGAATGCCCGCGATCGGCACTCCGGCGAGCGCGCCGCGCTCGCGCACCTTGCCGTACACCTCGGACGAGGACTTGATCTCCGGTAGCAGCGTGAGCGGGGTGCCCATCTCCCCGGCGATCTCCGGATCCCAGGCGAGCCTGTCCAGATCCATCAGCAGGGTGCGGGAAGCGTTGGTCGGGTCCGTGACGTGCACGCCCCCGTCCGGCCCTCCGGTCATGTTCCAGAGCACCCAGGTGTCCATGTTGCCGAACAGCAGTTCGCCCGCCTCCGCCCGCTCGCGGACACCCTCCACATTGTCCAGAATCCACTTGATCTTCGGCCCGGAGAAGTATGTGGCCAGCGGTAGCCCTGTCTTCTCGCGGTAGCGTTCCTGGCCGCCCCCGAGCTCGCCCAGCCGGGACACGATCCGGTCGGTCCGGGTGTCCTGCCAGACAATGGCGTTGTACACCGGCTTGCCGGTCACCCGGTCCCACACAACGGTTGTCTCACGCTGGTTGGTGATCCCGACGGCGGCGATGTCACCCGCCTGCAGGTCGGCCTTGGCCAGCGCGCCCGCCGCCACCGCCCTGGTGTTCTGCCAGATCTCCTCCGCGTTGTGCTCGACCCAGCCGGCCTGGGGAAAGATCTGCTCGTGTTCGCGCTGATCGACGCCGATGACCCGGCCGGAGTGGTCGAAGATCATGGCGCGGGTCGATGTGGTGCCCTGGTCGAGCGCCGCGACGTAGCTTGCCATTGGTGCTCCCTGATGAGGTGAGTAGGTGGTCGAGGAGATGTTGGTGTTCACCCGGTGGTGGGCATGGCGAGGAAGAGCAGCGCGGCGAGGGCACCGCCTGCCAGCGGGCCGACGACAGGAACCCAGGAGTACCCCCAGTTGCCGGTGCCCTTGCTACGAATCGGCATCAGGAACGCGTACGCGATGCGCGGGCCAAGGTCTCGGGCGGGATTGATCGCGTACCCGGTAGGACCGCCAAGGGAGGTACCGATCACGAGAACGACGAAGGCGACCGCGGCATAACCAAGCGCCGAGTTGCCGAACTGGGGAACATCATCCGGACCCGCCTGGTAGCTCGGGCTGAGCAGGATCCAGCCAACCAGCACGAAGGTGCCGATGATCTCGGTCACGAGATTCCACGCGTGGTTCGGGATGGTCGGACCTGTCGAGAAGATGCCGAGGGTCTTCTGCGGCTCGGGATGCGCGTCGAGCTGCGGCTTGTACGCCGCCCAGCAGAGCATGGCGCCGATGATCGCTCCGACCATCTGGCCCGCGACGTAGACTGGGACGTCCGCCCACTCGGCCTTGCCCGCGACCGCCAGCCCGAGCGTGACGGCCGGATTGATGTGTGCGCCGCTCGGCGCGGCGACGCTCGCCCCGGCGAACACCGCGAAAGCCCAGCCGAAGCACACGAACAGGAACCCGGTGCCGTGACCGAGCGTACTTCGCAGCATATTGTTGGCCACGACGCCTGCGCCCAGCAAGATCAGCACCCCGGTGCCGAGCATCTCCCAGAGGAAAATCGAACCTGCACTCATCACGTCCTCCCAACGTGGTGCGCGAATCTGCCCGGTCGGCGACGCTGGTGGCGCCGTTGCCGACCATGATCGGGCAGCACGCTACTTGCCGTCAGGCCCATACGCTAGGACCAGACGAGGCAACTCCTCGATCTCCGCGAGGTACGCCGCGCCCCGGTACGGTGAGCATCGGCCCGGTTATTGATCGAGGGAGGCCCGTGATGACCATCGGTGACAGCGGCAGGCCCGGTCCACGGCCCGCTGGATCGACAGCGATCGGTCGGCTAGGCGTCATGGAGCGCGGGGAAACCTGGCAGCGGCTGGGGAAAGAAACCTTCGACGTGGTCGTGATCGGCGGCGGCGTGGTGGGAGCCGGAACAGCGCTCGACGCTGCCACCCGAGGGCTGCGGGTCGCGCTGGTCGAAGCCCGCGACCTCGGTTCCGGCACATCGAGCCGGTCGAGCAAGCTCTTCCACGGTGGCCTGCGTTATCTCGAACAGCTCGAGTTCTCCCTGGTTCGGGAGGCTCTCGCGGAGCGCGAACTGATGCTCACCCGGCTCGCCCCGCATCTGGTGAAGCCGGTGAGTTTCCTCTATCCGCTGACTCACCGGCTGTGGGAGCGGCCGTATACCGCTGCCGGGTTGTTCCTCTACGACACCATGGGCGGCGCGCGCTCGGTGCCGGGGCAGAAACACCTGACCCGAGCGGGTGCGCTGCGTCTTGCGCCCGCCCTCAAGCGCGGGTCGCTGATCGGTGGCATCCGTTATCACGACGCACAGACCGACGATGCCAGGCACACCATGATGCTGGCGCGCACCGCCGCGCATTACGGCGCGGTCGTCCGGACCTCCACCCAGGTGATCGACTTCCTGCACGAGGCCGACCGCGTTTCCGGCGTGCGGGTGCGCGATGTCGAGGACGGCCGTGAGGTGGAGATCCCGGCCGGCGCGGTGATCAACTGCACCGGCGTGTGGACCGACGAGTTGCAGGGACTCTCCGGCAGCCGAGGACGGTTCCGGGTGCGGGCCAGCAAGGGCGTGCACATCGTCGTCCCGAGGGACCGCATCATCGCCGAGTCGGGAATCATCCTGCGCACCGAGACCTCCGTGCTGTTCGTGATTCCGTGGCGGAGTCATTGGATCATCGGCACCACCGACACCGACTGGAACCTTGACCTCGCACATCCTGCGGCGACCAAGCCGGATATCGACTACATCCTCGATCAGGTCAACACCGTGCTGGCCACCCCGCTGACCCACGACGACATCGAGGGCGTCTATGCCGGCCTGCGGCCGCTGCTGGCGGGGGAGAGCGAGGAAACCTCCAAACTGTCCCGGGAGCATGCGGTGGCCAGGGTCGCCCCTGGCATGGTCGCGATCGCGGGTGGCAAGTACACGACCTACCGGGTGATGGCAGCCGACGCGGTCGACGCCGCCGCGGTCGACCTGCCGACCCGGATCCAACCCTCGATCACCGACAAGGTGCCGCTGCTCGGTGCGGATGGGTACCACGCCCTGGTCAATCAGGCCGATCTCCTCGCCGTGCGGCACGGACTGCATCCCTATCGGATGCGGCATCTGCTCGACCGGTACGGATCCCTTGTGCACGAGGTGCTCGCCCTTGCCGAAGACCGTCCACAGTGGTTGCGGCCGATCGATCACGCACCTGACTACCTGCGGGTCGAGGCGGTCTATGCGGCCAGCCACGAGGGTGCGCTGCACCTCGAGGACGCGCTGGCGCGGCGCATGCGGATCTCCATCGAGTACCCGCACCGTGGGGTGGATTGTGCCCGCCAGGTCGCCGAGTTGATGGGCGGCGTGCTCGGCTGGACCGCCGACACCGTCGAGCGCGAAGTAGCGGTCTATGCCGCGCGGGTGGCTGCCGAGCGTGACTCGCAGCGGCAGACCGACGACAAGGCCGCCGATGCGCGTCGTTCCGCCGCCCCCGACCCTCGGGCCCCGGATCAGCGAACCGGCGGGCTAGCTCGGCACGGGCGGGATCGGTAGGTCCAGCGCAGCGACGGGACGCCCGCCAACGACTCGGTCGGCCCGGCCAGGATGAACCCGCAGCTGCGGGCAAGGGCGGCCGAGGCAGCGTTGCCTTCGTCGCAGACGTAGTCGATCTGGACGAGACCGAGCGCGCCGGCCGCGAAGCGCAGCGCGGCCTGCACCGCTGTCGCGGCGACGCCGTTGCGCCGGACCTCGTGGTGCACCCACACCGCGATCTCTCCGGTGGCCGCGTCCACGTCGATGTTCTTCACGGCGACTTCGCCGATCAGCTCGCCGGTGGTCGGCTCGGCGATCGCCCAGGTGCAGCGTCGTCCGCTCGTCCACGCCTCGGCTCGATCCGCGATGTAGCCTTCGGCCTGCTCTAGCGTGGCAACCGTGTACTGCGGGACATAGTGCCGCATCTCCGGGTCGGCGAACGCCTCGATCAACGTCGGCCGGTCGTCCAGGCGGTCATCGGCGCGCATCTGGCGCAGGTAGTAGCTGCCGGCATTGATCTCAACGGGCTCCATGTCAGGGACCGTACCGGCGCGAGGGCGGTCAGCCCTTACCCGGCCGCCACCGGCCGCTGCTGGCCGCGCCGATCACCAGCGCGACCGCCGCCGGGAGCAGGAACACCAACCAGAACCCGCGCGCCACGGTGACAAACAGCACGATCGCCAGCACCGCGGCGATCGGAACAGCGCTGGAAGCCAGCCATGCGCCCGCGGATGGAGTCGGGAGCCGCTGCTGCACCGGCAGCGGCAGGTGATCACGCAGCACGGCGGGCCGCGGCTGCGGGAGATCGGCGAACAGCGGGAGCAGCTCGCCCCGGGTCCTGGCCGTGCTGATCAGGGCCGACCGGTCGCCGTACTCGTCGATATCCAGCCTGCCCGCGCGCATGTGCTCACCGAGAGCATCCAATGCGTCTTGCCGCTCGGCATCGCTGAGCCGGAGTTCCGGCTGGTCGACGTTCACATCTCGATCGTACGGGTTCTCTGCGGGGAACTCTGTCGTCTCGGCAGCGCTGGCGCGCTGCGTGCGAAGGATTTCGGCGGGCGGTTTGGTCGGTGGTCACCCGCCGCTCCCGCCTCAATCCTTGAGCTCGAAGATGACCTGGCCCTGGGTCACGGTCGCGCCGACCTCGACGGACAGGCCGGTCACCGTACCGGACTTGTGTGCGGTGACCGGGTTTTCCATCTTCATCGCCTCGAGGACGACGACAAGCTCGCCCGCCTCGACCTGCTGACCGTCCTCGATCGGCAGCTTGATGATGGTGCCCTGCATCGGCGCGGTCACCGCATCGCCGGAGACCGACGCCTTACCGCCGCCTCGCTTCCGTGGCTTGGCTTTCGTGGCGGCACCGCCACCTCCGTCGCCGCCACCGAACGCGAGGTCGCCGGGCAGTGAGACTTCAAGCCTACGGCCACCGACCTCGACGGTCACGGTCTGGCGTGGCAACTCTTCGGCTTCGGCAGCAGATTCGTCGGCGCTGAACGGCTCGACCGTGTTGTCCCACTCGGTCTCGATCCAGCGGGTGTGCACCGCGAAGCCGTCCTTACCGACGAATGCCGGGTCGCGCACGATCCGCCGGTGGAAGGGCAGCACGGTGGCCATGCCTTCGGCGACCATCTCGTCCAATGCGCGGCGGCTGCGCTCCAGCGCGTTCTGCCGGTCGGAACCGGTGACGATCAGCTTGGCCAGCAGTGAGTCGAACTGGCCACCGATGACCGTTCCCTGCTCAACGCCGGTGTCGACCCGAACGCCGGGACCCTCCGGCAAACGGAGCCGGGTCACGGTGCCGGGCGCGGGCAGGAAGTTGCGGCCCGCGTCCTCGCCGTTGATGCGGAACTCGATCGAGTGGCCACGCGGCTCGGGGTCTTCGGTGTAGCGCAGCTTCTCGCCCGCCGCGATGCGGAACTGCTCGCGAACCAGGTCGATGCCGGTGGTCTCCTCGGACACCGGGTGCTCGACCTGCAGCCGGGTGTTGACCTCGAGGAAGGAGATCGTGCCGTCCTGGCCGACCAGGTATTCGACGGTGCCCGCGCCGGAGTAGCCCGCCTCCTTGCAGATGGCCTTGGCGGATTCGTGGATGGCGGCGCGCTGCTCGTCAGTGAGGAACGGCGCGGGTGCCTCCTCGACCAGCTTCTGGTGGCGGCGCTGCAATGAGCAGTCGCGGGTGCCGACGACGATCACGTTGCCGTGCTGGTCGGCCAGCACCTGGGCCTCGACGTGCCGGGGCTTGTCGAGGTAGCGCTCGACGAAGCATTCGCCGCGACCGAACGCGGCGACCGCCTCTCGGGTGGCCGACTCGAACAGTTCGGGGATCTCCTCGACCGTGCGGGCGACCTTGAGACCTCGGCCACCGCCACCGAAGGCAGCCTTGATCGCGACCGGCAGGCCGTGTACCTGGGCGAAGGCGACGATGTCCTCCGCGGAGTCGACCGGATCCTTGGTGCCGGGCACCAGCGGGGCGTTCGCACGGGCGGCGATGTGCCGCGCGGTGACCTTGTCGCCGAGGTCGCGAATGGCCTGCGGGGAAGGTCCGATCCAGGTCAGGCCTGCGTCGATCACGGCCTGGGCGAAGTCGGCGTTCTCGGAGAGGAAGCCGTAGCCCGGGTGCACGGCGTCGGCGCCGGAGCGCTTGGCCACGTCGAGCAGCTTGTCGAAGACCAGGTAGCTCTCGGCGGCGGTGTTCCCGCCCAGGGCGAAGGCCTCGTCGGCCAGCCGGACGAACAGCGCGTCCCGGTCCGGGTCCGCGTAAACAGCGACGGTGCCGAGCCCGGCGTCCTTGGCGGCTCTGATGACGCGAACGGCGATCTCGCCTCGGTTCGCGATCAAGATCTTGGTCACCGACGCGATGCCGGTTGCCGCGGCTGTCTCGGGCACGCCCTACCTCCTATAGACACGAGCGTTGGGCACCTGTGCGTGCGCCTGTGCACGCCAGTAGGCCTGGGAGGGAGTCTACGGACTCGCGAGTAGTTAGGAAGGAGAGCCGCCTCACGTCCGATGAGGTGGTGGCTGCTGGCCTAAGGTCTGTTGACCGAGTGTGAGGAGGTGGGCGTGGCAACGCAGGCACCGCGCTCAGTTGTGGTCACCGCAGCGATCGCCGCACTGGTCACCGTGGTGGCCTTCGCGGCGGTCGTCGCGTTACGGATCGAGCGCGAGCGGGCGGGTGCCCTCGGCAACGGCGCGCTGTTCGGCCCGACCGACACCGACGCCGCATCGGTGTGCGGGGACAGTCCGTGCGGTGTGTTGACCAGCCTGCCGATTGGCGGCACGACGGTGGAGTTGCTCGCCGATGCCGCAGGGGCTCATGGCCGGGTCCGGGTGCGCGAGCCTGACTCGGACATCGTGATCGAAACCGCGCTGGCCGCGATGGGCGTGCGTTTGGGCCAGCAGTCGCTGGTCTGCGCGCCCGCGGCGACCAGCGCCTGCCTGGTGCGGGGCGACCACGACGGTGGTGTTGTCGGCGAGGTGTTCGTCGCTCGGGACAACTGGCAGCCCGCAGAGCGACCCTACTTCTCCAGCGGCGGGTACCTGGACCTGGTGGATATCGCCGGTGACGACTCGGCGGAGATCGTGGTCGCGAAGGAGGATTGCATCGGCACCGCCGAAGAATGCGCTGGTGCGCCTATCGTGGTGGAGGTGTTCGCCCTGGATGGCAAGTCTCTTGGCTGTACCGAGGCCTACCGCGGTCTCGATCAGCTGCCCGGCTGGCCCGAGGTCGCGCCTGCCACGGCCGACCTGGGCGCATGCCAGTGAATGGCCCCTACCGGGTCGTCCACAGATCCACGACGCTGACGCCGACCTCCGCGAGCAGGCGCCTGGTCAGTGGCAGGCTGATGCCGATCACGCTGGACGGGTCGCCATCCACCCCGTCGATGAACCACCCGCCGAGGCCATCCAGCGTGAACGCCCCGGCGACCGCCAGCGGCTCGCCGGTGGCGATGTAGGCGTCCAGTTCCCGCTCGGTCGGCATGGCGAACCGCACGATGGTGGTCTGGCTCGCGCTGGTTTCCTTCGTGCGCATACCCCCGTCCAGCCGGACTACGGCGTGCCCGGTGAGCAACTCGCCGATTCCGCCGGACATGCGCAGCCAGCGTGCGCGACCTATCTCGGGGGTGCTCGGCTTGCCCACCAACTCGCCGCCGAAGGACAGCATCGAGTCGCAGCCGACGACCACCGCGTCGGGACACTCGGGCGCGATCAGGTCGGCCACCGCTTCGGCTTTGGCGCGGGCCAGTGCGGTCACCAGGTGCTCGGGAGTTGGATCGTCGAGCCGCGCGGCGAGTGCGTCCTCATCGACCCCGGAGACCCGGACAACCGGCTCGATGCCTGCCGCCCGGAGCACGGCGAGCCTTGCGGGGGAGGCGGAGGCAAGTACGAAACGCACGGGCCGAAGTCTAGGTGCGCCGGCGCAGCCTGCCACGGATGAGGTGCCCGGGTCGCGGAGCACCAGGTGGCGGTTCGAGGGGCGCCAAACGGCATGAAGGGAGCTCTAGTGCGCATCATGCGCACTAAAGCTCCCTTGAGCGCGGCTTCCGCGCGCTGATGGCCCTGTCCCGACGGTATGCCTGCATGTGGCCGTCAGTGCAGGCCGCGTCGATACCTGAACGCGAACTGCTCGCCGTGGGCTGAGCGAGCCGAGGGTGTCCTTCGGTACCGAATACGCACGCCAAGGGGACCTTCGGCCCGCTGAACTGCGTGCCGGTCGCCGTGGGCTGAGCGTTATCGGGGCAGACCGGATGCCCGCCAGGCGCCTGGCTCGGCCTGCAGGGGTGCCCGCAGCCGGGTCGCCGGGTCCGCCCACACCGAGCGGCGCTTCGGCTCGGGCGCTGCTCCTGCTTGCGACGCCGCAGCGGCCACGACCGCGGTGAGCGCAGCGAGTTCGAACTCATCCGGGGTGCCGCGCACAACCCGCAACACCGGCCGCCGAGCGGACTCGGTGGTGTCCTCTTCGCTCATCGTTGCCTTCCAGCGTGGTGCAGTCCTCGTGCGTGAATGTTGTTGTTCCGGCAACCCTGGTCACTCACGACGTCGCGTCGAATGCTCGTGAGTGCTGAAGGTTGCCCATGCAACAACATTCACGCACGAGGGTGCGGGGTCACAGAGGGATGTTGCCGTGCTTCTTGGGTGGCAGGCTCTCCCGCTTGTCGCGCAGCATACGCAGCGAGCGGGCGACGTAGCCGCGGGTGAAGGACGGCGGAATGACCGAGTCGATGTACCCGCGCTCCGAGGCGACGTAGGGGTTGCAGAGGGTGTCCTCGTACTCCTGGATCAGCTCGGCTCGGAGCGCCTCGACATCTGCGCCTTCATCGACGGCGGTGGCCAGCGTCTTGCGGTGCACGATGTTGGCCGCACCCTGAGCGCCCATCACCGCGATCTGCGCCGTCGGCCACGCAAGGTTGATGTCCGCGCCCAGGTGCTTGGAGCCCATCACGTCGTAAGCGCCGCCGTAGGCCTTGCGGGTGATCACGGTGACCAGCGGGACAGTGGCCTCGGCGTAGGCGTAGATCAGCTTCGCGCCGCGTCTGATGATGCCGTTCCATTCCTGGTCGGTGCCCGGCAGGAAGCCCGGCACGTCCACAAAGGTCAGCACCGGCACGCCGAACGCGTCACACGTGCGCACGAACCGTGCTGCCTTCTCGGAGGCGTCGATGTCCAGGCAGCCCGCGAACTGGGTCGGCTGGTTGGCCACGATGCCAACGCTCTGGCCCTCGACCCGGCCGAAGCCGACCAGGATGTTGGGCGCGAACAGCTCGTGCACCTCGAGGAACTCGCCGTCATCGACGACCCGGCGGATGACCTCGTGCATGTCGTAGGGCTGATTCGGCGAGTCAGGGATCAGGGTGTCCAGCTCGCGGTCTTCGTCGGTGATGTCGTCGGCGACGGATTCACCCGAGTGCGCAGGAGCGTCGAAGACCGGTGGCTCGGAAAGGTTGTTCGACGGCAGGAAGCTCAGCAGCTCCTTGACGTAGGAAATCGCGTCGTCCTCGTCGCTGCCGAGATAGTGCGCGTTGCCCGACTTGGTGTTGTGCGTGCGGCCCCCGCCGAGGTCCTCGAAACTGACCTCCTCGCCGGTCACGGTCTTGATGACGTCGGGACCGGTGATGAACATGTGCGAGGTCGCATCGACCATCACCACGAAGTCGGTCAATGCGGGCGAATAGACGTGGCCACCCGCGTTGGCGCCCATGATCAGCGAGATCTGCGGGACGACACCGGACGCCTTGACGTTGCGGGTGAAGATCTCGCCGTAGAGACCTAGCGACACGACACCTTCCTGGATTCGTGCGCCGCCACCCTCGTTGATGCCGACGATCGGGCGGCCGGTCTTGATCGCCAGGTCCATCACCTTGACGATCTTCTCGCCGTACACCTCACCGAGCGAGCCGCCGAACACGGTGACGTCCTGGCTGAACACGCACACCGGGCGGCCGTCGACCGTGCCGTAGCCGGTGACGACACCGTCGCCGTACGGGCGGTTGTGCTCCTGCCCGAAGTTCGTCGAGCGGTGCCGCGCCAGTTCATCGAGCTCAACGAACGAACCGGGGTCGAGCAGCATGTCGATGCGCTCGCGGGCGGTCATCTTGCCCTTGGCGTGCTGCTTGTCCACCGCCCGGGCGGAACCGGCGTGCACCGCCTCGTCGTTGCGCCGATACAGATCGGCGAGCTTGCCAGCCGTGGTGTGGATATCGGCTGTCTCGTCGGCCGCCCCGGGCGACCCGAATGGCTCCGTTGCGCTGCTCATGACTGGTCAGCCTATCCAGATCCACCGGGGACGGCGGCTGGGACGTCGGCAACATCACTGACGCGGTCCTAGGGTGGGAACATGACTACCGAGGGCATCCCACTGGACGCGGCGCGCCTACAAGCCGAACTCGTCGCGCCGAACGGTCCGTTCACCGTGTTGGACGTGGTGGCAAGCACCGGTTCCACCAACGCCGACCTGTGCGCCGCGGCGGCCACGGGGGCGGCCGACCGGACCGTGCTGATCGCCGAACAGCAGACGGCCGGGGTGGGCAGGCTGTCCCGATCGTGGAGTTCGCCAGCAGGCTCCGGCCTCTACCTGAGCGTGCTGCTGCGTCCGCAGGGCGTGCCGTTGCGAGGCATCGGCTCGCTGGCGATCGTCGCCGGGCTCGCCCTGATGGATCTGACCAGTTGGCTCGGCGTTCCCGCGGTCTTGAAATGGCCCAACGACATGCTGCTCGGGAAGGAAGAACCGCGCGGGAAAGGTGCGGGCATCCTGTCCGAACTGGTTCCGCTGTCCGGCAGCGATGAGTTCGCCGTGGTGCTCGGTATCGGCGTCAACGTGCTGCCGATGTCCGATGTGCCGCCTGGACCTGGTGGCTTGCCCGCCGCCTCGCTGGCCGAGCACGGTGCGAGCAGCACCGACCGTGCGCAGGTCGCGATCACCCTGCTGCGCGCGTTCGGTGCACGGGAGGCGGCCTGGCGTGCGGCGTGCGGCGACCTCGCGCTTGCCGAGTTGCTCGCCGAGTATCGGCGGCACTGCTCGACCGTCGATACGCGCGTTCGGGTCGAACTGCCCGGCGGTGCCCGGATGACCGGCCGGGCCGCCGACGTCGATCCGCTCGGACAGCTGATCGTCGAGACCGATGACGGCGCACGGCAAACCGTGTCCGCAGGGGACGTGGTGCACGTGCGGGCACAGCCCTAGCCGATGCTCGGTACGGTTGAGCCAGTCGTGAACCGCAGGTACGAATCAGGAGTGTGGCGAGGTGGCCTTCCCGCAGGACCTGCTCAGTGAGGGCGAGCGGATCGTCGCGCACCGGCATCCGCATTTCAAGATGCTCATCGTGCCGGTCATCGTCGGCATCATCACCATCGGTGGCGGTATCTGGCTCGGCATGCTGGCGCGGGAGGCGCCGCCGCCGTGGGACCTCGTCTCGCTGATCGCGATCGGGGTCGTCGCGTTCATCGTGCTCGCGTGGTTGGTGCTCGCTCCGTTCGTGCGCTGGCGCACCACGCACTTCATCGTCACCACCGATCGAGTGATAGCGCGGGAAGGCGTCGTCAAGCGGACCGGGATCGACATCCCGATGACCCGGATCAACAGCGTCCGGTTCGAACACGATCTGGTCGACCGGATCTTCGGCTGCGGCACATTGGTGATCGAGTCCGCTTCGGAGCAGCCTCTGCAGTTCGACGACATCCCTGGTGTGGAACGGATTCACACCGCGATCTACCGCGAGGTCAACGACAACCCCTACGACGACTTCGCCCGCCCGGAGCAGACACGTGAGTACCTCGAGGGCGACGCCCCCGAAGAGCCACCGAGCACCCGCCGAGGGCGTTGAGGTCGTGAGCACGCGGGAGTCTGGGCTGCCTGGTAGCGAAAACATTCGGTAGCGCACCGGAACCGTTTCGGGTGCGTTAGCGTCTAAGAGCTCTGCCGAGAAGACACCGCGATCGGAGGATGTCGTGACCGATCACCGGGCCCGCGTCGATGAGCTCCTCGCGGGCTACCGCAGGAGCAGGGAACACCTCGCGGACACCCATCGGGAGCTGTCGGCGATCAGCGCGACAGTGAGCAGCGCGGACGGATCGGTGACCGTCACGGTCGGCCCTCGGGGCACTGTGACCGACCTGACCCTGTCCGATGACGCCTATCGGACTTACCGGCCGCCCGAGTTGGCGAAGGAGATCGTCCGGTTGACCGCGATGGCGACGGTGCGGGCGCTGTCCGATGCAGGCGAGGTGCTCGCGCCCGCACTCCCGGCAGGCACCGACCCGCAGGCCTTGCTGCTCGGCACCGCTGATCTGGACCCGGTGGAAATCGCCCCCGAGTCCAGCGGGCAGGCACCCGGCGACCCCGGTGCCGATGAGGACGAGGACTTCGAGTCCGCCAGCTGGTTGACCGACGGGTGGAGCCGATCGCGATGACCGAAGGATTCTTCGCGGATGCCGATCGGCTGGCCGCGCGTTCGGGGGATTTCGACGGATTCGCCGAGCGCGCAGGGAAAGCCGCCGACGCGCTCCGGTCCGCGCTGGCGAGCGGTGGCCCCGCGTGGGGAACCGATGCGGTCGGCGCGAGCTTCGCGGCGGCGCACGCCGATCCCGCTGCCCACGCGCTGGACCTGATCGCAGGCCTGCGCCCAGGGCTCGGCGAGATGGGCACGAAGTTCGCCGATGCGGCGACCGAGTACCGGGCGGCCGACGAGTCGGCGATCATCGGCATCACCGCTGCCGGCCGCGACATCGGCCGGACTCTCGGCGGGGAGGGCTGATCCATGGGAATCGAGTTGCCCGCTGAGCTCGCCGGCGTCGCAGCGCGCACCGGGCTGTCCTGGCCGGAGGCCGATGAAGACGCGATGCGCGCACAGGCCACGGCGTGGCGCGAGGCGGCGGGCGCGATCGGTGCGCTCGCGGGTGACGCGGACGCCTCGGCGGGCGGCGCGCTGGAAGCCATGGCGGGGGAGGCGGGCGATGCGGCGCGCGCCCGGTGGGCTCCGTTCGTCGACCCGGACAGCGGTTCGCTGACCGCGGCCACCCGCGGTGCCAACCAGGCCGCCGACCGGCTCGAGCACGCCGCCGAGCAGGTCGCTTCGGCCAAGGTCGAGATGGTCCGCCAGTTGGTGCACGCGGCCAAGAACAGCGATGCCGCGCACGCGGCGGCCGACGGTGGGCACCCGACAGCGTTACTCGGACTGGACACGCTGCTGAGTGGCACCGCCACCAACCTCGCATCGGTGACCGATTCCCTCGCCGGTGCGGTGGGCTCCCCCGGGCGCGCGGTGTCCACCACCGAACTCGTGAACACCGATCCGGGGACGCGCTCCGCACGCGGCCAGTCCGGCCTGCTCGGCGCGGTCACCGGGCTTGGTGCGGATGCGGTGGTCACGACTGCCGAGACGGCGTCGGAAGTCCCCGACGCGGTCCCCAGCGTGCCCGGCGCGGCGGAACCAGCCCGTGCGGCCGACCCTCCCCTCCGGGAGGCGGAAAAAGCGGTCGCCGACGTGATCCCGGCGCGCCTCGCCGACA
>JBOHER010000453.1:0-2551 GCA_050701115.1 Haloechinothrix sp. | reverse complement strand
CCTTCAGCGGATGAAGTCGCGCACTCCCGAGTATGTCCCGTAGGAGGCGAGCAGGGAGATGTGTCCGATGCAACCCACCTGGTAGTTGGCGGCTCCGCTGAGAATGGTGCTGCTGTCCGGGTTGATCACCTCATCGCACCAGGACCTGAATGTGCCGTAGCGAACCCCGCCTGGGGTCTCGTCGCCCGCATTCAGGCTGTTGAGAAAGTCCGAGTTGTAGCGCATTTCCCCGCAGGACGTGGTCCAGCAGGCGTACGCGGCGTTGGTGCCATGGTTCGGCCCGCCGATGCTCACCCACGCGTCGACCTTGCTGGTGCCGCCGAGGAACTTCAGGTAGTAGCGCGAGGACAACCCGCCCATGGAGTGGGTGACGATGTCCACCTTGCTGGCGCCGGTCTGGGCGAGCACAGAATCGACCTTCCAGGCGAGTTGTTGGGCCGTCGTGACGTTGGATTGTCCCCAGTCGTACTGCCACGCGTGCAGTTCGTTGTCCGCCCAGCCGTCGCCGCGGAACCAGCTCTGCATCAGAGTCCAGTTCCAGTCCGCCCCCAGCCAACCGTGCACCAGGATCACTGGATCGTGACGAGGTGCGGCGGAGGCCGGCGTAGCGGTGATAACGGACACCATGGTCAGCGCGGCGAGCGCGGCGATTCCGGCGCTGAGCCAATTACGGAGATGGCGCATGAGTACTCCAAATTGTGATGTAGGTAACAGCGTGCTTGGTTGGCTGCTGACCATGCCTTCTGCGGGCGCCGAGCGCATCGGCTGGATCGCCGGTTCTTTCGCCTGTGTTAACCGGCGAGTAACCTGTGCCGGCGTGGGTGCCATCGCAGACACCACCTGTCCGCAGCCGCACGGCAGAGACGCCGAGCTCGCCGAACTGGCTGCGGTGCTCGATGACGCCAAGCGCGGCAGTTCCGGCGCGCTGCTGCTCTGCGGTGAAGCGGGGCGCGGGTAAGTCGGCTCTGCTCGACCATGTCACCAAGGCCGCCGACGGGTTCGTCGTCCTGCGGACCTCGGGAGTCGAAGCCGAGTCCGAGTTTCGCTACGCAGGCTTGCGCCGGCTGTTCGGCGCACAGCATCATCGGCTGTCCCGCCTCCCCGATCCGCAGCGGCGGGCACTTTCCGTGGCGTTGGGAATAGGAGAGGGACGCGCGGACGATCGCTTCCTGATCTATACCGCGGTGCTGGGGCTGCTGTCCGAGATCTGCGCCGGAGAACAACTCCTGGTCTGCATCGACGACCTGCAGTGGCTGGACGAACCGAGCGCGGCCGCGCTTGCCTTCGCCGCACGACGACTCGCGGACACACCGGGCCGGGGGCCGATGTCCGGCGCCGCCCTGGTGGCCGCCTCCCGGCTCGACGGTTCAACTGAAGCCGCATCGCGGGCAATCCCGGTGTGTGCACTCCGGGGCCTCGATCCGGCCGGGTGCATCGCGGTACTCATCGGTCACGGATCGGGTCCGGTCACACCAGCGGTCGCGGCGGACCTGGCGCTGGGCACCGGTGGCAACCCGCTGGCCCTGACCGAACTGGTCGGCACGCTGTCGGCCGACCAGTTCGCGGGCAGGGTGCCCCTGCCGGACCCGTTGCCCGTCGGCGAGCAGATCGTGGCCACTTACGGTGCCGCTTTGCCAGGTCTGCCCGACGAGACAAGGCAATTGCTCGTTCTCGTTGCCGTCGAGGAGTCGGGTGGCCACAGCCTACTGGCAGCGGCCGCGCGGGAGGCGGGTCTGGAAATCGACGAGCTCGACCGTGCGGAGTCCGCCCGCGTGGTTGTCATCGGCCCGGCAGGTGTCCGATTCCGTCATCCGCTGATGCGCTCAGTGGTGTACCACGGTGCCACCCCCGGTGCGCGACGTGCCGCGCACCGGGCGATCTCGGCCGCACTTGCCAGGCCGGAGGATGCCGACCAGCGTGCCTGGCACCGGGCGGCGAGCATTCTGGTCCCCACCGAGTCCGTCGCAGCCGACTTGGCGAACACGGTGGGCATGGCGCGGGCACGCGGCGGGCACCCCGCGGGTCTGCGTGCCCTGGAACGAGCCGCCCGGCTGACTCCCGCGCCGCTGGCCAAGGCCACACGGTTCGCCGCCGCCGCCGAGGATGCGCTCGCGGCGGGACGGGCAGGCCATGCGTCGTGGCTGCTGGATCACGCGGCCCGGGCGGGGCCGGACGATCCGTTGAACGGACGGATCACGTGATTGCGCGGCGAGGTCGAGTTACGTGGCGGCGTGGTGGCGCACGCGTACGACACCTTGGTGGCCGCCGCCACCCGGCTGAGCGCAACGGCGCCTGCCGAGGCGCTGGAGTCGCTGGCCGCGGCGGGTGAGGCAGCCGGATATGCGGGCGATGCGGCCAAGGTGGTCGCTCTCGGCGGACTCGCGCGGTCGATCGAGTCTCCCACCGAGCGGGACGAGGATCGTGTTCTGCGTGACATCCTGTGGGGTGGCAGCGAGTTGTTCGGCGGCAGGGTTGCCGAGGGAATGACGCTCCTGCACAGCGCGATCTCGGCGTGGGAATCCGCGGCATGCCCGCAGGATGATCCGCGACT
>JBOHER010000452.1:0-5414 GCA_050701115.1 Haloechinothrix sp. | reverse complement strand
ATCGCGAGATGTCACCCGAGGAGATCGTCGGTTACTACTGCGGCGCGCAGGATGCTGGCTGATGCGCGGCGCGAGGTCGTGCAGATGACGTAGGCGGATCTCGTGCCTGCGCCAGGTCCCAACGTGGCGGCACGGCCCTACGGTGGTTCGATGGACCTGCCTGGGTACATCCGAGTCCTGCGCGAGCGGTGGCGGCTAATCGCGGCATGCGTGCTGGCCGGGTTGGGTACCGCATTGGTGGTGACGCTGCTGACGCCGAACGTCTACAGCGCGCGGGCCCAGCTTTTCGTCGCGGCGAGTGACATGAACAGCGAGAATGCCTACCAGGGCGGTCTTTTCGCCCAGCAGCGGGTTCGGTCGTATACGCAGATCATCACGAGCCAGACCGTGGTCGATGGTGTCATTCGCACGGTTGGCCTGCGCACAACTGCTGACGAGCTCGCCCGGCGGATCAGCGTGGACGCGCCCCCCGACACGGTGCTGATCGACATCACCGCGCGGGACAGTTCCCCACAGCGAGCGCAGGCGCTCGCTGACGCGACCGCGGCACAGTCCGCGAAGTTCATCACCGCGCTCGAGTCGGCGCCGACGAGAGCGACTCCGCCCGTCAAGGTCGCGGTTGTCGACGTGGCCGCCCCGCCGCTGACGCCCACCAGCCCCCAGCCCGTGCTGAACCTCGCCATCGGATTGTTCGCAGGCATCGTGGCCGGCTTCGCCGGTGCGGTGCTGCGCGAAGTGCTCGACACCAGCGTGCGGACCAGCGAGGACGTCGGACGCGACCTCGGGCTCACCACGCTGGGTGTGATCCCCCCTGCGGACCCCAGGCGAGGGCCTCCCGAGCGTGCGGAGGCATTTCGCCATCTGCGCACGAACCTCCAGTTCATCGACGGAGGCCGGATGCCGCGATCGGTGGTTGTCACCAGCGCGGCGTCCGGGGAAGGCAAGACCGCCACCCTGGTCGACCTCGCGGTGAGCCATGCGCGGGCCGGCCAGCGCGTGATCATCGTCGAGGGTGATCTGCGCCGTCCGGTTCTCGCGGAGTCCCTCGGCCTCGCCGACGGGGCCGGGCTGAGCAGCGTGCTCACTGGCCGGGCCGCCCTTGGCGAGGCATTGCGGGACTGGGGCGACGGCTTGCTGCGCGTGTTGCCGAGCGGGCCTATCGCATCCGACGCGAGCGAACTGCTTGCGTCCGCGGACATGAAGCAGCTGCTGCGCACACTCGAAGGCGAAGCCGACCTGGTGCTGCTGGACAGCCCGCCCTTGCTGCCCTTCACCGACGGCGCCGTACTCGCCGCGGAGGCGGACGCGGCCCTGCTGGTCGTCCGTGCCGGCCGGACCGGGCAGGAGGTGTTGCGCGGCGCGCTCGCCAGCCTGGTGGCGGTCGACGCGCGTCTTCTCGGCGTCGTCCTCATCAGGTCGCCGCATAAGGGAACGCTCGCTCACCGGTACCCCGACGGCCTGGCGGGTACCCTCCGCGGCCAGCCCCGCCGTCGGGGCCGTACTGCCGACAGTGGTAACGGGAGTCCGACGTCCGGTAGGGCCGCGCCCCGGCATTCCGGCGCGCGCAGCGCCGCGCCGCTCGACTAGGCACGCGGGGAGCGCTGAATGTCACAGCAGGCGGCGGCACTCGCGTTGGGAACCTTGGCGCTGCTGGCCATGGTGCCCGCGGTCGTCGCGCTGCGCCGGGCCCGCGCGTTCGGCGACTGGGACCTGACCGCGACGCTGGTGTTCCTCGTCGGGGCGCTGGCAAGCCTGCCCACCGTGCTGTCCGCACTGGTGTCCGGCCGTACGGTCATCCTGGACCCATTCGGCAACGTCGTGGTCGGGTTGTCACCCTGGGCGCTACAGGTCGATCAGGTCAGCAATGCCCTCCTACTCGGAGCCGGTCTGCTGTTCTTCGCCCACCGCGTCGCAGGCGGCCAGGCCTGGATCAGCGCCGCGCCCGCGATCGCCATCGTGCTGTGCCTGGTGGTCGCTTTCTCCGACGGCCTGAACGGGCATGGGATCTTCGCGCCACGGCAACTCGTGCTGCTGGCAGTGCTGCTGGCCGCGACGGTCGCCCGGCCGGGGCGCTCGGCGCTGCTGGGTGCGGCCACCGCCGGGCTGTTGCTCGCGCTGCTGGGCGGGGTGCAGGCGTTCGTCCATGCGGACAGTGTTTTCCGCGAATGCCGCGTCGACAAGTGCGGCCCGTTCGGTGCCCTGTTCACCGGGGTGTTCCCGAACGAGAACACCTACGGCCTGCCGCTGGCGCTGTCCGTCGCCCTTGTGTGGCTGGCATTTCGTGGCCCGGTCCGTATCGTCCTTGCGGGTTATCTCGTGCTCGTCGTGTTCGCGACCGGCAGCAGGCTCAGCGAGATGGTCGCGGCCGCCGCCCTCGTCTCGCTCATGGTGCTGCGCCCGAGTCTTGCGGAGGACGGGCCGGCGATGGACCGGCCACGCGCGGATGCGCTGGCGGGCAGGAACGGGTTGGCCCTGCTCGGCGTGTGCGGCGCGGCCGCGGTGGGTTTTGTTCTGCCGCTAACCGCTAGCAGTCCGGACACGCTGTCCGATCGAGCATATTTCTGGCGTTTCGGACTGGGCGAGATCGCTCGCTCACCAATCTACGGATTCGGCGCCAAGTCCTGGGAAGGGCTGCATCAGACGGGACAGGTACCCGTCGCATTCAGCTATTCCCCGCACAATCAATGGCTGGATCTCGCCTACGCGGGCGGGATCATCGGTGTCGGCATATTCCTCGCATTGATCGCGGGCATTCTGCTGCTCGGCGGCCGCGCCAGCTTCCTGGCCGCGTGCTGCGTGCTCATTCCCGTACTCGTGGCCTCAGGCCTGGAACGTCCGTGGTCATTCGGTATCAGCGACTGGCTCAGTTTCACCCTGGTAGCCGCCACGTTGCTGCCGGTGCACCGGCGGCCGGTGAGCGTGGCGGAGTACGGGCAGGCTCGGCGAGCAGGTTCTCCAGTGGGCGCAGGGTTTCGCCCCAGTCCAGTCGACTCGCCTGGGCGTATGCCTGGTCGCTGAGCGACTGCCAGCGCCGCCCGTCGCCGAACCCCGCGACCACGGACCGGAAGTTCTGCTCGCTGTAGCGAACAGACCCGCGCAAACAGCCGAGATTGCGCCGCCAGTCGGGCACCAGCGTGGGCAGCCCGTGCGCGAGGTAGTGCAGGTGCTTGGCCGAGAACCCGTCCCGTCGCAGTTGATCAGTGGTGCAGGTGACCAATCCCAGCTGGTACTCGCACAGGATGTCAGGCGATGCGTATCCCCGGTAGTTCAGCCGGAGCGATGGGTCCGGAGCGGGCCCGCCGTACACGTCGATGTGCGGGTACAGCTCGCTGAGCCGGGCGAGCAGCGGAAGATTGATGAACCGCGAGCTGAGCGAGCCGAGGTAGACCACCCGGGGCGGGGCGGCGAACGTCGCGCGCCGCGGTGCGGGAGTGCAGCCGAAGTTGAGGGTGAGCAGGTTACGACCGCTGATCCCGTACTGCTCGACGGCGTAGCGCGCGTAGGAATCCCAGTGAAAGGACAGGTGCTCGACGCCCTCGAACAGTTCCGTCTCCATGCGGCGCAGTTTGGCGTGCTGCCGGTCGGTCAGCCTGCCCTCGAAGAGCAACTCGTCCGCCCAGGGGGTGGGGCAGTCGTACAGCGTGTGCGCGGTGGTCGTGGCGGTAAGTACCCCTGCGTCGTAAGGGGTTTCACAGATCAGCAGGTCGTGTTCGCCGATCGGCAGTGCCGATCGCAGGATGGCGCGGCGCAGGCGATAATCGGCGACCAGCACATAGTACGAAAGGAATCGGCGACCGAACCGCCAGCGACGGGTGAATATCGCGGCGGCGACCTCGGTGGCGTACAGCGCGAACTTACGCGGCCGCAGGCTGGGCAGCTTCGCGCGAAGGCTGCTCGCCGAATCGGACGCACGGCTCAGCCGGTAGGTGTCGACCAGCGACACGATGTGCCCGCGATCGGCGAGAAAACGTTGTATCGCACGGGGTTTCAGCCCGTTGGCGTACCCGTCGAGCTGGCAGACGATCGCGATGCGCTTGGGCTGCACCGTCATGATCTCGACCCGCTTTCGCTGGGGACACCGACTGCCAGTCCCGGGATCGACACCGCCGCGGCCACGACCAGGCCGGCCAGCACCGGAACGCCGGCCAGCAGCAGCGCAGGCGCGCCGGTCCAGCCCAGCCGCACGACCAGCAGTTCGCCCGCCACGGTCACCACCACGCCCAGGCCGGTGCCCAGCGCCCACCGCCGCGACAGCCGCGGCTCCCGCAGGTCCGCGAGCCGCCTGCACAGGACAACGAAGTACAGCGATCCGGCCAGCAGCCCGATCACGGTCGCCGCGACCACGCCGATGACCCCGAAAAGGTAGGCCATCGGCACGGTGAGCGCGAGGTTGCACACCGTCGCGAACCAGGAGTAGCGGGTCTCCAGCCCAGGACGCCCGATCGCGCGGACGAAGCAGGTACGCATCCCGGTGATCGCGACGTGCCCCGAGTACCCGGCCAGCAGCGTCACCGCAACGACCCCGCTCAGCAGGAACTCCGGCCCGAGCCACACGTACACGGCGAACGCCACGGCGCTGGTCGTCATCGCACCGTAGGCCAGCACCGCAGGCACCCATCGTGCCTGCAAGGCATGGAACTCGCGGACCGCGCCAGTCATGCCGTGGTGGGCGTAGCTGCCCGTCATCCGGGTGAGGATCGGCGGAAACGCGTACAGCGGCAGGCTGCGCAGCGCGGACGCCGCTTGGTATCCGATCGCATAGATGCCGACGAATCGGATGGGCAGTACCGCGGCGATCACCAGCGCGTCGATCTCCCCGTTGAGGAATGTGGTGAGGCCGGACAGTTGCATCCGCACCGCGTAATCGCGGAACTCGCGAAGCAGCGAGGCATCCGGCAGCAGCGGCCGCCGCAGGCTGATATGCCGCCTGCCGAGCCAGAACCCGCCGCCCAGCAGGATCACGTACCGCGTGGAGGTGACGACGGCGAGCGTCGACAGATCCTGTCCGTGATCGACGACGAGCAGCACACCTGCCACGTAACCGACGGCGGAGCAGACACTGACCCCGGCCAGCCCGCGGAACCGGGCATTGGCCTGCAGCAGCGACGTGGCCGAGTTCGTGACCAGAGCCAGCGCGACCAGCGGCCCGAGCAGGCGGAGCACAGCGACCGCTTCGCCGCGCAGGTGCGCCGGGATGTTCAGCAGTTCGACCACGGTGGGCGCCAGCAGCAGGCAGGCGCCGCTGACGAGCCCACCCAGCGTCAGAAACAGCGCGAGCGAACCGATCGCCAGCCGCCCCGCTCCTGCCCGGTCCCCCCGCGCGCAGTGGTATGCGTAGAAGCGCGCCAGCGAGGCGCCCACTCCGCCGTCCAGGGCGGTGAACGTGACCAGGAAGATCAGGATCAGCGACCACA
>JBOHER010000451.1:0-2418 GCA_050701115.1 Haloechinothrix sp. | reverse complement strand
CCCTGGTCGGTGAGCGGAGCGTGAACACCCGGACCCACGAGCGATAGCGGGTGCCGATGCCGATAGACAGCACACCCTCGAAGTCTCCGGTGACCGCGACGGCCATGATGTTGCGGAGGTGCCGGGTGCGGAACTTCTGCGGCCCCCGGTAGGTCGAGTCGCCTCGATCGTCGTGGGCCGCGGCCGGGCTCACTCTGGCCGTGACGAAGTGCTCGCCGGTGAGCCACACGATGTGGCCGGATCCGTCCTGACGCAACTCATCGCCCCAGGAGTACTTCACCCCGGGCCGGTGACCGACCATGTCGAGCACGACCCGGTCGAACCCGGTGTTGAGCCCGGTCCGGATCCCGGTCATCACCGGAGTCTGCGTGGAGGAGGCCGGTGTCGCGGCGACCACCGCGCCGGCCAACATAATCATGATTGCGGCGAGCGACGTCAGTGCGCGCCGATAGTGAGTGGTCATCTGGTGACTCCTGCCGGGAGAGGGACGGTTATGGTCCCAGCGCTGGGTGCTCTCAAGACGCACCAACCCACGGTCGGTTGCCCCAGAAACGGACAATGATTTGATAACGGACGAGACTCAGCCTGGGTGCGTCTCTCCGGTCCTGCCGGGTACCCGAATGACGGCGTTGTGGAACCACGTTGCCGGTCTAGTCGCGGGTCTCCTCCGAGACCCACGACAGGTAGTCCTGGCTGCCACCGATGACCTCGGTGACGATGATCTCCGGAGTGTCGTAGCTGTGCTGCGCCTTGATGTGCTCGATCAACTCCCGGACCCGGTCGGCCGCGGTTTTGATGTCGACCCGCCACTCGCGTTCACGCTGCACCGCGTGCTCCCAGCGGTAGACGCTGATGATCGGACCGACGATCTGCGCGCAGGCACCCAGTTTGGCCTCGATCGCGCCGGCGGCCAGCGCTTGTGCCGCGTCCTCGGAATCGACGGTGGACGAGACGACGACGTGATCAGACGACATCCCCCGACCGTACCGGGGCGCACATCAGCGCAGGCCGATTCTCCGCATGAAACTCAGCGAAACGGCCATGATCCGGGTGAACTGCTTGTACGGAAGACCCTTCGGCGGATCGATCACCGAAATCCGTTGGACCGAGACATTTTGCGCCTCGGTGTACTTGAGCAGACCCTCTTCGCCGTGCCTGCGTCCAAGGCCCGACGAGCCCATGCCGCCCATCGGCGCGTCGATGCTCGCGTACGCGGCCGACAGCGTGTCGTTGACGTTCACCGTGCCCGCACGAACCCGCCTGGCCACCGCTTCCGCCCGTATGAGGTCGCCGCCGTAAACGCTGGCGTTGAGGCCGTACTCGGTGTCATTGGCCAGTGCGACGGCCTCGTCGTCGGTGGCGAACGGATACAGCGCCACCACCGGGCCGAACGTCTCCGCCGAGTGGCAGAGCATGTCGGGGGTGACGCCGGTCAGCACGGTCGGCTCGTAGAAGTACGGCCCGATGTCCGGCCTCGGCCTGCCTCCGGTCAGCACGCGAGCGCCCTTGGCGCGGGCGTCGTCGACGTGCTCCGAGACGGTCTTGAGCTGGTTCTGGCCGGTCAGTGAACCCATGTCGTGGTCGTAGCCGTACTCGGCGGCCAGCTTGACGCCCTGGGTGGCCGCGACGAACCGGTTCCGGAGGGTGTCGAAGATCGTCTCGTGCACGTAGAGCCGCTCGATGTGCATGCAGAGTTGACCCGCGTTGGCGTAGGCGCCGTTGACCGCACCCGTCACGGCGAGGTCGATGTCGGCGTCGTCGAGCACGATCATCGGGTTCTTGCCGCCGAGTTCCAGGGAGCAGCCGACCAGCCGGGCACTGGCTCGCGCGCCGACCTCCCTTCCGGTGCGGGTGGACCCGGTGAAGCCCACGTAGTCGGCGGTGTCCACGACGGCCGAACCCACCACCGGTCCATCGCCGAGCACGACCTGCACCAACCCGGCTGGGAGCCCCGCCCGGTAGAGCAGGTCGACGCCGAGCAACGGGCTCAGGGCCGTCTGCGTGTCCGGCTTGAGCAGCACGGCGTTGCCCGCGATCAGCGCGGGGATCAGGTCGGCGATGCCCAGGGCGAACGGGAAGTTCCACGACGAGATGATGCCGACCACGCCCTTGGGCTGCCGGAGCTCGGTGGTCCTGATCGCGAACGGTGTCATGCCCTTGCGGCTCTTGGGTTTCAGCAGCTTGGGCGCGGCACGCAGGTAATGGCTGGTGACCAGCAACGGGTCGCACAGCTCCTGGAACGCGATCTTGCGCGCTTTGCCGGTCTCGGCCTGGATCAGGTCGCAGATCAGCTCGCGGTTTTTCAGGACCAGCTTGTGGAACCGCTTGAACACCCGCATGCGCTCGGCGACGTCGGTGGCCGCCCACCTCCGCTGCGCCGGGCGGGCTGCGGTCACCGCGGCCTCGACGTCCTGCGTG
>JBOHER010000450.1:0-5777 GCA_050701115.1 Haloechinothrix sp. | reverse complement strand
ACTCGGCGAAGGGCGGCTTCCTCGGCAGGCTGGCCGCGTGGCTGTGCCGCACCCCGGTAGTGGTGCATACCTTCCACGGCCTCAGCTTCCACGACCACATGTCGAAGCCGAGGTATCTGGCCTACCGATTCCTCGAGCGGGCCACCCGCCGCTGCACGCACGCCTTCCTCGCCGTCGCTCCACGGCTGGCCCGGGAGGTCGTCGAGCAGCGGCTGGCCCCGCCCGGCGGCGTCACCGTGGTTCCCTCGGCGGTGGATCTGGACGGCATTCCCGATGGCTTCGACCCGGCCGCGCGCGCCGAGCTGGGCGTCTTGCCACGCGTCCCGCTCGTCGGCACCGTTGGCCGCCTCGATCACCAGAAGGCCCCGCTGGACTTCGTGCGCATGGCCGCCGCGCTGCGGGGCGCGCATCCCGGCGCCGCGTTCGTGATCGTGGGCGATGGTCCGCTTGCGGGCGAGGTCCGACGGCTGGCCACCGAGCTGGGTGTGCGGATCCGGATCACGGGCTACCGGTCCGATGCCGCCAGACTGGTGGCCGGGCTGGACGTCTTCGTGACCACCTCGCTGTACGAGGGGCTGGGGCGGGCGCTCACCGAAGCCCTCGCCGCCGCGCGGCCGGTCGTGGCGAGTGCGGTCAACGGGGTGCCGGACCTGGTGGAGCACGGCGCGACCGGGCTGCTCGCGGCTCCCACCGATCCGGAAGGCGTGGCCAGGGCGGTGGCCTGGCTACTCGATCATCGGGAACTCGCGGCCACCATGGGTCGCCAGGGCAGCGCCCGGGTCCGCGCCGGCTTCGCGCCGTCCGCGATGTGCGCGGCCACCGACGGATGCTACCGCCGCCTGCTCGGGCTGCCGGACCTCCGTGCGGTGGACGGGTTGTCCCCGTCCGTGACACCGGAGGCAGTGCGGCGATCCCTGGCGGGCGGCGGTCCGGGACCCGGAAGGTGATCGTCGGGCGGGCCGGCGCGCTGGGCCAGCGCCACGGCCGCGACCGACGAGTGCACACCGAGTTTGGTCAGCAGGTTCTGGACATGCGTGCGCACCGTGCACGGCGAGAGGTACAGGCGGCGGGCGATCGCCTGCCGGGTCATTCCGCCGCACAGGCAGCTCAGCACCTCCCGTTCCCGCGCGGTGAGCGTGGCGAGCAGTTGGGCCTGCGCGTCCGTCTGTCGGCGCGCAGCGGTCAACTCCGACAGGATCCGGGTGAGCAACGCCGGCGGGAAGTGCGTCTCGTCCCGCAACACTCCGCGAATCACTTCGCACAGGTGCCGCATCGGGCTGTCCTTGGTGACCCATCCACGCACGCCGGCCCTGGCGGCGGCGCAGGCGAGGTCATCGACATCGCCGGAGCCGCTCAGGACGACGAGGGGAACGGTCCACCGGCGGGTCCACGGCTGCCGCTCGACTGGGCCGTCGCCGCCGATCAGCTCCACGTCGGCCAGCAGCAGATCGGTGCGCCCCTGCGCGACGGCCCGCCACGCCGCGTCCATGCCCGTGACCGCGTCGCCGGTGATACCGGTCTGCCGCAGACCCACTGCCAGCGCCTCGGCGACCATCCGATCACGGTCGGCCACGAGCACCCGGATCCCGTCAGCCATACCGTCGATGGTGCTGTCAAGAGCGTCGCACGCCCAGCGGCACGAGACGGAGAAACGTCTACTGCTTGACGCCGATGAGCGACTACGGCGTTCGCGGAATCAGGCCTACGTCGCCTGCGGTAGACAGGGTCGATGACACCACGGACGGTGCCGTACCGGTCACTCGGGCGGATGGGTGTGCAGCCACTCGTTCCAGGTGGTCTTGCCATGCCTGCCGCTGGGGCACGTCATCATGTCGGCGGCCGCCTTACCGGCCCGCGCCGGTATCGGCACCTTCACGACGGGACGCCTGCGGTCGCGGACCCGCTGCCATTGCGCCACGACCTCACCGAACGGGAGCACCTCCGGCCCGCCGTAGTCGTCGACCCGCCCGCCGGGTCCGTTGGCGATGCAGCCCACCACGTAGGCAGCGAAGTCCCGGGAGTCCACCGGCTGGGTGGGCACAGCGGCAGGCAGCGGCAGCACCGGCAACCGCGACGCCTTGCCCAGCATCCGGTCCAGCAGCCAGTGGAACTGGGTTGCGCGCAGGATCGACCACGGGGTGTCCGACACGCGCACCAGTTCTTCCGCGGTGTGCTTCAGCCGAAGGTAGGGGGTGCGGGGTAGATCGACGCCGACGATGGAGATGTAGACGAAGTGACCCACCCCGGCCGTGGCGGACTCCCTCAGTAGCAACCTGGTGCCGTCGACGTCGACGTCGGGCGGGCTGCGCCACAGGTCGGAGGGCAGGAGATAGCCGCGTCGGGCGGCTGGGGACAGGGTCGCGGCATGCACCACGACCGTGGCGCCTGCCACGGCTTCCACGATCCCCGCGCCGGTGGCGAGGTCACCTTTGATCCACTCCACGTCGGGATCCGACCCAGTGGAGCGGGCAAGCACCCGCACCCGGTGGGACGCTTTGAGCAGGCCGACAAGGTCCCGGCCCAGATGCCCGGTCCCACCTGTGATGAGTACAGTGTCCATCCGCAGCGCCTCCGATCACCAGGCTCGGAACAAGACGTAGCCGGCCATTACCGATCCCACCAGGGCTCCGCCGTAGCAGAACACCGCGATCAGGGCGCCCAGCTTCTTCAGTCGCAGGCCGTGCTGGAGCGTGTAGCGGAAGCGATGCGCCCAGTGGAACAGCGCCAGCACGCACAACCCGAGCACCACGAGCAAGGTGATGGGGTTGCGCACCACCGAGAGAAGGTATGCGTGCTCGGGCGCAGGCAGCCAGCCGAGCGGGAAGGCGATGCCGAACAGGACCAGCAGCACGGGAATCAGCAGGGCAGCGGTCATGCCCCCCGCGCTGAACAGCAGCCACGCCAACGGTTCCGGCGATCTCGGTAGCTTCTTCCGGGTCGTCATCTTCTGGGTCGTCATCGCAGCACCACCCACAGCACGATCGCGGAGACCGCCGCCCACAGCAGGTAGTGCGACGCCAGCACCGCAATCGACGGGATGCGCCAACCGCGCACCCGCACCACCATGGCCTTGGGCGCCAGGTTGAACCAGGTGACCGCGTGCAGCAGCACAAAAGCCAAGGCGATCACATTGAACGCGAGCACCCACGGGCTGGCGCTCCAGTCGAGGAATCGCTGGTACTCCGCGCTGCCCGCGCTGACGGCGTTGACCAGCAACAGGAGGAACACCACGAACCAGGCGACGAACACGCTGGACAGCTCGCGCAGAACGAAGAGGAAATAGGAGCGGCGCCGCAGCCACCAGAACGTGGACACCGGTTGCCGGTACAGCCGGTGCGCCGTCATCGGGCGCCCCGCGGCAACAGGAAGTCCTTGAGCGACCGGGTCGCCGCGGTGAGCTTGTAGCGCTGGATCGCACCGGCGGGGTCGACGTCCTTGGGACACGCGGTTGTGCACTCGCCGACGAAGGTGCAGGCCCACACTCCCTCTGCGGAGGCGAGGACATCCCGGCGGTCCTCGGCGCCCTCGTCGCGCGAATCGAGGTTGTACCGTTGCGCCAATGCGATGGCCGCGGGGCCGATGAAGTCCGGATCCAGCGCGTAGACCGGGCACGCCGAGTAGCAGAGCATGCAGTTGATGCACATGCTGTACTGCTGATATTCGTCCATTTCGGACGGAGTCTGCAGGTGCTCGCCGTCCTCGACCGGCTCGTCGCCATCCTCGCGGATCAGCCACGGCTTGACCCTCGGCAGCTTGTCCATGAAATCCCCGATGTCGACGACCAGATCGCGGATCACCGGGAAGTTGCGCAGCGGTTCGACCCGGATCGCTCCCGGCGCGTAGTCGGTGAGGAACGCCGAGCAGCTCAGCTTCGGTTCCCCGTTCACGGTCATGCCGCAGCTGCCACAGATACCCATCCGGCACGACCATCGGTAGGTCAGGGTGCCGTCCAGTTGGTCCTTGATGTAGTTGAGTCCATCCAGAACCGCCCATTCCTTGCGCAGCGGCACCTCGTAGCTTTGCATTGTCGGCTCGGATTCTTCCTCCGGCCGGTAGCGGGTGACCTGCATGGTGATCGTGTCCGCCATGACCTCACCTCCCGTACACGCGTTCGCCCGGCGGCCAGCGAGTGATCGTCACCGGCAGGTAGGACACTCGGTAATCGCCATCTGGCCTGCGGTGGATCAGTGAATGGGCCAGGAACCGGTTGTCGTCCCGTGCCGGGAAGTCAGTGCGCTGGTGCGCGCCGCGCGATTCCTCCCGCCGTAACGCGCAGCCAACGATGCTTTCGGCTACGTCCAACATGCAGGACAACTCCAGGCTGGCGACGAGTTCGGTGTTGAACGTGCGACTGTGGTCGTCGATGACCGCGTTCCGGTATCGCTCGCGCAGCTCGCGTAGCCGGTCCACCGCCTTGGTCAGCGAGTCCTTATCGCGATAGATGCCCGCGCCGTTCTCCATCGTGTCCTGCATCTCGGTGCGGATGTCCGCGATCCGGTCGCGGCCCGCGCCGCTTGTCTCCTGATGTCGGTTCAGCTCCCGCTCAAGCCTGCGCTGCTCATCGCGGCCCTGCGCGAAGACGGCACTGGTCCCCGAGCTCTTCGATGCGCTCACGAACTTGGCGGCGGCCCTACCGGCGCGCGCACCGAACACCAGCAACTCGGGGAGCGAGTTGGACCCCAGCCGGTTGGCGCCGTTGATGCTCACGCAGGCGACCTCGCCGGCGGCGTACAGCCCGGCCAGGGGAGTGGCGCCGTGGATGTCGGTGTGGATGCCGCCCATCATGTAGTGCACCACCGGGCGCACCGGGACCAGTTCCCGCACCGGGTCGATGTTCTGGTAGCTCGCGCACAGCTCACGCACGAAGGGCAGCTTCGTGTCGATGACGCCGGCACCGAGGTGGCGCAGGTCCAGGTGCACGATCGGCCCGCTGGGGGTATCGATCGTCCGTCCCTTGGCCTGCTCGTGCACGAAGGCCTGGGACAGCCGGTCGCGTGGTCCCAGCTCCATACTGCGCAGCTCCGGCTCGGGTGTTGGCTTGCCGAGGTCGTAGTCCTGCAGGTACCGGTAGCCGTCCTTGTTGAGCAGCCAACCGCCCTCCGCGCGGGCGGCTTCGGTGATCAGGATGCCGGTGAACGGCAGGCCGGTTGGGTGATACTGGACGAACTCCATGTCCTTGAGCGGCGCGCCCGCCCGATAGGCCAGTGCCATCCCGTCGCCGGTCTTGATGTTGGCGTTGGTGGTGAACGGGAACACCCGGCCACAGCCGCCGGTGCACACGATGACCGCGTTCGCGATGATCGTTTCGATCCGGCCGGTGGCGAGTTCGACGGTCACCACGCCCCGCACCCGGCCGTCGTCGACCAAGAGGGTGGTGGCGAACCACTCGTCGTAGCGCACGATGTCCGAGTAGGACAGCGCGGTCTGGAACAGCGTGTGCAGCAGATGAAAGCCGGTCTTGTCGGCGGCGAACCAGGTGCGCTTCTTCTTCATGCCACCGAAAGCCCGCACCGCGATGTGCCCGTCCGGCTGACGGCTCCACGGGCAGCCCCAGTGCTCCAGCCGGAGCAGTTCCCGCGGTGCCTCGTCGACGAACGCCTCGACCGCGTCCTGGTCGCACAGCCAGTCGCTGCCGGAGACGGTGTCATAGGCGTGCTCGTCGATGCTGTCGTCCGCCGCGGCGACCGCGGCGGCTCCGCCTTCCGCGGAAACCGTGTGGCTGCGCATCGGGTAGACCTTGGACACGATCGCCACACTGAGCCGCGGATGGGATTCGG
>JBOHER010000449.1:0-4687 GCA_050701115.1 Haloechinothrix sp. | reverse complement strand
CGCAACCTGGCCGGGTCGCCCAGCGCACGGAAGAACTTCGCCAGCACGGCGATCCCTGCCGGCTCGGCGGGCAGCAGTCCGACCGGGCGGTCGCAGCTGTCCGTGCCACCCGCGCAGGTCGTCGTGGTCACCGCGTGCTCCATAAATCGCCGATTCATCTGCCTATCCGGATTTGACATGTATAGCATGGATTCATCCGGGGAAGCGGACACGGCGTGGAATGGCGATGAAGAGGGTTGTCGATGAGCTACGACCTCGCGGTGATCGGTTCGGGCGGCGGGGCGTTCGCCGCGGCTATCGCCGCGCGCCGAAGGGGCAAGACCGTGATCATGATCGAGCACGGCACGGTGGGCGGTACGTGTGTGAACACCGGCTGTGTGCCGTCCAAGGCGCTGTTGGCCGCCGCCGAGGCCCGTTGGTGGAGAGCCTGCGCGCCGACAAGTACATCGATTTGGCCGCCGAGTACGGCTGGGAGATCCTCGCCGGCCACGCGCGCTTCGTCGACGGTCCTGCCCTGCGGGTGGAGCGTGCCGACGGCGGGCGGTCGCGGGTCGAGGCCGAGCACTATCTGTTCGCGACCGGCTCGGCGCCGTGGGCGCCTCCGATCGACCGGTTGGGCAAGATCGACTACCTGACTTCGACCACTGCCATGGAGCTCACCGCGCTGCTTGAGTCGATGGTCGTGATCGGCGGAACCAGAAATCTCCGCCGGCATCGAGCGGATCTTCGCCGACGAGGGCCTGCACCTGACGGCGGTCGGGGTAAAGGTCGGCAGCCGCGGCGAGGTCGTGGTCGACGAGTACCTACGCATGGACAATCCCCGGATTTGGGCTGCTGGGGATGTCACGGGTCACCCGCAGTTCGTCTACGTGGCGGGCGCACACGGCGCGCTGGTGGCCGACAACGCCTTCGACAATGCGGGGCGCACACTGGACTACCACCACTTGCCGCGGGTGACTTTCACCAGCCCGCAGATCGCAGCGGCAGGGCTGACCGACGCCCAGGCCGTTGAGCAGGGCTATGCCTGCGAGTGCCGGGTCCTGCCGCTGGGGTATGTGCCGCGTGCGCTGGTGAACCGAGATACCCGTGGCCTGATCAAGCTCGTCGCCGAACAAGGCTCCGGGCGGCTGCTCGGCGCGCACGTACTTGCCGAGGGTGCCGGCGATGTGATCGCGACCGCCGTCTACGCGCTGGCCAACGACATGACCGTGCAGCAGATGGCCGACCTGTGGTGCCCATATTTGACCATGGCCGAGGGCATCAAGCTCGCCGCCCAGACCTTCACGCGCGACGTGGCCAAACTGTCCTGCTGCGCCTCCTGAAACCGGAGCGAAGCGGGGTCCCGGCGCTGACCGTGGCCGAGATCCGCGCGCTGACCGGCGCCCATCGGTCCCCGCCTGGCAGATCTGCTGCACCAATCGCGAGCGCGGCTGACTCGGCGCGTTGCTGAACTGCAGCAGACGCTGTGCCGCATTGACGAGTTCGAGGTAGCCCACCGGACGGGCGGAGCCCTCGACCTCGGTCACGACAAAGCCCGCCTGCTGATCCGGATGTTCCACCTGCTCGCGCAGGGGAATCCCGTCACCCGCGACCATGCCCTCGGCTCGGTCGCCGAGCTGGGTGTCGACCGGGCGCAGGCGGATGCCCTGCTCGATGCCTGGACCGAACGCAACGACGCGGGCGACATCGTCGGGCTGGGGCTGACCTACAACGCCTGACGAGGTATGCGGGTGGCGCCGGGAGTGCCTGCCTCGCAGGGGGCTCCCACCCGGGTTCGTACTGGTCCAGGCTGGTCACCATGATCGCCGGCCTCGCGGGCACGGTAGGTTCGGCACCGCACCCCTGGCCGGGGCGAAGCACCCGCACGCATCCGTCGACGGCGGTGGCGCGTGCATCGGCGCGCGAGGCGGCAGGCACGATAACGGAGGCGCTGATGGAGCACCTGCTCATGCGGTACCGGGTGCGGCCGGAGCAGCTCGCACATCACCTGGAGCTGCTCAAGGAGGTCTACGCCGAGCTTGAGGCCGTCGATCCCGGTGGATTCGTGTGGATCAGTTACCAGCTCGACGACCCGCACGAGTTCATCGAGATCGCGGCGGCTCCCGAACTCCCGGGTCCGCTCCCGCAGATGGAGTCGTTCCGGCGTTATCGCCTGGGCCTGGAGAACCGGTGCGAGTCACGCTCGTCGGAGTATCTGCATCCGGCCACGTCGTACGGGTTCCCCGGCGAATAGCCGGTATGCCATCACCCGGGAACCGGAGATGTGGACTGAATGCCCAGGTCGGCTGCCGTGCCGGTGGCTCTGTCCGTGGTGGCACCCGAGCTGCTGCTCGCGAGAGTCGCGCGGTGCGTCGCCGCGCGTGCGGGCGGGATTCGGAGGAGGTCTAACCCTTCGCGGTATCCACCAGGTTGGCCAGCCAGGCGTCGTCGGACAGATCGACGATCTCACCGTTGGCCACGACCGTCGGCGTGCCGAATCCCGGTCCGCTGCCGAAGTCCTGCTGCAGCTTCGGGTCGTCCTTCACCTGGGTGAACTCCGCCGTCAGTTCGTCGTCGTAGGTGCCGTTGTTGACGCACGCCGCGAAGGTGCCGCCGGTGATGCCGAGGTTGGTGCCCAGGTCGATCAGCTGCCGGTTGTCGTAGCCACGGGTGCCTTCGCGCGGTTGTGCGGCGAACAGGCTGTTGTGGAACGCGGTGAACTTCCCCTCGTCGGCGGCGCAGAGCGCGGCGTTCGCGGCGTCCAGTGAATAGCCCGGCGGATCGGAGCGATTCGTCAGCATGGGCAGCATGTGGGTGCGCAGACGCACTTCGCCTGCCGCGACCCGTCCGGAGATCCGTTCGCCGTAGACCTCCTCGAACTGCTTGCAGACCGGGCAGAGGAAGTCGGCGTAGACGTCGATAGTCACGTCGGCCGCCGGCGAGCCTGTGACCACCGCAACGCCTTCCCGGGTCGACTCGGTGCCCGCTGCGGCGGACCGGGTGGGGATGGCCTGCCCCTCGGTGGCCTTCTTGTCGGCGTTCATCCACGCCCAGCCGCCGATGATCACCCCGGCGAGTACGAGCACGCCCGCAACGCCGATGATGATCTTCTTGGTGCGGTCCGGGTCTCCTGCGGGCTTTCCGCTGGGTTGCCGTGCCGTCTGCGCGTTCGCCAGTTGCTGCTGCTTGCGCTTGCGTGCGCTGCGTTCCGCTCCACCCATCTGCATCTCCTCAGTCGTTCACCAGATGATCGTGCTCGACGCCCGGTCGCGCCTTGCCGTGCAGCCAGCCATCCGCCGACCACCGCGTGTGCGGTCGCACCAGCAGCCAACCGGCCAGCAGCAGGAAAGCCAGGTCCACGGCGATGTCCTGCGGGTAGCGGGTCTGATCGGGCGGCACCTGCCCACCCCCACCGAAGCAGCCGCAGTCGATGCTCAGCCCGCGTGCCCATGCCTGCGCCACCCCAGCGATGAACACCATCAGCAGCGCGGCGGAGCAGGCGGCGACCAGCCGGGTGCGCAGTCCCGCCAGCAGCGCCAACCCGAGTACCAGCTCGAGCAGAGGTACAACGGTGGCCACGACGCCGACCACGCCCGGCGGCAACACCTCGTAGTCACGCACCGCCAGATAGGTCTGACCGGGGTCGGCCAGCTTCAGCCAGCCGGAAACCAACCAGACAGCGGCGAGCCCCAGCCGGGCCAAGGTGCCGATGGCGTCAAGTACAGGTGCGGGCGCTCTCAGCACACCCCTTAGGCTAGCCGCCACGGTTATGCACACGGTGAAGTGTTCACACCCGCACCTGAGTAAGGAGGCGGCATGCGGTTCGCGCGACTGCTCTCGATTCTCGCGGCATGCGGCTTGCTGGCCACCGTGGCCACCGGGTGTGCGGGTCCGGGGCCTAACGCGGAGGATTCGCTGGTCTTTCGTGCGCGGCACAGCGGGTCGGTCACCGTCGGCATCCGATTCGACCAGCCCGGCCTGTCCCAGCGCACGGTGGACGGTCGCTATGTGGGCTTCGACGTCGACGTGGCCAGGTTCGTTGCCGCCGAGCTTGGAGTGGACGAGGACGGCATCACCTGGCGCGACATCCCCGCGGCGCAGCGTGAGCCTGCGATCACTACCGGAGGCGTTGACTTCGTCGTCGGTACCTATTCGATCACCGATGAGCGCAAGAAGAAGGTGGATTTCGCCGGGCCGTACTTCGAAACCGGTCAGGCACTGCTGGTGCGGCTGTCCACAGAGGACATCGAAGGGCCGAGCTCGCTCAACGGAAGAAGGTTGTGCTCGGTCACCGGATCGACGTCCGCGCACCGGGTCAAGGAGCGTTTCGCGCAGGCCGTCGAACTGGTGGAGTATCCCCGCTATCCGGACTGTGTGACGGCGTTGCTGGCGCGCCAGGTCGACGCGGTCACCACTGACGCGGTGATTCTGGCCGGTTACGTGGCGGAACACCCCGAACTGCTGAAGGTCGTCGGCGAGCAGTTCTCCACCGAGCGTTACGGCATCGGGTTGCGCAAGGGCGACGTCGATGGGCGGCGCGCGCTCAACGATGCCATCCGGAAGATGATCGAGACGGGGGAGTGGCGTGCGTCGCTGGAAGGCAACATCGGTCGCTCCGGTGATCGAATTCCCACTCCGCCGAGCCTCACCGGGGGCTGAGCACCCGATGGGCCGACCGCACCCTATGGCCCGGGTCGTGCGTGAATGT